>NZ_JBQVNP010000126.1:0-15580 GCF_052436255.1 Roseateles sp. | reverse complement strand
TCGTACTTCAGCATGTAGGCCAGGTAGTCGGGCTCCAGCAGGTCGTTGATCGCGACGACCTCGATGTCCTTGAAATTCGCGACGGCGGCACGGAACACCATGCGCCCGATGCGGCCGAAGCCGTTGATGCCGATCTTGATGGTCATGGGGGAAGTCTCCTGAGGATTGAGATAGTCGCGCGGGCGACGATTCTCATCGATTCGAGTAACGGCGCGGTTTCAGAGCGATTTCAGCCGGGCAGGTCCAGGGTTCCGCAGCTCACGTTGATGATCAAGGTCTGGCCCACGAGTTGTTCGAAGGTGCGCTCCTTCATCTCCAACTCCAAGCCGCCCAGCCAGGCCAGGAACTCGGTCCGGTTGGGGTCGGGTTTGCCGACCTGGCCGACCTGGTTGTCGAGCTTGGGGCGCCCCAGCGTCCAGGCGACCTGGAAGGGGCAGGACATGCTGTTGAAGTCGAAGTTGACGCGGCGCAGCAGATTGTTGCCGGCCTCCTCGCGCAGGCCTTTGACGTTGGACAGGAAAGCGGTCAGCGGGATCGCGTCCTTGAACACCCGCTTGGCCACGCCGTGCGGCCGGAACTGGAAGTGCTGGCGCAACCAGCTGGGCTTGGCGCCTGCGGGCAGGCAGGGCATGCGGTAGCGGGCCACGTAGTCCATCACGTCGCGCGCCTGGCCCTTGCTGGCGCTGCTGTAGGCGAGCTTGACCGTGGGAGGCGCATCCGGCGCCGTGAAGCCGAAATCCACGAACACATTGACCGTCTCACTCAGCCAGGTGGCGCCACCGCTGTACTCCAAGCCCTCCTTGGGCGTCACGAGGCAACTCGCGCGCCTGGCCGTGTCGTCCAGACCGGGTGAGGGGCGCAGCGGCGTCCAGGTGATGGGGTCGGTGGCGCGGGGGCGGAAGGCAAATTCCTGCACGGCCGTGACCGGCGGCCCGGCCAGGCAGGGCAGGCGGAAGTCGCGGATGTGGCGCTCGACCTCTTCCACCATGGCGTCGGTGGCGGCGCGGTACAGCAGCGTGGCCTCGGGCGGCTGGTCGGGGGCCGTGAAGTGCAGCGAAAAGCGCACGGTGCCCGGCGTGCGGGCCTCCAGCGCCTCGGCGGGATAGCGCAACTCGCCGCCACGCTTGAGGCAGGCCAGCGTCTGCTCGGCCTCCGGCGATGCCAGCACGGCCACCTGGGCCTGGGCCGGCAGCAGCAAGCCGGCCCCGATGAATGCGCAAAGCGCAGCGATCCGGCGCATCTGTCCTCCCTGACTGTTTTGATGCAGGGCGGGGTTGTAGCGCAGATCGCCGCCGGTGCCGCTTACTTCTTCTTCAACACGGCCTTCACAGTCGCCGCCACGTTCTCCGGCGTGAACCCGAAGTGCTTGAACAGCACCCCCGCCGGCGCCGACTCGCCAAACGTGTCGATGCCGACGACGGCGTCCACGCCGTACTTCCACCAGAAGTCGCTCACCCCCATTTCGACGGCCACGCGTGGCAGGCCCCTGGGCAGCACGTGCTTCTTGTAGTCCTTGTCCTGGCGGTCGAACACGTTGGTCGACGGCATGGAGACGACGCGCACCTTGATGCCCTCGTCGGCCAGCAGCGCCTTGGCCGCCATGGCCAGCTGCACCTCGGAGCCGGTGGCGATGATGACGGCCTCGGCCTTGCTGTTGCCCTTGGCGCTCACCGGGTCGAACAGCACATAGGCGCCCTTGGCGATCTCGTCGACGTTGGTCTTGGGCGAGTAGGTCAGGTTCTGGCGGGAGAGCGCCAGCAGGCTGGGGCGCTGCGCGTTGCCGATGGCCATGGTCCAGGCGACCACCGTCTCGGTGGTGTCGGCCGGACGCCAGACGTCCAGGCCCGGAATCAGGCGCAGGCTGGCGACATGCTCGACGGATTGGTGGGTCGGGCCGTCTTCACCCAGGCCGATGGAGTCGTGCGTCATCACGTGGATGACACGCGTCTTCATCAGCGCGGCCATGCGGATGGCGTTGCGGCTGTAGTCGCTGAAGGTCAGGAAGGTGCCGCCGTAGGGGATGAAGCCGCCGTGCAGGGCCACGCCGTTCATGATGGCGGCCATGCCGAACTCGCGCACGCCGTAGTTGATGTGGCGGCCGTTGTTCGGCACGCCATCGGCGGCGATGCGCAGGGCCGGCGTGCTGGAGGTGTTGGTCAGGTTGGAGCCGGTCAGGTCGGCGCTGCCGCCGAGCAGTTCGGGCAGGGCGAGCGTGAAGGCTTCCAGGGCCAATTGGCTGGCCTTGCGGCTGGCGACGGTCTGCGACTCGGCATGGGCCTTGACGACGGCGTCCACGGCGACCTGCGCGAAGTTGGCGGGCAGCACGCCGGCCATGCGGCGCTGGAACTCGGCGGCCAGCTCGGGGTGGGCTTCGGCATAGGCGTCGAAGCGGGCGTCCCAGTCGGCCTCAAGCTTGCCGCCGCGTTCCTTGGCGTCCCAGGCGGCATAGACCTCGGCCGGCACCGCGAAGGGCTCGTGCTCCCAGGCGAGGGCCTCGCGGGTGAGCTTGATTTCTTCGGCGCCCAGCGGCTCGCCGTGGGCCTTGCTGGTGTTGGCGCGGTTGGGGCTGCCCTTGCCGATGGCCGTCTTGGCAATGATCAGCGTCGGCTTGTCCTTGCTCTCCTTGGCCTTGCCGATGGCGTCGTCGACGGCGTCGACCTCGTGGCCGTCCACCGGGCCGATGACGTTCCAGCCATAGGCCTCAAAGCGCTTGGCGGTGTCATCGCCGAACCAGGGCGCGACCTGGCCGTCGATGCTGATGCCGTTGTCGTCGTAGATGGCGATCAGCTTGTTGAGCTTCCAGGCACCGGCCAGCGAGGCGGCCTCATGGCTGATGCCTTCCATCAGGCAGCCGTCGCCCAGGAAGACATAGGTGTGGTGGTCGACGATCTCGTGGCCTTCACGGTTGAAGTCGCGCGCCAGCAGCTTCTCGGCCAGCGCCAGGCCGACGGCGTTGGTCACGCCCTGGCCCAGCGGGCCGGTCGTCGTCTCGATGCCGGGGGTGATGCCCACTTCGGGGTGGCCCGGCGTCTTGCTGTGCATCTGGCGGAAGTTGCGCAGTTCGTCGATGGGGAGGTCATAGCCCGTCAGGTGCAGCAGCGCGTAGACCAGCATCGAACCGTGGCCGTTGGACAGCACGAAGCGGTCGCGGTTGGCCCAGTGCGGGTTGGCCGGGTTGTGCTGCAGATGGTGGCCCCACAGCGCCACGGCGATGTCGGCCATGCCCATGGGCGCCCCCGGGTGGCCCGAGTTGGCCGCCTGCACCGCGTCCATCGCGAGGGCGCGGATCGCGTTGGCCATGAGGGTGGGGGAAGCGGTCGATGCAGTCATGGCCGGGGCTTTCTTGGGGCTGAAGGGCAAAACGCGGGATTTTACGGGGGTGGCCCCGGCTCGCTTGATCCAGCGCAAGGCCCGGCCGCGGCGAAAGTGCGACGCTCGCACCATGTCCACGCCCATGCCCCTGGCCGTGCGCGTCATCCGCGCGGAGCACGACGCGCTGGCCGCCATGCTGCGCACCGTGCCGCTGCTGCTCGACGCGCAGCGCCGCGCCGCCGTCCCGCCCGACTTCGGCGCGCTGCGGGCCATGCTGTTCTATGTGGATGAATTCCCCGAACGCTTGCATCACAAAAAGGAAAGCGAGTTGCTGTTCCCCAAGCTGCGCGCGCTGGCGCCCACGTTGCGCGAGACGCTGGACGACCTGGAGCTGGACCATGCCCAGGGCGAACGCGCCATCCGCGAGCTGCAACACAGCCTGCTGGCCTGGGAGCAGATGGGCGAGGCCCGGCGCGAGAAGTTCGAGCAGCAGCTCAAGGTCTATTCGGCGCGCTACCTGCGCCACATGAAGCGCGAGGAAACCGAAATCCTGCCGCGCGCGGTGGCGCTGCTGTCGGCGCCAGACTGGGCCGACCTCGATGCGGCATTCGGCAGCCACCAGGACCCGCTGGCGCCCCGCGCCGGGCAGCCGGTGGACGAGGCCTATGCACCGCTGCGCCAGCGCATCCTGGCGGCGCTGCCGGCGCCGTTCGGCTGGGGGCCGGCGATCACCTAGGAACGCAACAGCGTCAACCGGCCGCTGCCGGCCCAGCAGTCCAGCGGCCGGCGCACATCCTGGCGCAGCGCGTCCTCGCTCGGCGCGTCGGCGTTGAGCAGGCCGACCCAGGCATTGCGGCCGGCTTCCTTGGCCTCATAGAGCGCAGCATCGGCGAGGTCGATGGCGGAGCGCCAGTCGAGCGCCCGCGGCAGCGCGGGGCACAGCGGGAAGGCCGAGAAGCCGACCGAGCAGGTCTGCGCCAGGCGCAGGCCGCCTTCGAGCTCGAAGGCTTGCGACGCGACGGCCTGGCGGGCGCGTTCGGCCAGCGCGGCCGCACGGCCGCGGGGCGTGCCGCGCGCGACGATGAGGAACTCCTCGCCGCCCCAGCGCACCAGGTAGTCGGTGGCGCGGAAGACCTGCTGCAGGCGGCCGCGCATCTGCTCCAGCACGGCGTCGCCGGCCATGTGGCCGTGGGCGTCGTTGATGCGCTTGAAGTGGTCGATGTCGATCAGGAAGAACAGCAGGTCCTGGTCGCTCTCGCCCGGCGTCGGCGCGTCCGTCAGCGGCTCGTAGTGGCGCAGCGCCAGCGCCGCGTCGGCCGGCATCTGGCGGTCCAGGAAGCGGCGGTTGCGAAGGCCGGTCAGCGGGTCCGTGAGGCTGGCCTCCTCCAGCTCGACGGACTTGCGTTGCAGCTCCGCGGTGGCGGCCTCCAGCGCCTGGGTGCGCTCCAGCACGCGCGCTTCCAGCACGCGGCGATGGCGCAGCAGCAGCCGCGTGCGCATGCTGACTATTGATCCCACCAGGCCAACGGCGGCGATGGCCGCCAGAGCCAGGGCCCAGCGCGTCTGCCACCAGGCCGCGCGCACGTCAACGTCGATCAGCAGCTCATGGGGGCTCCAGGCGCCGTCGCGGTTGCTGCCTTGCACGCGCAGCTGGTAGCCGCCGGGCGACAGATTGGTATAGGCGGCCGCGCGGCCCAGGGCACCGGCGTCGATCCAGCCCGCGTCCAGGCCCTGCAGGCGGTAGCGGTAGCGGTTGCGCCCAGGCTGGCTGTAGTCCAGCGAAGCAAAAGCCAGGCTCAGGCCGCGCTCGCCGGGCGCCAGCACGATGGGCCCGCCGTGGGCGGGCAGCGCGCGCTCCACGCCGTCGACGCGCAGCTCCGAGATGACCAAAGGCGGCTGGTAGGTCCAGGGCGCGAACCGGTCGGGGTCGATGACCAGCAGCCCGCGCGCACCACCAAACAGCATGCGGCCGTCGACCAGCTGTGCATAGGCGCGGAACCAGCCGGTGCCGAGGTCAGCGCCATCGGCCGCGCCGAGCTCGCGGCGCTCGCCGCTCTGCGGGTCGTACATGTTGCGCTGCGACCAGATGCGGCCCTGCTTGTCGAACAGCAGGTTGGCGCCGAAGGCACCGCCGACTTCCGACGCCGTGACCGCCTCGAAGCGCACCCGCCGGCCATCGCCTGGCAGCAGGCGGTGCAGGCCGGTGCCGGTGTCCACCCACAGCTGGCCCTTGCCGTCCACGGCCATGCCCAGCACGGTCTGGCCGGTCAGGCCCGTGGTCTCGACCCATTCGGCCACCGGCTCGGCGGCACCCGGCTTGGCGACGCGGAACAGCCCCGCCGCGCCACCCGCCCACAGGCTGCCATCGGGCAGGCTGGCAAAGGCATTGACCTCGCCCGTGCCGCCGACCAGGCCCGCCGTCGGGATGGCGCGCATCTGCGGCTGCTGCGGCGTCCAGCGCATCAGCCCGTCCAGCGTGGCGATCCACAGCGCGCCGTCAGCGGTGGCGTGGAAGCGCCGCGGCACGGCGTTGCCGCTGCGCAGCGTCTCCTGCCAGCGGCCGTCGGCGTCGAAGCGCAGCAGCTGGGTGTCGACGGCCACCCAGACGGCGCCGTCGCGGGTCTGGCCAAGCGCGTTGACGCGCCCCGGCGGCAGGCCGCCGCGGCCGCCCCCCCCGGGGCGATCACGCTGAGCGGCTGCAGCTGGCCGTCGCGGCGCTCGATGCCACCGGCCAGCAGGCCCAGCCAGATTTCGCCGCTGTCGAGCTGCAGGATGCTGCGCACGTCCAGCCCGCTGGGTGCCGACCCGATGGCGTCGCGCACCATGGACAGGCCGGGCAGCGACGGCACATGGCGCATCAGGCCGCCGCCATAGCTGCCCGCCCAGACGGTGCCGGACGGGTCGCGGATCAGTGCGCGCACATCGCTGCGGGGCGCCGTGCCGGCGCCGGTGGCGGGCAGGCGCTCGATCAGCGCGCCGTCGGTCGCACGCCGGCGCGACAGACCCGAGGCGTCGCCGAACCAGAGTTCGTCCTCGTCGGGCTGGACCATGGCCATGACGGGCCAGGCGCCGGAGGTGGCGCCGGCCTGCGCGCCCGGGCTGAAGGGCAGGGGCTGGCCCTGCGGCGACAGTGCGCACAACCGGCCTTGGGCCGTGCCGACGATGATGCGGCCGTCCAGCGTCTCGCTGATGAGCGTGACCAGTTGGTCGCCGATGCCCACGTCCAGCGCCTCGATGGGGCCGTCGGGCGCCTTGCGTGCCAGGCCGCGCCAGGTGCCGATCCACAGCGTGCCCTGGCGGTCCACCAGCAGGGTCTGCACGCGGGTGTCGGGCAGGCCGTCCTGCTTGCCGCGGTGGTGGGTGAAGCGCTGGGTCTTGACGTCGAAGCGGTCCAGGCCGCCGCTACCGCCGATCCACAGCGTGCCGTCCTTTTCCAGCGCCAGGCTGCGCACGGTGTTGGCGGCGGGCGCGGCGTCGTCGGCCGAGTTGCCGTCGCGCGCCCAGCGCGACCACTGCCCGGTGGCCAGGTCCAGGCGCACCAGACCGCTGTTGCCGGCGGCCACCCACATCCAGCCGCGCGGGTCGGGCAGCATGACGCGCACGAACTGCTCGGGCAGCAGCTGGCCGTCGGGGCTGTTCAGCGGATAGCGGCGGAAGGCGTAGCCGTCGAAGCGCAGCAGGCCCTCGGGCGAACCCGCCCACAGCAGGCCGCGTGCGTCCAACGCCAGCGCGGAGACGACGTTGTCCCGCACCGCGCCCGGCTCGCCGATGGGCTCGAAGCGCGGCACCACGGCGTGCGCGGCCGACGCCAGCAGGCAGGCGACGACCAGCAGGGCGGCCCACCCCTTTGTTATCAAGAGCCTCATGCGGGCATTCTCAGTCAGCCGCAGCGCCGGGCTGGGCGGGTCTTGCCCTCAGGGAACGTGAATCGTTCCCGGTCTCAGCCGGCCAGTGGCTTGGTGATGGCGTCGATGCGCTCGACGATCTCCGGCGTCAGCTTGGGCACCACAGTCAGCGCGCCGAGGTTGTCGCGCAACTGCTCGATGCGGCTGGCCCCGAGGATGACGGTGGACACGCGCGGATTGCGGTTGATCCAGGCGATGGCCAGCTGCGCTGGGTTGCAACCCAGCTCGGCGGCGACCTCGGCGAGCTGGCCGACGGCGTCGTTCTTGGCCTTGTCCTGCAGCTGCTCGCGCATCCAGGCCATGTTGTCCAGCGATCCCCGGCTGCCAGCGGGGATGCCGCTGCGGTACTTGCCGGTCAGCAGGCCCGAGGCCAGCGGGCTCCAGGTCGTCAGGCCCAGGCCGATGTCGTCGTACAGGCGCGCGTACTCCTGCTCGACGCGCTTGCGGTGGAAGAGGTGGTATTGCGGTTGCTCGACCACGGGCTTGTGCAGGTGATGGCGCTCGGCGATCTCCCAGGCGGCCCGAATGTCGCCGGCGCTCCACTCGCTGGTGCCCCAGTACAGCGCCTTGCCCTGGCGGATGATGTCGCTCATCGCCCAGACCGTCTCCTCGATGGGCGTGTGCGGGTCGGGCCGGTGGCAGTAGACGAGGTCCAGATGCTCCAGCTGCAGGCGCTTGAGCGAGGCGTCGACGGCCTGCAACAGGTATTTGCGGTTGAGCGTGTCCTTGCGGTTGACGCTCACGCCGTCGCGCTGCAGACCCCAGAAGAACTTGCTCGACACGATGTAGTCCAGCCGGTTCCAGCCCAGGGCCTTGAAGGCCTGGCCCATGACGACCTCGCTCTCGCCCTGGGCATAGACCTCGGCGTTGTCGAAGAAGTTGATGCCGGCGTCGAAGGCCGCCGCCAGCATTTCGGTGGCCGACTTCGTGTCGACCTGGTTGTGATACGTGACCCAGGAGCCGAGCGAGAGTTCGGAGACCTGGAGGCCGGCGCGGCCGAGACGGCGGTATTGCATGGGGGAGTCCTGAGGCTGAGATGCGCAAAAAGCGACAGCTTATGCCGGCCGGCCCGCCGCCCGGGCCCGCCACGGCAATGCCCCCAAGTGCCCCGGGGAGCGCCCGCGGTAGCGATGACCGGCCGATGGTCTATCGTTGCGCCCATGAAGCTCGCCGTCATCGGTGCCGGCCCGGCCGGCCTCGCCCTCGCCCTGCTGGCCGCCCAGCGCCTGGGCGCCGCCACGGAAATCCATCTTTTCGACGTCCGGCCGCTCGACCGTGACATCAGCGGCGACGCCCGCACGCTGGCGCTCAACCTTGGCAGCATCCGCCTGCTGCAGCGCCTGTGCGCCTGGCGGCCCGAGGTGGCCCAGGCCATCCAGGCCGTGCATGTCAGCCAGGCCCCGCCCGCGCCCATCGCCGGCGAGGTGAGGATCACGGCGGCCGAGCAAGGCCTGCCCCAGCTCGGCGCCGTGCTGCCCTATGGCGCCCTGGTCGCGCCGCTGCAGCAGCGCTGGCTGGCCCTCGCCGCCGCAGCGCCGCAGCGCCTGTTCACACGCTTCGCGACGGCGGTGCATGGCATCCGCTCGCAGCCAGCTGGCGTGGAGCTGGACTGCGGCGATGGCCCGGTCGTCGACAGCTTCGACCTCGCCGTCGTCGCCGAGGGCGGCGTGTTCGCCGAACAGGACAGGAAGTCCATCACCAGCAACTACCAGCAAAACGCCTGGGTCGGCACGGTGCGCCTGGCCGCCCCCGGCCTGCAGGGCCTGGCCATCGAGCGTTTCACGCGCAACGGGCCGCTGGCCCTGCTGCCCCTGCCCGACGACGACGAGGGCCCGCGCGCGGCGCTGGTCTGGTGCCTGCCGCAGGCCGAGGACGACATCGCCGCGCTCAGCGACGCCCAGCGCCAGCTCGTCATCCAGCAGCAGCTGCCCGCGGTGGCCGGCAGGCTCACCGGCATCTCGGCGCTGAAATGCTTCCCGCTCGGCCTGAACGCCGAGACGCGCCTGCTGCACGGCCGCACGCTGCGCATCGGCAATGCGGCCCAGACGCTGCACCCGGTGGCCGGCCAGGGGCTCAACCTGGGCCTGCGCGACGCCCAGGCCCTGGTCGACGCACTCCGCGATGCCGCCGAGACCGGCATCGGCCTGGACGCCGTGCTCAACCGCGTCGACTGGCAGCGCGCCCCCGACCGCTGGCCCATGATCGCCGCCACCGACTTCCTGGCCCGCAGCTTTGCCTGGCGCCTGCCGGGCCTGCCGGCGCTGCGCGGCCTGGCGCTGGCCGGGCTGGAGCTGGCGACGCCGCTGAAGACGGCGATTGCCCGGCGCATGATGTTCGGGGGCTGACCATGACACCCGCCCCCATCCCCGCCAACGACGCCGAGCGCCTGCGCGCGTTGCGCGAGCTGCTCATCCTGGACACGCCGCCCGAAGAGCGCTTCGACCGCATCGTCAGCTTTGCGGCCGAAGAATTCGACATGCCGATCGCACTGGTCAGCCTCATCGACGAGCAGCGCCAGTGGTTCAAGGCGCGCATCGGGCTGGCGGCCTGCGAAACCTCGCGCGAGATCTCGTTTTGCGGCCATGCCATCTTGCAGAGCGGGCTGTTCGAGGTGATCGACGCCGCGCTGGATCCGCGTTTTGCGGACAACCCGCTGGTGGTCGGCGCCCCCTTCATTCGTTTCTACATCGGCGCGCCGCTGGCATTGCCCGGCGGCGCCGTCGTGGGCACCCTGTGCCTGATCGACACCCGGCCGCGCGAGTTCGATGCCATGGACCACGCCGTCCTCGGCACACTGCGCGACCTGGTCGTGGCCGAACTGGTCGGCGCCGGCGATACGCAGGCCGAAGGTCGCGGATGAGCCGCATCGTCAACCCTGGCAACCGGCTGCTGCTCGTCGAGCCGCAGTTCGTGCTGCGGCGCACGGTGGCCGTCATGGCGCGAGACATGGGCCTGGGCGATGTGCGCGAGGCCACCAGCACGGCCGTTGCCGAGAAGCTGTTGCAGGAAGAGCGCTTCAACGCGTTGCTGATCGCCATTGACGACGAGGGCGCGGCGTTGGAGCTGTTGCGCCAGCTGCGCGCCGGCAACACCATGCAACCCGCCGACCTGCTGGTGGCCGCGACCGCCGGCGCCTGCGACGTGGAGCTGGCGCTGCGCCTGAAGCAGCTCGACGTCTGCCGGCTCTTGCTCAAACCCTTCAAGGTGCGAGGCGTGCTGGAGGTTATTGCCGCGCTGGGCGCCCCGGCCCCGCTGGCGGTGGGTTGAACAGAGCGGTGACCGCGGCGCTTTTGCAGACCATGCCGGACACACCCAGCGCCTAGCATGGGCCACCCATGTCACGCCTTGCCCTCCTTCCTGCTGCCCTGCTGGCCCTGTTGCTGGCCGGCTGCGGCACGCCCAGCCGGCCGCTGCCGATGGCGATCACCGCCCCGGACGCGCTGCAGATCCGCGGCTGGGTGCCCGATGCACTGAAGGCCCAGGTCGGTCTGGCGCCTGTCAAGGGCGGGCAGGAGACCGGCCGCTGGTGGGGCTCCAGGGTCGGCGCGCGGGCGCTTCAACTGGCGCTCGAAGAATCCCTGCGCAGCGTCGGCATGAAGCCGCCCTCGCCCGAGCCGGCGGCGCGCTTCGAATTGCAGGCCGAGCTGCTGCAGCTGGAGCAGCCTCTGGTGCCCGCCATCGGCGTGACGGTGGGCGTGGCGGTGCGCTACACGCTGGTGGACACCGCCGATAGCGCCGGCAAAGGCCGCATCCTCTACCAGCGCCGCATCGCCAACACCGACGCCGCCGGCTTCACCGAGGCCATGCTGTCGCCCAACGAGCGGCTGCGCATCGCCAACGAACGCGCGCTGCGCGCCAACATCGACCTGCTGCTGCGCGACCTCGTCACGCTGCGGCCTTAGATCTGCGTCAGAGCTTGCGATGGCCCAGCGCCGGCAGCTGCTGGCGCACCTGGGCCAGGCGCGCCGGGTCCAGGTCGGCAACGACCGCGCCCTCGCCTTCGGCCAGCAACCCGAGCACCTGGCCCCAGGGGTCGACGATCATGCTGTGGCCCCAGGTGCGCCGGCCGTTGGCATGCTGGCCGCCCTGGGCGGGGGCGACGACATAACACTGGTTCTCCACGGCGCGGGCGCGCAGCAGCAGCTCCCAATGCGCCTGGCCGGTCGTGTAGGTGAAGGCGGCCGGCACGGCCAGCAGGTCGCAGCCGGCATAGGTGCGGTAGAGCTCGGGGAAGCGCAGGTCGTAGCAGACCGACAGGCCGACCCTGACCCGCCCGGCCTCGAAACTCGTCGGCTCGACACCTGGCTCCAGCACGCGGCCCTCGTCGTAGCTCTCGCGGCCGTTGTCGAAGGCGAAGAGGTGGATCTTGTCGTAGCGCGCCACGCGCGCGCCGCTGGGGGAGAACACCAGCGTCGAGTTGCGCACCCGCTCGCTCGTGGGCGACTTGATCGGCAGCGTGCCGCCGATGATCCAGAGCCCCAGGTCGCGCGCAGCGGCGGCCAGCATGGCCTGGATAGCGCCCTCGCCGTCCACCTCGGCCAGCGCGATCTTGTCGCTGTCTTGCATGCCCATCAGGCAGAAATATTCAGGCAGTGCCGCCAGCTCGGCACCGCGGCGGGCGGCGTCCTCCAGCAGGCGGCGCGCAGTGGCGAGGTTGGCGGCCACGTCGGGGCCGGAGACCATCTGGAGGGCGGCGATCTTCATACCGCGGATGCTAGCGCCGTCGGCAGACGCGACGCGACGGATGTCACGACCGGCCGACGCCGTCCGGATGAGAATCGGAACGCCATGCCGCCCCCGTCCTGCCTGCGCCGCCAGCTGCTGGCCCTGCCACTTGCCGCTGCGCTCCCGCCGGCCCGCGCGGCCGGCGCGCCGCTGACCCTGCGTCTGCCCGACCCGCAGGCCTACAGCGCCCACGGCGCCTTCTTTGTCGAGGCCTTGAGGCTGGCCCTGGCCAAGACGGCCCAGGGCGAGGGGCCGCCGACGCTGGTCCATGCGCCACCCGGCTTGCCGCGGCCGCGGCTGCGCCACATGCTGCAGCACGGCCAGCTCGACCTGTTGTGGAGCACCACCACACCGGAGCGCGAGGCGCAGGCGCTGCCGGTGCGCTTCAACCTGCTCAAGGGCACGAACGAGCTGCGCTTTCTGCTCGTGCGCGCCGCCGACCTGCCCGCGCTGCGCTCGGTCAGGACCTTGGCGGCGCTGCGCCGGCTGCGTGCCGGTGCGGGCACTTTCTGGAGCGATGCGCAGATCCTGCGGGCCAACGGCTTTACCGTCGAGACAACGCCCAAGTTCGAGCTGCTGTTCCGCATGCTCAAGGCGGGCCGCTTTGACTTCATTCCGCGCACCCGCGAGGAGATCGACGCCGAGCTGGTCTTGCATGTCGGCCAGGGCTTTGCCGAGCTGCCGGGCCTGGCGCTGCAATACAAGCAGCCGCTCTACTTCTTCGTCGCCAGCGACAAGCCCTGGCTGGCCGAGCGGCTGCGGCGCGGCCTGGCGCTGGCCGAGGCCGATGGCAGCTTCGACGCTCTCTTCATGGCCGAGCCGGGCCTCAAGGACGCCCTGGCTGGAATGCGCAGCTTCAAGGGGCTGCGCCTGCAGCTCAAGGCGCTCGACTAAGGCGCGCTTGCCGCCTTGGCCGCCGGGCCGTCGACCTTCTCCACCTTGGGGTCGTCCCAGGTGCCGGTGATCCGGAACTCGCGCGTGTTGGCCGCGGACATCGGGCGACTCAGGATCCATTGCGCCAGGAAGGCGCCGAGCGCGACCGCCGGATTGATGGCCGCATAGGCCAGCGAGGCGCCGCCGGCCGACACCTCGGGCACGACGACGACGCGCAGCTTCTGCGTCTCGGCGGCCAGGTCGGTGCTGCCTTCGACCAGCACGGCCGCCTGCAGGCCGCGGATGCGGATGTTGTCGCTGCGCGCCACGCCCGCGGCGATCTTGACGTCGCCGGTCACGCCATCGAAGGTGAAGCCTTCGGCGAACACGTCGCGGAAGTCCAGCAGCAGCCGGCGCGGCAGCGACTGCAGGCTCAGCACGCCCAGCAGCCGGCCGACGCCGGGCTCGGCCTTGAGGAAGGTGCCGGTGTCGAGCTGGATGTTGAGCGCGCCAGCCATGCTGGCGTAGTGGGGCGCCAGCGGCGAGCCGTCCCCGCCGACGTGGCCGGCCATGACGCCCTTGCCGCCGCGCATGACGGGGTTGTCCTTGTCGCCCTGGCCCAGCCGCTCCAGCAGCTTGCCGCCGTCGGCGATGTCGAGCTTCCAGTCGAGCACGGTGCGGCGCGCGCCGGGCTCGCTGGCCCAGCGGCCGGTCGCGTTCAACGTCGCGTCGGGCGACCGGATCTGCAGCTTCTCCAGCTTCCAGTCACGTGCGGCGGCCGGCGCCTGGGCCAGCACTTCCAGTCGGCCCAGGCGTTTGCCGCGCAGCTCGAAATCGTCGACGACGATGTCCAGCGACGGCAGCGGCCCGCTGCCCGCATCGGCCTTGGCGGGGTCGATCAGCTCGCTGACCGACTCGGCCTCCTGGCGCGGCAGCGACAGCCGCAGCAGCCGCGCCTGCACCGCGTCGATCTGGCCGCCCGCGACACCCTTGAGGTCGATGCGGCCGGAGATCTGCTCG
The DNA here is from genome assembly GCF_052436255.1 of Roseateles sp. Lineage (GTDB taxonomy): Bacteria > Pseudomonadota > Gammaproteobacteria > Burkholderiales > Burkholderiaceae_C > Pelomonas. The sequence goes on along the minus strand of NZ_JBQVNP010000126.1, from coordinate 1,745 downwards.
GCGTCGATGTTGACGCGCCAGTTGGCGCCGTCGCGCGCCACCATGGCGGAGGCGCGCCCGAGCTGGCGCCCGGCGATCCTGAGCGCCTGGCTGCGCAGCGCGATCTGGCTGGGCAGCAGACCGCCGCTGCCATCGCTGCCGCCCTCAGCGGTAGCGCCGCCACCGCCGGCCAGGCCGCCCAGGCGCTGCTGCCAGGCATCCAGGTCCAGGGCCGCCACATTGACCTGCAACAGCACGCCCGCGGCGGGCAGGGCCGGCAGCTTGTCCTGCACGGCCAGCACGCCGCGCAGCACCTGCGAGCTGGCACCGGAGACGTCGCGCTGAAGCTGGGCCTGCAGCAGCGGTGCCGCACTGCTGCCCACCTCCAGGCGCAGCTCGTCGCGGCCGACGCCGGTGGGCGTCATCAGCAGGCGCAGCGGCAGCTGGCTGTCGGCCTCCTTGCGCGCGGGCGCCGGCAGGTCCAGGGCCAGGCCTTGCAGGGTGCTCGTCACGCTCAGCGCCGGTTCGCCCTCCTTCGGGATGGCGAGCTGAAACCGGTAGGCGGCCTGGCCGCTGGCGGCCTGGGCCAGGCGGGCCACGGCACCCAGCTCGGTGGCACGGCGCAGGCCCTCGGCGGTGGCCTGGCCCTGCACGGCGAAACGCAGGCCGCCGCCGGGCTGCGTGCCGCCTTCGATGCCGGCATCACCGCCCAGCAGCCGCGCCGTCACGCCGGCCAGCTGCAGGCGCTCCTGGTCGAAGTCGATACGGCCCCGCACGCTCCCCAGCGCGGGCAGTTCGGGGCGCAGCTTGAGGTCGACGCCGCCGAGCTGGAGCTGGCCCTTGAGCGTCGTGCGATCGGTGTCGTCCAGCGGCAGCGTGATGCCCAGCTTGAGCCCGACCGGCCCCTGGGCAGAGGTGGTACTCAGCGCATGGTCCAGCCATTCGTCCAGCGGCGAGGCGCGCACATAGCGCAGCAGATCGGCGCCGGCGCCGCGGCCATGGCCATCGAGCTGCAGCACGCGGCCATGGTGCAGGTCCTTGATGCCGCCGTTGACACCGCTGAGCTCATAGCCCAGCACCTTGGTGCGGCCATCCTTGATCTGCATGCCGGCGCGCTCGAAGACGAGCTCGGCGTCCACGCCTTCCATGACCGGCCAGTTGCTACCGATATCGCTGTGCGGCACATAGGCCAGCGTCACGCCCTGGGCTTGCGTTGCGACGCGGAAGATGCCGCTAGACCTGGGCGCGTCGAAGGGGAAGTCGGCCAGTTCGCCCTTGATGCGCACGCTGGTGTTGCGCGCCTCGCCGCCGAGGATGGCGCGCGACACATAGCTGCGCGTGGCCGGCAGGCTCTGCGGGATGTAGCGCGCCACGCGGGTGGCTTCCACGCGCAGCACCTTGCCGCTCAGGTCGAGGAAGCCTGGCGTGGCTGCACCCGCCGGGCGCCGCCAGCTCAGCTCGAACTCGCCGCTCAGGTCGGGCGTTTGCAGTTGCAGCTCGTGCAGCTTGAGTTCCACCTCGCCGGGGGACTTGCCGCCCTGCTGGGGCAACTGCCAGATCATCTGCGTGGACAGCCGCGTGATCGGCAGCCGCGGGTCCTCGAACAGCCCCGGCAGCTCGACCTCGCCGTCCTGCACGGCCAGCTGGGCCGAGCCGCCGCGCTCGCTGGCGTCCAGCGTCAGGCTGGCGCCACGCAGGCCCGGGCGGCCGAGCTGGCCCTCGCGCTCGCTGTACCGCGCCGCGATGGCCAGCCCGTCGAGCTGGGC
>NZ_JBQVNP010000125.1:0-15636 GCF_052436255.1 Roseateles sp. | reverse complement strand
TGATGCACGGCGAGCTGGAGGCGCTGGAGGATGGCGTGCGCCGCCTCGACGCCCAGGCGCTGCGCTCGCTGCAGGGCGAGGTGGCGACCCTGCACAAGCTCGTGGACGACCTCCACGAGCTGTCGCTGGCGGATGTCGGCGCCCTGTCCTATCGCAAGACCGACCTCGACCTGCGCACGCTGATCGACGGCACCGCCGGCGCCTTCCGCGAGCGCATCAACGGCAGCGGCCTGGCCCTGCAGCTGGAGCTGCCCGACCAGCCCCTGCCCGCCTTCGGCGACGAGCGCCGGCTGCGCCAGCTCTTCAGCAACCTGCTGGAGAACAGCTGCCGCTACACCGAGGCCGGCGGCGCGCTGCGCATCAGCGCCCGGCGCGAAGGGGCACATGCCGTCATCGACGTGCAGGACTCCGCGCCCGGCGTGACGCCCGAGCAGCTGCCGCGCCTGTTCGAGCGCTTCTTCCGCGCCGAGGCTTCGCGCAGCCGGCGCAGCGGCGGGGCCGGACTTGGCCTGTCGATCTGCCAGCGCATCGTGCAGGCGCATGAGGGGCGCATTGAGGCGCGGCCGTCGCCGCTGGGCGGCCTGTGGCTGCGCGTGGAACTGCCCAGCCATGGCTGAGGCTTCACTGCCGCTGGACACCGGCCCCGCGCGCGTGCTGGTGGTGGAGGACGAGCCCAAGCTGTCGGCCCTGCTGGCCGACTACCTGCGCGCCGCCGGCCACGAGCCGGAATGCGTGACCGACGGCCGCGACGTGCTGCCGGCGTGGACCGCGCGCCGCCATGAACTGATCCTGCTGGACCTGATGCTGCCGGGGCTGGACGGCCTGAGCCTGTGCCGCGAGATCCGCGCGCGCAGCAGCGTACCCATCGTCATGCTGACCGCACGCGCCGACGAGACGGACCGCCTGCTGGGCCTGGAGCTGGGTGCCGACGACTACATCGCCAAGAACCCCTACAGCCCGCGCGAGGTGATGGCGCGGGTCAAGGCGGTGCTGCGGCGCAGCCGCGGCGGCGGCGGCGGCGGCGGCGGCGCGCATCATCCGGTGCCACCCGCGGACGCCGGGATCGCCCTGCCGCTGCAGATCGACGACGCCGGCTGGCGCGCGAACTGGTCGGGCCAGGCCCTGGACCTGACGCCCATCGAGTTCCGCCTGCTGCGCACGCTGGCCACGCAGCCGGGCCGGGTCTACTCACGCGCCCAGCTGCTGGGGCAGTTGCACGACGACGGTCGCGCGGTCACCGAGCGCGCCGTCGACAGCCACGTGAAGAACCTGCGCCGCAAGCTGCAACATGCCGGCGCGGGCGAGTGCATCCGCGCGATCTACGGCGTGGGCTACCGCTTCGACGCCTAGGCGCCCGCGGCTTCAGCCGGCCGGCGCGCTCGCCGCTGCAGGCGCGCTTGCCGCCCCTGGCAAGCTGGCCGCCGCTGGCGTCACGCGCCAGATCGTGTTGGACAGGTCGTCGGCGACGATCACCGCGCCCTTGGGGTCGACCGTGACGCCGACCGGCCGGCCCATGGTCTTGCCGTCGGCCTGGAAGCCGGTGACGAAGTCCACCGGCGGGCCGCTGGGGCGGCCGTTCGTGAAGGGCACGAAGATCACCTTGTAGCCGACCGGCTGCTTGCGGTTCCAACTGCCGTGCATGCCGACGTAGGCGCCCTGGGCGAAAGGCGCCGCGGCGCCCGGCTGAACGAACGACAGCCCGAGCGGCGCCGAATGCGACTGCAGCGCATAGTCCGGCTTCACGGTGATCCGGACCTTGTGGTCGTCCTGCGGCTGCACACGGCGGTCGGCATTCGGGCCCCAGTACGCATAGGGCCAGCCGTAGAACGCGCCTTCGCGCACCGAGGTCAGGTAGTCGGGCACCAGGTCGGGCCCGAGTTCGTCGCGCTCGTTCACCACCGTCCAGAGCTGGCGGCTGCCCGGCTCGAAGGCCAGGGCCGTGGGGTTGCGCAGGCCGGTCGCGAACGGCCGCGTGGCGCCGGTGCTGGCGTCCACCTGCCAGACCAGGGCACGGTTCTCCTCGATGGCCATGCCGCGCTCGCCGACGTTGCTGTTGGAGCCGATGCCGACGTAGAGATAGCGGCCTTCGGCATCGGCGGTCAGCGCCTTGGTCCAGTGGTGGTTGATCGCGGACGGCAGCTTGGCCACGGTCACCGGCGCCGCGACGGCGCGGGTCTGGCCGGCGACGTAGTCCAGCCGCACCAGCGCGTCCTGGTTGGCCACATACAACCGGTCGCCGACCAGCGCCAGCCCATAGGGCGCATTGAGGTTCTCGGCGTAGACCCAGCGGCCCTCGTAGGTGCCGTCGCCGTCGGCATCGCGCAGCAGCGTCAGCCGGTTGCCCCCCTTGACCGGCGTGATGCCCTTGGCCTTGATGAAGCCGGCGATGTAGTCCTTGGGCGTCAGCACCGGGGCACCGCCGCCTTTGCCTTCGGCCACGAGGATGTCGCCGTTGGGCAGGACCAGCGTCTGGCGCGGGATTTTCAGGTCGGTGGCGATGGCCTGGATCGCCCATCCCTGCGGGACGGTGGGGCGGCGATCGCCCCACCCGGCCGGCTCGGCGATGCGCATGTCGGGCAGCAGCCCGCGCTCGGGCGGCGGCAGCTGGGGGTTGGCGCCGTACTGTTCGGCGGCCGGGCCGGTCTGCGCAACGACGAAGGCGGCACCGAGCAGGGCGAGCACCACGGCGCCCCCGGCAAAACGCAGCACCCGCGCTGTCATGCCGATCTCCAGCGCAGACCCGCCAGGCCGAGCGCGCTGGCGGCGGCCGCGAGCACCACCACCACGACCGACAGGATCAGCCCCGTGGGCATCGCCGCCCAGCCGTCCCTGGCATGCACCAGCGCATTGAAGAACCCGAGCACGCAGGTCGCGAGCAGCAACAGCAGGTAGACCACGCCACGCCGATCCCGCGTCGCGCGCGAGCGCAGCAGCAGGTCCACCAGGCCCCACAGCAGCGCAACGCCCGCAAGCACCAGGCCCGCGGCGACCAGCCAGGATGCGAAGTTGGTCCATTGAACCTGGAAGCTGTTGCTGTAGGCCCAGTCGCTGAGGAGCGCCCCGAGGAACAGCGGCAGCGCGGCGAAGGCGATGACGGCATGCATGCCGCCAAAGGGCAAATGCGATGCCGGGCTGAGCGGCGGGCAGCCAATTTGCCATGGGCGCCTGCCGGTGGGCCGCATGGGCGAGCCTGTTGAGCGCAAGCTGCCGCAATTTTTGCGGCAAAACACTGCCGCCGGCGCTGTGCATGCTCATGTGGAGACCACGACGTGGATGAAGCCAGAAGGTGGATCCCCTATTGCGGAGAGGCGCCCGGCCCCGAGGCCTGGCTGAGCCGCTGGAACCTGGACCCGGTACTTGGCGCCTGCCTGCTGCTGCTGGCCGTGGCGCTGTGGCGCCCTGCGCCGGGGCCGTTCGCAACGACCGGGCAGCGCTGCAGTCTTCGGCTGGCCTGGGCTGCGGTGGTGGTGCTCTACGTGTCGCCGCTGTGCGCGCTGAGTTCGACCTTCTTCACCGTCCGGGTGGTCCATCACATCGCCCTGGTGCTGGGGGTGGCGCCGCTGCTGGCCCATGGCCTGCAAGGCGGGCTGAGCCGCCTGCCGACGCCGCTGTGGTCCAGCACCGCCGTGGCCGCCGCGTGCTTCTGGACCTGGCATGCGCCCGCGCCGTATGCGGCGGCGCTGTCGTCGACCGTTGTCTACGCGCTGATGCAGCTGACGCTGCTGGCCAGCGCCACGGTCTTCTGGCTCGCGGTACGGCGGGCCGCGCCGGCGGCGGCGATGGGCGCCATCCTGGCGACCACGGTGCAGATGGGGCTGCTGGGCGCGCTGCTCACCTTCGCCGCGCGGCCGTTGTACGCCCCGCATTTCGCCTCGACGCTGAGCTGGCGCGTCGCGCCGCTGGCTGACCAGCAGCTCGCCGGCCTCACGATGTGGGCGCCGGGCAGCATCGCCTATCTGGTGGCGGCGATGTGGATCGGCTGGCGCTGGATGCGCGCCGAGCGGGCGCGTGAGCCGGACATCAAGCCGGCATGAATCTCATCGCCACCATCGAGTGGGCCGAGGGCTACAACCGGCGCGGTCTGTATTCGCCCATCGGCGTGACCTTCCACTGGGTCATGGCGGTGATGATGATGTTCCAGCTGGCCCATGGTTGGTACTTGAGCTGGCAGCCAGCGGGCGGCGACAAGTACCTGGGCTACCAGACCCATGCGCAGGTCGGGCTGACGATCATGATGCTGGGCACGCTGCGCTTCTTGTGGCGCGGCCAGATCGCCGGTCCGCAAAACGTCGACGAGAACTCCCTGGCCGGGCGGGCCAGCCGGCTGCTGCAGGCCTGGTTTTATTTCAGCTTCTTCGCGTTGCCGATCAGCGGCTGGGTGATGTGGTCCACCCTGCCCAGCGACCTGCCGCTGTCCGTCGCCGGCGTGGTCCCGTTTCCCAATCTGCCCTTTGACCAGTTGTCCGAAGACCTGCAGCAGCGCCTGATGCGCTGGGCCGCGGTGGCGCACTTCTGGATCGTCTGGATCACGTTGCTGGCCATCCCCGGCCATGCTGGTGCGGCGGTGCTGCACTACCTGGTCAAGCGCGACCGCGTGCTGCCTTCGATGTTCGACCTCAACGGGCCGCAGAAGCCGGGGGTGGTGGGATCTGCGCCAGATACAGGCTCAGCTGATGAACCTCCCCGGGCTTGAGTTGCTGCGCCACCTTCAGCATCGCGTGGCCGCCGTCATTGCGGCGCTTGGCCACCTGCCAGTCCTGCAATTGCTGGGCGAGGTAGAAGGCCGGCTGAGCGTTCAGCGGAGGCCCCAGCTCGGTGCCGGCGCCATCGGCACCATGGCATTGCTGGCAGGCCCGGACATACAGCGCCGGGGTCGCCGCAGCGATGGCCTCGCGGCTGGCGGGCGGCATGGCGCGCGGCGGCAGCGCGGCGTAGTAGCCGGCCACCTGCACGCGCTCATGGCTGTCGAGAAAGCGCGCCACGTCGCCCATCACCTCGTGCGGCCGCAGGCCGGCCGCGTAGTCCTCCATCTGCTTTTGCAGATAGCCCGCCGGCAGGCCGGCCAGGCGTGGCGCGTCGAAGCCGTTGCCCTCGCCGCGCGCGCCGTGGCAGCTGACGCAGGCATAGCGCGCGCCACCTTCGCCGCCGCTCATCGCGATGAGTTCGCCGCTGCCGCCCCAGCGGTCGTCGCTGGGAGCCATGCGGTCCGTGCAGGCCGTGGCCAGCGCCAGCCACATCAGAAGGCCGGCGAACTTTTGAACGATGGGCGGTCTGCGCATGGCGGCTGAATCATCTCTCTTGGCAAGTGGGTGCCTGGTGCTGGCCTGTGCGGGCCTGGTGGCCTGCGGCGGCCCGCCGGACCGGACCCCGACACTGGGCAATGCGGACGCCAGCCGGGGCCGGCAGCTGGTGGCAGACAAGGGCTGTGTGGCCTGCCACAGCTTCCCGGACGTCAGGTGGCCGCGCGGCGGGCTCGGGCCGTCGCTGGAGAACTTCGCCCGCCAGAACCTGATCGCCGGGCGGCTGCCCATCAAGCCCGGGGTGCTGATGCAATTCGTCAGGGACGCCCCGGCCCTGGTACCCGGAACGGCCATGCCCACCACACCGATGACCGACCAGGAAGCGCGCGATGTCACAGCCTATCTCCTCACGCTCAAGCCTCGCTGAGGCCCTGAGCGGCTGGCCCCCGCCGGTGCTCGACCCGCAGGGGCCGTTGTCCAACACGGTCACCACGCTGGCCTGGGTGCTGATCGCGCTCGTCTCGCTGATCTTCCTGCTCGTCTGCGCGGCGATGTGGGTGGCGCTGTACGGCAGCGACGAGCTGCGCGCCAAGCTCGGCGGGGAGCGCGTCGTCCGGTGGTTCGGGCTCATCATCCCGGCGGGCGTGCTTTTGCTGCTGCTGGCCTGGGGCTTGACCGTCACGCGCGGGCTGACGGCGATCCAGGGCGACGAGCTGCGCATGCGCGTGGCCGGCAACAACTACTGGTGGCGCGTGACCTACCTCGATGCTGCCGGCCGCGAGGTGCTGGCCGATGCCAATGAGCTGCACATCCCGGTCGGTCGTCCGGTCGTCATCGACATGGTGTCCGAGGACGTGATCCACAGCTTCTGGGTGCCCAAGCTCGGCGGCAAGATGGACATGATCCCGGGCCGCACCAACCGGCTCAAGCTGCAGGCCGACAAGGCGGGCAGCTACGGCGGGCAATGCGCCGAGTTCTGCGGTGGCGCGCATTCTCTGATGGGCTTCGTCGTCGTCGCGCACGAGGCCGCCGACTGGCAACGCTGGCTGGACGCGCGCCTGCAACCGTTGCCGACGACGCCGGTCAGCGTCGAGGCGCTGCGCGGCAAACAGCTGTTCAGCGAGGTCGGCTGCGCGGCCTGCCACCGCGTCGCCGGTACCACGGCGCAAGGCCTGTCCGGGCCTGACCTGACTTTCGTCGGCGCCCGCCGGTCGCTGGGCGCCGGCATCCTGCCCAACACGCGCGGCACGCTGGTGGGCTGGATCGGCGACAGCCAGTCGATCAAGCCGAACAACCGCATGCCGTCCTACCGCTCCCTGCCGGCCGACGAGCTCAATGCGCTGGCGGCCTATATGGAATCCCTGCAGTGATGAACCGCGCCAGCCCCGGCGTGGCGGGTGCCGTCCGCGATGCAGCGGCCGGGCCGTCGGAGACCGGCTTCGACGCACGGCTCTACGAACGCTTTCCAACGCAGGGCGAGCGCCCGCCGGAAGAGTTCGAGGCCTTGCAGAAGGTCTGGGAAACGCCAAAGGGCTGGCGCGGCTTCAGCGCCGTCAACAACAACTTCATCGGCTTCCTGTTCATCGTCACGGCCTTCGGCTTCTTTGTCGCCGCCGGCATCTTGTCGCTGGTGATGCGCGTGCAGCTGGCCGCGCCGCTGGCCGGCGTCGTGCCGCAGGAGACCTACAACCAGCTGTTCACCATGCACGGCTCGGTGATGATGTTCCTGTTCGCCGTGCCCGCCGTCGAGGCCATCGCCGTGCTGCTGCTGCCACAGATGGTGGCCGCGCGCGACCTGCCGTTCCCACGCCTGTCGGCCTTCTCGTACTGGGCCTACGCCATCGGCGGCGTGGTCTTCTTCAGCTCGATCCTCTTCAGCCTGGCGCCGTCCGACGGCTGGTTCATGTACCCGCCGCTGAGCTCGGGCGTCTACTCCAAAGGCATCAACGCCGACTTCTGGCTGCTGGGCATCGGCTTCATCGAGATCAGCGCGATCGCCGGCGCCATCGAGCTCATCGTCGGCGTGCTGCGCACCCGCGCTCCGGGCATGACGCTGGCGAAGATGCCGGTCTACGCCTGGGCCGTGCTGATCTTCGGCGTCATGATCATCCTGGCCTTCCCGGCGATGATCATGGTGACCTTCCTGCTGGAGCTGGAACGCGCCTTCAACTGGCCGCTGTTCGACGCCACACGCGGTGGCGACCCGCTGCTGTATCAGCACCTGTTCTGGTTCTTCGGCCACCCCGACGTCTACATCATCTTCATCCCCGCCTCGGCCATGGTGTCGACCATGATCGTCACGGTCGCGCAGAAGAAGCTCGTCGGCCACGAGCTGGTCGTGCTGGCGATGATCGCCACCGGCTTCATCAGCTTCGGCGTGTGGGCCCACCACATGTTCACCGTGGGCCTGCCCGAGCTGTCGGCGGGCTATTTCTCGGCCGCGTCGATGGCAGTCGCCATTCCGGCCGGCGCCCAGGTGTTCGCGTGGATCTGCACGCTCGCGTCGGGCAAGGTGCAGCGCAACGTGCCCTCGCTCTTTCTCGTCGGTGGCATCCTCATCTTCGTGATGGGGGGGCTCACCGGCGTGATGGTGGGCATGGTGGCCTTCGACGGCCAGGCTCATGACACCTATTTCGTCGTCGCCCACTTCCACTATGTGCTGATCGGCGGCATGGTGTTCCCGCTGCTCGCCGGCCTCTACTACTGGACGCCGATGATCAATGGCCGTCAACTGTCCGAGAGGCTGGGCCGCTGGGTGTTCTGGCTCAGCTTCGTCGGCGTGCATGTCACCTTCCTGCCCATGCATCTGAGCGGGTTGATGGGCATGCCGCGGCGCGTCAACACCTACCTGCCGGACCGCGACTGGGACCTGCCGAACATGGTGTCAACGGTGGGCGCCTTCATCATGGCGGCCGGGGTGTTGCTGTTCCTGATCGACGCGGTCCGCTGCTACGCACGCGCCGGCAGCGGCGGCAGTGCCCGCAACGTGTTCAACGGCGGCACGCTGGAGTGGCTGTCGGCCGGCAACTACGGCGTGCGCTCCATTCCCGTGGTCAACGACCTGGAGCCGCTGTGGGCCGACCCGCGGATGGCCGGGGACGTCGAGGCCGGGCGCTACTTCCTGCCCGGCAGCGCCACCGGGGCGCGCGAGACGCTGATCACCAGCACCTTGCGGGCCGAGCCGCAGTACGTGCAGATCATGCCCGGCCCGTCCTGGTGGCCCATGCTGGCGGCGCTGTTCACCGCCGGCTTCTTCCTGCTGCTGACGGTCAAGGCGATGACGCTGAGCGCCATCTGCGGCGTGCTGACCGTGTTCTGCCTGATGCGCTGGGTCTGGGGCAACGACCGGCACATCGCGCAAAAGGAGGTCGACGCGGGCGGCGGCATCCTTCTGCCGACCTATGTGGCCGGCCCGGCCTCGCACGGCTGGTGGGCGGCCGTGCTGCTCGACATCGTGCTGGGCATGATCTTCCTGATGGCGATGTTCGCCTACCTCTACCTGTACGGCGCCCACCCCGATTGGTGGCGCGTGGCGGCGCCCCGAGACGTCATGGTGCCGGGCTTGTTGCTGCTGGGCGCATCGGCAGGCTTCGCCTATGCCGCCCGGCCCTTGCTGGCCAGGCTCAAGCGCGGCAGCGGGGTCAGCGCCGCACTGATGACGCTGAGCATGCTGTGCCTGGTCGCGGCGCAGGCCATGGATGTGCTGGCCTGGTGGAACGCCGGGCTGCGTGGCGACGCCAGCGCCCAGGGCGCAGCGATCTACGCCATGCTGGCCTGGCATGGCGCCATCGTGACGGCGGTGGTGCTGTCGGCCTTCTACTACGCGCTGCGCTGGATGCGCGGGCTGGCGCCAGGCCCGGCCAACAAGACGCTTGAAGCGCTGCGCCTGCTATTCATCTACGCCGCACTGCAAGGCACCGCCGCCTTGCTGCTGCCGCGCCTGCTCCCGTGGGGCGCCGCGTGACGGCGCTGACCTTGCCCGGTTGGCGACCGATCGTCACTGCCTTCACCATCTGGTTCGTGCACTTCATGGTGTGCTGGGCAGCGGCCGAGATCTGGCCTCGTCATTGGACCGCCAACGCGGTGGCCTGGGCCGCCACAGCCATCGCGCTGCTCGCGGTCGGCGCACATGTCTGGCGAATGCGCGCCCGGCACGCCGCTGGCGAACTGCCGGGCTGGCACTACCGCTTCGCGCAGGGCGCCATCGCGATTGCCACTGCGGCGGTGCTCTTCAGCGCCCTGCCCTCGGTCATCTTTTTGCCTTGAGAGAAAGGCCGCGCGGCTAGTCTTGTGACGACACAGACCCCGCCACAGCCTGCCAACAATGACAAAGCCCGCGCTGGGCGGGCTTTGCTAAGTCCTTCACAGGACTGTTAATTTCTTGGTTGCGGGGGGCGCGCAATTCTTCCCGGAAACGCCTGCATTTCCCCAAGTGAGCCAGGCCGTCCGTAGGCGCGCCCGGTCACGCGCAGGCATGACGGTCATCAAGCCGTCGGTCTCGCGGGCCGTGAGCCCAACGGTTAAAAGATCGTAGTTCGGCGGTACTGCGGGCTACACGTGGGCCAAGGATGGGCCACAGATGGGCCATAGCCCGCAGAAACAACAAAGCCCGCACTTGGCGGGCCTTGCTAAGTCCTTGTCAGGACTCATTATTTCTTGGTTGCGGGGGGGCGCAATGCTTCCCGGAGACGCATCACCTTTTGAGGATCAGCTGACCGTAGCCAGATACGCGGCGGCTTTCGCCTCCTTATCTATGTCAGCCTCGAACTGGTCCAGCTTGCCGAAGTCTACGAAGTCAAGAAGGAAAAGCTCGTTCCTCGCTTTTGCTGCGTTATCAAAGTAGGCGTACTGGACTTCAAGCTGGAAGTTGTCGCTGATCGGCCACGGGTCACTATCAGCAAGGAAGTCAACGCCAAAAAGCTGGTCAAAGGAGCTACAAACAACCAGCGGGTAGTTCAGCGTAACGATACGGTGCCTGCCACCCCAAGTGGGCAAGTCAGGATGGTTCGGCGGCTGATCACGCATGGCAACAGTGCCATTGAGCGCCTGGTTCAGCGCCTTGTAGAACGGCTCGTTCTCCGTACCTTTGCCGTTGGCCGAGGAAAACAGCTTGGCTACCTTAGGGCTGGTGGAAAGGTAGTGGTGCTTTTGCGTGTAGAGGTTGTTCTCGCGGAACGGTGGCGTGGAATACACCAGTCGTTGAACCGCCGGGACGTCTTTTTGCGTGAACCAAAATACAGCTTCGGCCGCTACGAACTTGCACTCGACAAAGAGGCGTATGACTACGTCTCCGAAGCGGTTGCCGAAGTGGTCTTGAATAGGCCATAGCTTCTCGGCTACGAGGTCTAGCTCCCGAGCCTTGTCCTGCGTTTGATCCATGTAGTAGGGGCTGATCTGCGTATGCCACCCGTTCGCCTGCAGCCAGCGGGCTACCTTGGCATGGAAGCTGTTGCCGCTGGTTTGAATCAGCTTTGAAATCGATTCTGGAGTCGCCACTTGAGTCCCTGGTTGCGTCCGCGAATTCTGGCTGGAGCACCGCACTCCGTGGCGGGCCGCCTTCATCAAGACGTGTATTTCCGGGTCTGGGGGCACCCCAGGAGAGGCCGAAGGCCGGGAGCCTCGACAGGGCTAGGTAGGGCCGTTCGACTGACACAATCCGAGAATGCCGCCCAACACTGAGCCCTCAGCACCGCCGTCAAGGGAACTCGCTTCGGACACCAGTGACGCAGCCATCGGACGACGCATCCGGGAGGCACGAGAAGCGAAAAATCTCACGCAACAGCAGGTGAGCGTGAGATCGAAATGGGTCGATCACGAGGAGAAGGGCATCTCCCGGACAGCGCTGATCGGGTATGAGGCGGGAACCTCAAGACCAGGCACCCGGGAGCTGCGCATCATTTGCGAGACGCTCTACGTCAGCCCAAACCACCTCCTTTTCGGTTCTGAGCACCCTTTCCAGACGGCACATGCCGGAGCCGAAATGCTCCGCGGCAAGCGTCGCCAGCTTGTGAAAGCCCTGCAAGTCGCGTTTGTCGTCATGGCGCTCAAAGAGCATGAAAAGGACGCGCTGCTCAGCCTGGCAATGTCTCTCGGCGGCCATCACCTCGGCGATGTGCGACTAGCCGGGCTGCGTGGCATGGCGGGGCTTGTGGCTCCTGAGGCTCTGGCCACTATCCGCGGCGCTTTTGGCGACATGGAGGATGCCGAGTTTGATGGGCTGCCACTCAACGAGCTAGCGCAGCGCCTCTCCCGCGAGCTGCGGATCAATATCGGCACAAAGCTGCGCTTTGATGACGAAGGGGAGGTGGTCGGCGGCGAGCAGACCTACCCCGACCCTGAAGAGTAGGCGGAAATGTCGCCATTCTCGACATCGATTGTCGAGATGGTGTTCTTTTTGGCATCGGAACTCCTATAGTCCAGTTGTCGAGTTTGACAACAACTGGAGTTCATATGTTTGACTTTTCCCCGCTTCCTCTCACCCCCGAGCTGTCGCGTGCCGCCCGCAACTACCTCGGCTTCAGCCAAGCCAAGGCGGCTGAAGATTCCACCCTTCCAGCCCACAAGATCAAGCGCTTCGAGGCTGGCAACTACATGCCGGACGTCGAGTTCCTGCAGGCTCTGCGCGACTTCTATGAGCAGCACGGCTATCGCTTCGAAGAGCCGGCTGCCAAGGCCAAGGGCAGCGGTGCTGTCTTCCCTGGCGGTGTCGTCGGTGACGACGACGAAGAAGGCCAGCCCGCAGCCGGCCGCCACCAGAAGACGGCCATCCACCACATGCGCATCGCGATCCGCGATGAAGACGAGATGGGCCAAGTGCTGGACCTGATCGAGGCCAACGAAGAAAAGGTCGAGTCCCTCCTGAAGCAGCCTGTCGGCGCCGGGTTCCTCGATGCCTTCAACGAAAAGTCTGAGCTGACGCACGTCGAGGCATTGAAGCTGCTTGCGGAGAACGGCGCCATGTGGGCTCGCCTGTTCGGCCGAGACCTGGGCGGCACGCCTGATGACAAGGTGCTGACCGGTGGCGCCAAGCCGAAGACGCATGCGGACCTGCTGCACCGAAGCCAGGCGACGGCACACCGTGCGGTGAAGGGCGACAAGGCCGCCATCGCCCAGCGCAAGCAGCCGTCCGTGACGGGCTCGCTAGCCCACGCCCTCGGCCTGACCTGACGCCCTCGCGGGGCGCCGGCTCACCGCCACATCCGGCCTTCCGCTTACCCACTGGAGATCGCCATGAAAAGCTTTCAAGCTGAGGCCGCCGCATGGGCTGCCCCTCTCTTTGCACAACTGCAGACCGTTAATTCAACCGGCAAGCAGACCCACAAGCTGCAACCGATGCCGTGCGTGCTGTGGCTGCCCGACTACCGGGCCTACCTGCGCAGGCTGGACCTGCTGCACGCCTCCTTCAAGACATGCCCCAACGTCGAGGGCGCGATGCGCCTCGCCGAAGACCAGGCCGCCGCACTGGCGCAAGACTTGATCGACGTGACGGGCGTGCGGGTCGAGCTGCGCGCCTTCCACTACGCCAGCTCACTGGGAGGCCGCCATGTCGCCCATTGAAGCTGCGCGAGTGCAACCGCGGTTCGGTGCCGCAGAGCTGCGGGTGTACCGATTCGAGGCCGACCAGCCTGGCGAAACACCCGAGGCGGCCGTGTGGGTCCACCTGTTGGCCGAGGGCGTCTCGGCCCGATGCCAGCTCACGACCACAGCGGCTCGCCAAGTGGCGGCCGGCCTGCTGAGCGCCGCCGATGCCGCCGACAGTGCAGGAGCGGACGCATGAGCCCAGCACCGACAACGCCGCCCAACCTCGGGCGCCTGGCCGAGCGCTTCGACCTTTCCGACGACGACATTCGCGACCAGGCCGAAAAGGCGGCCGGCTCGGTGCGCCGACTGGCCGACCTGTGGGAGCGCAACGGCACCGACGATGCCGCCGTGCTGCGCAGCCTGCGCGCCATCGCCAAGCGCCACGCCATCCGCATGCCCAACAAAGCAGGCCTGGCCGAGCGCATCAACCGCATGTGCGATGCCGGCTTCTGGCGCCGCTCGCTGCGCTACCGCTTCAAGGCGGTGGAGCTGACCGCCATCCAGCGTGGCGCGGTGCACGCGCACGCCTCGCCCTACGTGTCCGCCAAGGCGCTGCGGCGGCACCAACGCCACGCCGCGCGCATGGCTGAGCAGATGGCCGCGCTGGAAGCGATCAACCAGACCACGGGGGAATCGGTGTCGATGCCCGAGCTGATCGCGGCCAGCCTCGCCAACCCGGCACATCGCCGCAGCGCCCTCATGGCCCGCATAAAGGGCATCGAGACCAGCGCGACGGCACGCGGCCATGTCGGGCTGTTCCTCACCCTCACTTGCCCGAGCCGGATGCACCCGCGCCTGAAGGCGTCAGGGGTGCCCAACCCGGTCTATGACGGCCGATGGTTCCCGACCCGTGCTCACCGCTACCTGTGCCAGGTCTGGGGCCGTGCGATGCGCGCAGCAGCGCACCAGGGCCTGAACGCCTACGGCCTGCGCGTGGTGGAGCCCCATCACGACGCCTGCCCGCACTGGCACATGCTGGCCTTCATCGACGCTGCGAAGGCCGACAGCTTCGTCACCCTGATGCGCGGCTACGCGCTGCGCGACAGCCCGAACGAGCGAGGCGCGCAGGAGCGCCGCTTCACCGTCGAGCGCATCGACCCCACCAAGGGCAGCGCGGTCGCCTACGTTGCAAAGTACGTCTCCAAGAGCATCGACGGCCACGGCGTGGACGGCGACAGCGAAACCAGTCAGGACGGAAACAGCGCCGCGCGCCGGCAGATCGCGTGGGCGCGCGTCTGGAACATCCGGCAATTCCAGTTCTTCGGCGTGCCGCCCATCACGCCGACGCGGGAGTTCTTCCGTGTGGCCGGCGACACGTTGCCAGGCGAGGCCCTGCCCGCGCTGCACGCGGTCTGCAAGGCCAACGACTACGCCGGCTGGCTGGCGACCACCGAGGTCCACGGCCTGCGCCTGGCCGTTGAGTACGCCGAGCGGCCCAGCACGCGCTATCGCGGCGAAACAACGAAGGCCGTCCAGGGCGTGCGCGTTGAAGGCGGCGACCTCGGCGGCGTGCTGCAGATCACCACGCGTTGCGACACCTGGCGCATCGAGCCGCGCCCGAAAACCAGTGCCGCGAGCGCGGCGGGGGTGAGCGCAAGCGAGGGGCTTTGCCCCCCTTGGACTCGAATCAATAACTCCGCAGTCCTTGATTTAGAAGGACTTTTCCCGGACGCACTGCCCGAGGGGATGGATGTATGGGGGGACGCCAGAGAGGCAGAAGAAGTGTCCCGCACCGGGCACCGCTACCCGGTGCGAGACGAGGCCATTGGAGATCAGCCGGCGCGCAGCGTAGCGCCCCCGCCAGATGGCGCAAGAACCTCAGCCGAAGGGGGCGCCTGACCATGGCCAAACGACCAAAGCCAAAGCAGCGCGACGGACTGCTGTTCTTCTTGCCGAAGCACACGCCTCCCCTCGCAGAAATGCTGGACGACATTTGCAACCCATCCCCGCGCGCCCTGGCCAAAGCCCTGGGCGTGTCGCCTAGAACCGCGCAGAGGTGGCTTGTGGCTGGAGAGGCCCCACGCGCCGCACTGCTGGCCTTGTTCTTCGCCACAAGGTGGGGGCGTGCCGACGTGCATAGCCGGGCTGAGAACGACGCGCGGGCTCAAGCCGCGCTCGCGTTCCACCTGAGAACCGAGCTGGACAAAGCCAGCGCCAAGCTCGCCCGCCTGGGCCAGATCGGCGAATTCGGGTCGGCCAACGATCCTGCGCAAGGCGTGGCAACCGAGCCCACAACGCCGCCGGCTGCCGGTCCTACCGCGCCGGAAAACCGCAATGAACCCATCGCAGTTGCTCCGGTTTCTCATGGGGAAACCGCCCGGTTTTCCCAGTCGAACTGACCGGTTCAACCGAACCAGAACCTACCCCCTAAGGCACCATGAAAACACGAGAAAACCGCCGCATTGCTGGACAGGCCGATTTCTGCCTAGTCCGCGCCTTCTCTGTCGAGATCAACGGGGCCAGGCTGCGTCGCCATCTGAGCCGCCTGAAGGAGCGCGATAGCCTCACATCGCGCGCGCGGCGAGCTGCCACCTACGCCCGCCGCTCGAAGCCGATCAAGCGCGCTTGAAAGAGCGCCGCCCGTACCATGCATTCGCCACCGTCGTCCGACCTGCAGGCATCCGCCCGCCACCAGCTCATCAAGCTGCTGGCGCGCCGGCTGGTGCAGGACGCGCTAGCTGTAGTTTCTCAGGACGTTGTTCACCTCAAACCCCAGCCGTGAGGCGGGAGGTTTGTGGCCGGTGGCAGAGTGAGGGCGATGGAAGTTGTAGTGCTGCATCCAGGGCGCAAGCTCAGCGGCGCGGACGTCGGAGCT
>NZ_JBQVNP010000124.1:0-15798 GCF_052436255.1 Roseateles sp. | reverse complement strand
CTGCAGGCCCGGGGGCCGGCGCAGCCGCCACCGGCGCCGGCCGGGGCTGTGGCGCCGGCTTGGGCGCCAGCGGCCTTGCAGTTGGTTTGTGCGCGGCCGCCTTGGGTGCCGCGACGGGACGTGGTGCCGCCTTGTGCGCAGTCCGGCTCACCGCCGCGCCGGCATCAACGCGGAAGGCCGCGACCGCCTCGTTGAGCTTGGCCGTCTGCATGCGCATGCTTTCCGCTGCCGCTGCCGTCTGCTCGACGAGCGCCGCGTTCTGCTGCGTGGCCTGGTCGAGCTGGCTGACGGCGGCGTTGATCTGGCCGACGCCTTCGCTCTGCTCCCGGCTGGAGACCGTGATCTCGCCGACCAGGTCGGTCACCTTGCGCACCTCGTTGACCATCTGGCCGATGGTTTCGCGCGCGGCCAGCACCTGGGCGCTGCCGCTCTCCACCTTGGAGACGCTGTCGCCGATCAGGCTCTTGATCTCCTTGGCCGCCTCCGCACTGCGCTGCGCCAGCAGACGCACCTCGCCGGCGACGACGGCAAAGCCTCGCCCCTGCTCGCCGGCGCGCGCCGCTTCAACCGCCGCGTTCAGCGCCAGGATGTTGGTCTGGAAGGCGATACCGTCGATGGTGCCGATGATGTCGGCGATCTTGCGACTTGCCGTGGAGATGCCATCCATCGTCGTGACGACCTCACCCACGGCGACACCGCCTGCGCCCGCGACTTCGGAGGCACGGTTGGCGAGCTGATCGGCCTGGCGCGCGTTGTCGGCGTTGGCCCTGATCTGCGCGGCCATCTGCTCGACCGAGGCGGCGGTCTGCTCCAGGCTGGACGCCTGGCTCTCGGTGCGCGCCGACAGGTCGGCGTTGCCCTGCGCGATCTCGGCGGCAGCCACGCCGAGCTGGTCGCAGCCCTGCCGCACCCCCGACACCATGCGCGCCAGGTTTTGCGTCATCTCGTCGAGCATGCTCAGCAACTGGCCGAGCTCGTCGCGCGAGCTGCTGTGCAGGCGCTGGGTCAGGTCGCCGCCCGCGACAGCCTTGACGGCGTCTGAGGCCCGCTTGACGGGGCCGGTGATCGAGCGCGTGATGGCCAGCGCCGCCAGGACGCCGATGACCAGCGCCACGGCCGAAGCACCGCCGAAGATCAACAGCACGCGGCGATAGGCGGCCTGGGCAGCATCGGTGGTCGCAGCGGCCAGCTTCTCGTTGTAGTCCCACCATTTGTCGACGTTCTGCCGCAGCGGCAGGAACAGGGCGCGGGAAGCCAGGTTCAGCTCGCGGGCCGCGGTCGCCTGAGTCGGGTCCGCCGCGCTCTCGTCCGAGGCCTTCAGCACATTGGCCTGACCTACGAAATAGGCCTCTGCACCGTCTCGCACCGTCTTCAGGTGGCCACGATCCTGCTCGTCTGCCGCCAGCAACTCATAGTCCTTCAGACGCTGACGAACGTCGTCCCGCGCCTTGGCGATCTGCGCAGCAAGCTCCTTCTTGAGCTTGTCGTCGTCGGTCAGGATGTGCTGTTGCTCGAAGCGCCGCGCATCAGAGAAGGCGCCGTCGACCTGATGAATGATGCGCAGCGACGGCAGGATGTTCTCGGGGTAGTACTCGACGTAGCGGTTGAGCGAGTTCGTCAACAGCGCCCCGATGCCCGCCATCGCAAGCAGCAGCGCCAGCAGGACAGCAAATGCAAGGCCAAGGCGCGAACCCACGCGCAGGTTCTTCAGAGCATCCATGGCAGCCCCCGTCGTCGTTGTTCGCACGACTTTGCCCCTTTGGCCGAAGGCAGGCAATGCGGGGCGGCACCGTTCTTGTCAACTTTCGGACACCTACCTCGCGCCCGTTGATCGGCGGCCATAACCTGGCACCGGCCAGGCGCGCGCCTGGCTTCAACCCGGCGTGGAATCTGCTTCGCCCAACAGGGTGGCGAGCAGCACGGCCGTACCGAGCGGAAAGATGAGGATGGCCAGCAACCACGGTCCGAACGACCGCCCCGTGCGCCGCACGAGCTGCATCATGAACACGACATGCATCGTGGCGCTCACCGCCAGGCCCAGGCCCACCAGCGTCATGCGGGCCGGCGACGGGTCGGGTTCATTCGCGCCGCTGATGAGTTGCCACAGGCACAGGCCGACCACCAGGAGACTGATCAGCGCATATTCGACGCCGCTTTTGACTTCTGCCTTCATTCAACTCTCCTCGATCAGCTTCTTCAGCGGCGCCGGAAGCGCGTAGTCGGCCAGATTCTCTCGCGCGACCCAGGTGCCCGCAGGCGTGTCTGTCGCGGCGCCGGTCGTGCGCAGGGTGTGCAGCACCCAGTCGAAATGCGTCAGGGCATGCTGGATGCGCGGCAAGGTCTCCAGGCTCGCAGCGGGCAGCGCCGCGCGGGCGCTGGCTTCGTCGTCGAACATGGGCAGCGTCCACAGCCCCGCCCAGACGCCGGTCGCGGGCCGCTGCTGCAGCAAGACCTGGCCCCCGGATTTCTCCAGCCACAGCCACCAGTTCTCGCGCCGGCCGCGCTTGAGCTTGCGCGTCTTGACGGGGTAGCGGGTCGGGTCGCCCTCTTGCTGCCCGTGGCACAGCGGCTGCACAGGGCACAGCAGGCAATTCGGCGAGCGTGCGCTGCAGACTGTCGCGCCCAGGTCCATCAGGCCCTGGGTGTAGCGGTCCACGTCGCGCTCGGGCAGCAGCGCGGTCGCGTGGTCCCACAACTTCTTCTCGGCCACGCTGCTGGCGAGATCGCCTCGGAACGCCAGCACCCGCGACAGCACGCGTTTGACGTTGCCGTCCAGGATGGCCACGCGCTCGCCGAAGCAGAAGGCGGCAATGGCGGCGGCCGTCGAGCGACCGATGCCCGGCAGCGTCTGCAGGCCGGCCGCCGTGCGCGGGAACTCGCCGCCATGCAGTTCAGCGACCGCGCGAGCGCAGGCATGCAGGTTGCGCGCACGGCTGTAGTAGCCCAGCCCCGCCCATTGCGCCAGCACTTCGTCCAGCGACGCCGCGGCCAGGTCAGTGACCTTGGGCCAGCGCGCGAGGAAACGCTCGTAATAGCCCAGCACCGTCACCACCTGGGTCTGCTGCAGCATGACCTCGGACAACCAGACGCGGTAGGGGTCGCGCGTGTTCTGCCAGGGCAGCGTGTTGCGGCCATGGCGGCGCTGCCAGGCGACCACGGTCTTGCCGAAGTCGGCAAGATCGGCGATCAGCGCTTCTGGCATGAAGGGCAGAAGAAGGTGGACCGCTGCCCCTGCACGATGCGGCGAATGCCCGTGCCGCAGCGCCGGCAGGCCTGGCCCTCGCGGCCATAGACCTCGGCCTGCATCTGGAAGCTGCCGGCCACGCCATGCGCATCGCGGAAATCGCGCAGCGTCGTGCCACCGGCTTCCAACGCCTGGCCGAGCACCGTGCGCACCGCCGCGGCCAGCCTGTCGGCGCGCGGGCGGCTCAGCTTGCCGGCCGGCAGGCGCGGGTCGATGCCGGCCATGAAGAGCGCCTCGCAGGCATAGATGTTGCCGGCGCCGACGACGATGTCGCCCGCCAGCAGCGCCTGCTTGATCGCCACTCGACGACCACTCAGCGCGGCATGCAGATGCGGGCCGTCGAAGCGATCGTCAAACGGCTCCAGGCCCAGGCCGCCAAGCAGGCCGGCCACCGGTTCGGCCTCCAGCGCTGCGCCCCAGACGACGGCGCCGAAGCGGCGCGGGTCGGTCAGCCGCAGCAGGCCGCGGTCCGTGTGCAGGTCGAAATGATCGTGCGCGCCCGCGGCCGGCGTGGTGTCGAGGAAGGCCAGCGACCCCGACATGCCCAAGTGCATCAGCAGTCCGCCGCGCTCCTCCAGTGGCAGCCACAAATATTTACCGCGTCTTTGCGTGCTGCCGACGCGGCTGCCGAGCAGGGCTTCGGGGTCGACGCCGAGCGGCCAGCGCAGCGGTTTTCCCAGGCGCAGACCGGTCACCCGGGCTCCCTGGATGGCGCCTGCAAAGCTGCGGCGCGTGACTTCGACTTCAGGTAACTCGGGCATTGGGCGGAAATGATAATCACCGCCTCTCTGTCGGAGTCCGAATGCCCTTGCCCAACCACTGCGTGATCGCTGCCGCCGCCCTGCTGTTGGCGTTGCAAGCCCACGCTCAAGACGCCGCGCCAGCCGGGCCCGCCGAACCGCCGACCCGCTCGGCCATGGACGCGCCGCTGTTCTATCAGCTGCTGATCGGCGAGATCGAGCTGCAGAACGGTCAAGCGGGCGTCGCCTTCCAGGTGTTGCTGGATGCCGCGCGCCGCACGGCCGACGAAGAGCTGTTCAAGCGCGTCGTCAACATCGCCATCCAGGCCCGCGCTGGCGACCAGGCCCTGCAGGCCTCACGCGCCTGGGCAGAAACCATCCCCACCTCGCTGGACGCCTTGCAAAGCACCGTGCAGCTGCTGGCGTTGATGAACAAGCCCGCCGACGTGGCGCAGCCGCTGGCCACGCTGCTGCGCATCGCGCCGGCAC
Organism: Roseateles sp.; assembly: GCF_052436255.1. Taxonomy (GTDB): domain Bacteria; phylum Pseudomonadota; class Gammaproteobacteria; order Burkholderiales; family Burkholderiaceae_C; genus Pelomonas. The sequence goes on along the minus strand of NZ_JBQVNP010000124.1, from coordinate 11,325 downwards.
CGCAGCGACCCGGCTTCATCCTGGCGCTGCCGCGCCTGTTCCAGCGCTCGCCCGACCCCAAATCCGTGCTCGCCGCGTTGCGGCCCGTGCTGCAAGTCCAGACCGGGCCGCTCAAGCCCGCCGCCCTGTACACCGAGGCCCGCCTGTCCATCAATGCGGGTGAGAACGCCAGGGCGCTGGCGCTGACCCGCGAGCTGGACAAGGCGATGCCCGACAGCGACGACACGATGCAGCTCGCCGTCGATCTGCTGCCCAGTGCGCCGCAGGCCGAGAGCCTGATCACCGCCCGTCTCGAGAAGAAGCCCGACCAGCATGCCGTGCGCCAGGCCTATGCCCGCGCGCTGATCCAGGCCCAGCGGCCGGCCGACGCGGGACGCGAGTTCCGCCTGCTGACCGAGACGACGCCTGAGAACCCCGCACCCTGGCTGGCCCTGGGCGCCATCGAGCTGGAGCTCAAGCAGCCCGCCGCCGCCGAGACTGCGCTGCGCGAGGGCCTCAAGCGTCTGGACACGCCGGCCTCGGGCACCGACGCCGAGATCAAGGCTCGCGCCGACGGCCGCCAGCAGGCCTGGCTGATGCTTTCCCAGGCGGCCGAGCAACGCGGCGATCTCAAGGCGGCCGAGGCGGCGTTGCAGAAGGTCGAAAACCGCGGACTGGACGTACGCTACCGCCGCGCCAGCCTGCTGGCCCGGCGGGGCATGCTGCCCGAGGCTCGCAAGCTGCTGCAGCCCGGCCCCGACGCCAGCGACACCGACGCGCGTGCCGCGCTGCTGGCCGAGGCCCAGCTGGTGCGGGAGCAGCGTGACTACGCAGCCTCGCTGGCCGTGCTGAAGACCGCCACGACGCGCTTCCCGACCGATCCCGACCTGATCTACGAGCAGGCCATGATGACCGAGAAGATCGGGGGCTTCGACGAAATGGAGGCGCTGCTTCGCAAGGTCATCGAGATCAAGCCCGACTACCACCATGCCTACAACGCACTGGGCTATTCACTGGCTGATCGCAATGTGCGACTGCCTGAGGCCAAGCAGCTCATCGAGCAGGCGCTCAAGCTTGCGCCGAACGAGCCCTTCATCGTCGACAGCCTCGGCTGGGTCGAGTTCCGCCTGGGCAACCTGGCCGAAGCCGCCAAGCTCTTGAGGCAGGCCCACGCCGGCCGGCCCGACACCGAGATCGCCGCCCATCTCGGTGAGGTGCTGTGGGTCAGCGGCGCCCAGGACGAAGCTCGCCGCGTCTTCGCCGAGGCCGCCCAGCGCGACCCTGCCAACGAGGCGCTGCGCGAAACCCTCGACCGGCTGAAGGTCAAACCTTGAGGTTCGCCGCCACCTTCCTTGCGCTGGCGCTGGCCGGCTGTGCCCAGCTTCCGCAAACCCCGCCACCGGGCACCGAGACGCGCCTGAGCGGGCGCATCAGCGTGACGGTGGCGGGCAATGTGCACAACCGCGGCACCGGCGGCGCGGCGAGCTTCGAGCTGTTCGGCGGCCCGCAGGCTGGGCGGCTGGAGCTGACATCGCCGCTGGGCTCGCTGGTGGCGCGCGCGAGCTGGCAGCCGGGCCGCGCCACGCTGCAGACGCCGAACGACGAACGCCGCTTCGACGACCTCGACGCGCTGACGCGTGAGCTGCTCGGCGAGCCCGTGCCGGTCGCGGCGCTGTTCGACTGGCTGAACGCTCGGCCCTGGCCGGCGGCGCCGCATCAGGCGACGCCGGGTGGCTTCGAGCAGCTCGGCTGGCGCATCGAACCCAAGCTCCCGGCCCTCGTCGCAACGCGTCTGGCCGAGCCGACCGTGACGCTGCGCGCCCGGCTGGAAGCTGCCGAATGAAGGCCCTGCACGACCTTCCCGCACCGGCCAAGCTCAACCTCTTCCTGCATGTCGTGGGCAAGCGGCCGGACGGCTACCACCTGCTGCAGTCCGTCTTCGTGCTGACCGACTGGGCCGACACGCTGCACGTCGAGCGCCGCGACGACGGCCGGCTGGCCCGCCACGACATGCTGGGCGGCGATCTGCCTGCGGACGACCTCTGCCTGCGCGCGGCTAGGCTGCTGCAAACCGAAACCGGCTGCGCGCTAGGCGCCGACATCCATCTGGAAAAGCGCCTGCCCGCTGGCGCCGGCATGGGTGGCGGCTCGTCGGATGCAGCGACCACGTTGCTGGCGTTGAACCGGCTGTGGGACCTGCGACTGCCGCTGGACCGGCTGAGGGCACTCGGCCTCAGGCTCGGTGCCGACGTGCCTTTCTTCCTCGGCGGCGGACCAGCCTTCGTCGAGGGCATCGGCGACATCCTGCATCCGCTGACCCTGCCGGACCAGCGCTTTGCCGTCGTCAAGGGCCCGGCGGGGCTGGCGACCAAGGACATCTTTTCGAGCCAACTCTTGGCACGCAGCGAAAACCTGGCTATAGTCGCGGGCTTTCCCGCCCTGGCTGGAACTGCAGAAAAGCTTGTCACTGGTTTCGGTCCTGACTTCGGTCGGAATGACCTACAACCGGCAGCCGAGGCGATCAGCAGTGAAGTGCGAGACGCGTTGGCCCTGATGTCGAAGCAATTCGGCAACGCCCGAATGACGGGCTCGGGAGCCGCCGTTTTCTCAGTGCTCGCCGGGAACGGAGAAGATGGCAAGGACGATCAGTCCCTGGCGACATTGCTGCAGGCCAGACCTGCAGGGTGGACCGGTCGAATCTGCCGCAGCTTGGCCCAACACCCGCTCGCGGGCTGGGCTGACTGAGAAGGTAGAAAAGTTAATAGGGTTCGGCCGCTCGGCCGGGTCCTGTGTAGGGGAGTCGCCAAGTTGGTCAAGGCATCGGATTTTGATTCCGACATGCGAGGGTTCGAGTCCTTCCTCCCCTGCCAAATGTTTTCTGTAATTCGCTGAACCGGCTTGCGCTTCAGCGAGCCACTGACACCAGAGGCTCCCAGTGCTGCTCAACACGGTTCTCTTCACCGGCAACGCGAACCCGGTCCTCTCCCAGGAAATGGCGACCCATCTCGGCCTCGAGCTGGGCAAGGCCGTGGTCGGTCGTTTCTCGGATGGCGAAGTGGCCGTCGAGATCCAGCAGAACGTGCGCGCGCGTGACGTCTTCGTCATCCAGCCCACCTGCGCGCCGACGAACGAGAACCTGATGGAGCTGCTGATCATGGCCGATGCCTTGAAGCGCTCCAGCGCGCGCCGCATCACCGCCGTCATCCCTTACTACGGCTATGCCCGCCAGGACCGCCGCCCGCGTTCCACCCGGGTGCCGATCTCGGCCAAGGTCGTGGCCAACCTGCTGGAAACCGTCGGCGTCGAGCGCGTGCTGACGATGGACCTGCACGCCGACCAGATCCAGGGCTTCTTCGACATCCCGGTCGACAACATCTACGCCTCGCCCGTGCTGCTGTCGGACCTGAAGAGCCGCAACTATCAAGACCTGGTGGTCGTTTCACCCGACGTCGGCGGCGTGGTGCGCGCCCGCGCCCTGGCCAAGCAGCTCGGCTGCGACCTGGCCATCATCGACAAGCGCCGCCCGGCCGCCAATGTGTCCGAAGTGATGCACGTCATCGGCGAGATCGACGGCCGCAACTGCGTGATCATGGACGACATGATCGACACCGCCGGCACCCTCGTGAAGGCGGCCGAGGTGCTGAAGGCACGCGGCGCCAAGAGCGTGTTCGCCTATTGCACCCACCCCATCCTGTCGGGCCCGGCCATCGAGCGCATCGCCGGCTCGCAGCTCGACGAAGTCGTCATCACCAACACCATTCCGCTGACCGATGCGGCCAAAGCCTGCAAGAAGATCCGCCAGCTGTCGGTGGCCTTCCTGTTTGCCGAGACCATCCGCCGTATTTCGGACGGCGAGTCGGTCACCAGCCTCTTTTCCGAGCAGAACAACAACTTCTGAGCGGAAACCACGGCCGTCGCAAGACGGCTTTTTCAAACGGTGCCTGGTCGCGGGTGCCGTTCTCTTTTGGAGAAAACCATGAAGTTTGTCGCTTTTGAGCGCAAGTTGCAGGGGACCGGAGCGAGCCGCCGCCTGCGAGTGGCCGGCAAGGTGCCGGGCATTGTTTTTGGCGCCGGTGAGCCCGTCATGATCGAACTCGATCACAACGCGCTCTTCCACGCCCTCAAGAAGGAAGCCTTCCACAGCACCCTGCTGGAGATGGAACTGGCCGGCGCCACCACGCAAGTGCTGCTGCGCGACTTCCAGATGCACCCCTACAAGCCGCAAGTCCTGCACTGCGACTTCCAGCGCGTGGACGCCACGACCAAGATCACGAAGAAAGTGCCCCTGCACTTCATCGGTGAAGAAACGTCACCGGCCGTCAAGCTCGACCACTGCACGGTCAACCACGTCGTGACCGAGCTGCTGATCAGCTGCCTGGCCCAGCAACTGCCCGAGTTCATCGAGGTGGACCTGTCGGGCATGACCAAGGGCCACTCGCTGCACGTCAACGACGTCAAGCTGCCCGCGGGCGTCAAGGTCGTCACGCACGGCAAGCCCAACCCCGTCATCGCGACGCCGGTTGAGCCCGTGGCCGAGGAAGTCATCGTCGCCGCCGCCCCGGCCGCCGACGACGGCAAGAAGAAGAAGAAGAAGTAATTCCCGCCTGGCTTCACGCCATGCACAAGGGCTCCCGTCGGGAGCCCTTTGTTTTTGCGGGCCGAGCGCCGGGCCGCTCCCAAGCCGGCCCGCCTTGGGCGATGTGCTCGCGGCTCGATGCCGCGAGCATCGCCGTCCTTTTGGGGGCTGAGGCCGGACACATAGCGCCCAGTGGGCGCGTGTGCCTGCCGAAGCGTTGCGGCGCAAGCCGCAGCGCGGTCCCAGACCAGGCGCGCCCGCGTTCAGCGGTGCGTGACTGGGCGAGGGGCCCTCGATAATCGCGTCCATGATTCGCTTGCTTGTCGGCCTGGGCAACCCGGGTGCTGAATACGAGGACACCCGCCACAACGCCGGCTTCTGGTGGATTGACGGACTGGCGCGCGGCCTCAAGGCCAGCCTGCAGCCCGACAAGGCCTACCACGGCCTCGTCGCGCGTGTGAACGGCGCGCCCGGCGCGAGCGGCCCGATCTGGCTGCTGGAGCCCATGACCTACATGAACCTCTCGGGCAAGTCGGTCGCGGCGCTGGCGCGGTTCTTCAAGATCGCGCCCGAGGAAATCCTCGCCATCCACGACGAGCTGGACCTCCCGCCCGGCGAGATGAAATTCAAGAAGGGTGGCGGCAATGGCGGCCACAACGGCCTCAAGGACATGCAGGCCCAGCTCGGCAGCGCCGACTTCTGGCGGCTGCGGCTGGGCATTGGCCACCCCGGGCATAAAGCCGAGGTGGCCAACTACGTGCTGCGCAAGCCGCCGCTGGCGGAGCGCCAGGCGGTCGAGGACTGCATCGACAAGAGCTACGGCGCCGTCGAGCTGATGCTGCGCGGCGAGATGGACAAGGCACTCGCCAAAATTCACGCGAAACCGCCGCGACCCAAGCCACCCAAGCCCGAGCCGCCGGGCGACACTCCGGCGCCATGAAGCCCCTGCTGCTGGCCTTGGCCCTGAGCACCGCCCTGCCCGCCCTCGCGCAGACCGAGGTACGGCGCGCCCAGGTCTACCGCTGCGGCCCCGATGGCCGGGACCTGCGCGATTCGCCTTGCCCCAACGGCAGCGCCGCAGGCAAGAGCGTCGACTACGACCAACCCAGCGCGGCCGACAACCGGGCCGCGCGCCAGCGCCATCTGGCCGAGGCCAAGCAGGCCGCGGCCTTGTCACAGGCCAGGAGAGCCAGCGAAGCCGAAGCCCGCCGCCAGCGCAGCCAGGCGGTTGGCCTGCAGGCCCTGCCGCCGCCCGCGCAGGCGGCCAGCAGTCCCGCCGTCACGACGGTCAAGCCGTCAAAGAGCGCCAAGCCGAAGAAGCCGAGCGACAGCGGCCGATAGAATCCGCGCCGTTGGTGCTCGCACCTGTCGTCATGGCAGGTGCAGTTCAACGGGAATCAGGAGGGGGAACCGCTTCGCGGCCAACCTAACCTGAGCTGTCCCCGCAACGGTAAGTGGACGAGGCCTCCGCGCCTCAGTGTTCGACCAACAAGCCACTGGCGCGCAAGCGCTGGGAAGGCGTTGAACAGGGTTCCACCAGCCCGGATACCGGCCAACGACGGGGCCTGTCGCTCAACCAGCGGCGGGCCGTTTTCCAGCCTTGCTGCGGAGGTCAGCACGGCCGGGGTTTTGTTTGCATTGCCTCTCATGTCCCAAATCTCCCTCGCGGCCCGTCGGCCGCTGCTCGCACTGAGCGCGCTGGCCTTTGCCGCGTCCACCCACGCCCAGAACAGGCTCGACACCGTCGTCACCACCGCCACGCGCGCACCGCAGAAGCTGTCCGACGTGCTGAGCGACATGACCGTCCTCACCCGCGCCGACATCGAGCGCCAGGCCTTCGGCTCGCTGGCCGACCTGCTGCGCCGCCAGGTGGGCTTCGAGATGATCCGCAACGGCGGCGCGGGCGCCAACACCAGCATGTTCGTGCGGGGCGCCGACACCCGGCACACCGCCGTGCTCATCGATGGCGTGCGCATCGATTCGCAGGCCAGCAGCGGCGCGTCCTGGAGCGCCATCCCAATGGCCCAGGTGGAGCGCGTGGAGATCGTGCGCGGCGCGGCCAGCGCGCTGTACGGCTCGGACGCCATCGGCGGCGTCGTGCAGATCTTCACGCGCAAGGGCGAGGGCAAGCCCGTCATCGACTTCGGCATCGGCGGTGGCAACCGCGGCCTGGCCAAGGTGGACGCCAGCATCAGCGGCCGCAGCGGCATCATCGACTACGCGCTGGCCGCTGCTGGCGAAAGCAGCAACGGCTTCAACGCCCGCCCCGCAGCGGCCACCGCCACCTTCACACCCGACGACGATGGCTACCAGAGTCGCAACGCCAGCCTGCGCCTGGGTGTGCAGCTGGCGGCCGGGCACCGCCTGGAAGCCAGCGCGCTGACCAGCCATGTCAACTCCGAGTACGACTCGACGGCCACCGCCAGGACCGACGACCGCACCCTCTCCGACACCCGCGCCACCCGCCTGGCCTGGGCCGCGCAGTGGACCGGTGCGCTGCGCAGCGAGCTGAGCGTGGGCGAGTCGAGCGAGCGCTACGAGACCCAGCCCAGCCCCTACGTCACCAAGACGCGCGTGCGCACCTACGGCTTCAACACCAGCTGGAACCTGGGGGCCGCCGGCACCCTGCAGGGCCTGCTGGAGCGCCGCGAGGACCAGCTCGACAACACCGGCCTGATCGCCGCCGCGCGCCCCGGCCATGGCGAGCGCCACCAGGACGCCATCGGCGCCGGCTGGACCTGGGCCGCCAACGCGCTGTCCGTGCAGCTCAACGTCCGCCACGACCGCGACAGCGAGTTCGGCGGCGTCGACACCGGCTCGCTGGCCGGTGGCTATCGGCTGGGCGGTGCCTGGCGTGTGCAGGCGTCGGCGGGCACATCGTTCCGCGCGCCGTCGCTGTACCAGCGCTTCTCGGACAGCGGCAAGGCCACGCTGCGCCCCGAGCAGGCCCGCAACGCCGAGCTGGGCCTGCACTACGCCGCCGGCCGCGATGAGTTCAGCCTCACGGCCTACCGCAACCTGGTGCGCGATCTCATCGTCTACGTGTCCACGCCCGTGCCTGCGCCCGTGCCGGCCCGCTGCCCCAGCCCCTTCGGCTGCTATGACAACGTCAGCCAGGGCCGCCTGCAGGGCCTGAGCCTGCGCGGCGCCACGGCGCTGGGCCCCGTGCGCCTGTCCGGCACGCTGGACCTGCAGGCCCCCAAGGACGTCGACAAGGCGTCGGCCAACTACGGCAAGCTGCTGGCACGACGCGCCAAGACCCACGGCAGCGTGCGCGCCGAGACCGACGTCGGCGCCTGGACGCTGGGCGCCCAGCTGCTGGCCAGCAGCAAGCGCACCGACAACCTCAGCACCCGCTACCAGCTGGGCGGCTATGCGCTGCTGGACGTGGACGCGCAGGTCGCCCTGTCGAGCCAGCTGAGCCTGCAGTTCAAGGTGGACAACCTGTTAGACCGCCAGTACCAAACCGCCCGCAGCTATGCGGCCACGCCACGCCAGGTCTTCATCGGCCTGCGCGTCACGCCGCAGTTCTGACGCGCATGAGCCAGCACCACCTGATCGTCGGCGGCCAGCGCAGCGGCAAGTCGCGCCAGGCCGAGCGCCTGGCGCAGGCCTGGCTGCGCGCCGATGCCGGCAACGCGGTCGCCGTGGTGGCCACGGCACTGGCCCTGGACGCGGAGATGCAGGCCCGCATCGCCCAGCACCGCGCCGACCGGCCGGCCGGCTTCGCCACCGTCGAGGCGCCTCTGGCGCTGACGGCGGCGCTGCGCGCATCGGCAGCGCCCGGCCGGCTGCTGCTGGTGGACTGCCTGACGCTGTGGCTCACGAACTGGCTGATGCCGATGGATGGCGCCCCCGACCTGGCCGGTTGGCAGGCCGAGCGCCAGGCGCTGCTGGAGGCCCTGCCCGCCCTGCCCTCGCCGGTGCTGTTCGTGTCCAACGAGGTCGGCTGGGGCGTCAGCCCGATGACGCGCGAGGCGCGCTTCTACGTGGACGAGCTGGGGCGGCTGAACCAGGCCGTGGCGCGCTGCTGTCAAGACCTGACCCTGATGGTGGCGGGCCAGGCCTGGACCCGCGCGGTGCACAAGGACGACGAATGAGCACGACACATCGACTGCTGGCGCTCGGCCTGCTCGCGTTGGCGGGCTTCGCGTCGGCCGCGCCCATCACGGTCAAGGACGACCGCGGCGCCATCGTCACGCTGCCCGATGTGCCCAAGCGCATCGTCAGCCTGCTGCCGTCGCTGACCGAGACCGTCTGCGAGCTGGGCGACTGCAACAAGCTGGTCGGCGTGGACCGCTTCTCCAACTACCCGGCCAGCGCGGCTGCACTGCCCAAGCTGGGCGGGCTGGACGACACCGGCATCGAGGCACTCATCGCGCTGAAACCCGACGTCGTGCTGCTGGGCGTGTCGGCGCGTGTCATCGACCGGCTGGAGGCGCTGGGCCAGAAGGTCGTCGCGCTGGAGCCCCGGAGCATGGCCGACGTGCAGCGCGTGCTGGGCAAGGTGGCCCAGGTGCTGGGCAAGCCCGACGATGCGCGCCGCCTCTGGAACCGCATCGACGGCGCCATCTCGCTCAGCGCCCAGCAGCTGCCGCCGGCGGCGCGCGCGCTGAGCGTCTATTACGAGGTGGACGCCGCGCCCTACGCGGCCGGCCGCGCCAGCTTCATCGGCGAGATCCTGGACCGCCTGGGCGCCAGGAACATCGTGCCGCCCGAGCTCGGCCCCTTCCCCAAGCTCAACCCCGAGTTCGTCGTGCGCGCCGACCCGCAGCTCATCATGGTGGGCCAGCGCAGCGCGCCCGGCCTGCCGCAGCGCCCGGGCTGGGCCGGCATCCGCGCGGTGAAGGACAAGAAGATCTGCGTCTGGGTGCCCGCCGAATCCGACGTGCTGGTGCGCCCCGGCCCGCGCATGGGCGAAGCCGCCGCGCTGATGGCACGCTGCCTGCGCCAGGCGGCCGCCGGGCCCGTGCCTTTGCCGACAACGCCATTCATTGCTCCTCCAGGAGGCATGCGCTGAGATGACTGTCAGCCCCTCGCCCGGTCTCGCCCCGCTGAACGCGGGCCAGCCCAGTCGGTCCCCCGTGGGGACTGCGATGCTTGCCGGATCGACCGGCAAGCACATCGCACAACGGGCCGGCTTGGGGCGGCCCGGCGCTCGGCCCGAAAGCTACCTCCGCAGCGGGACCCCATGAGTGCAACTCACCGTGTCTGGCTCATCGCGCTGCTGCTGGGCAGCGCCGCGCTGCTGGCGCTGGGGCTGGCCATCGGCAGCACCGGCTGGAGCCCGTGGCTGACGAACGACCCGACCATGTCCATGATCCTGTGGGACATCCGCGCGCCGCGCTCGCTGGGCGCTTGGCTGGCGGGGGCGCTGCTGGCGCTGGCCGGCGCGGTGGCGCAAGGCCTGTTCCGCAACCCGCTGGCAGACCCCTATCTGCTGGGCTGCTCGGCCGGCGCATCGCTGGGCGTGGCGGTGCTGCTGTTCGCGATGGGGCTGTCGCCGGCCGCAACGGCGCTGGCGCTGCGTGTGGGCATGACCGGCGCGGCCTTTGTCGGCGCGGTGGGCGCGGTGCTGCTGACGCTGGTGCTGGCGCGCGGCGTGGAGCAGACGCTGCGGCTGCTGCTGGCCGGCGTCGTCGTCGGCGTGGTGCTGGGCTCGGGCTCGGCGCTGCTGACGCTGATGAACCCCGACATCATGCGGGCCATGCAGGCCTTCATGCTGGGCAGCACCGGCTACGTGGGCTGGAGCGCCGTGCAGATCATGGCTGCGGTGCTGGTGCTGTGCCTGGGGGTGGCGGTTGCCTGCAGCCGCACGCTGGACGCTTTGAGCCTGGGCGAGGCCACCGCGCGCTCGCTGGGCGTGCGGTTGGCGCTGGTGCGCATGCTGCTGATTGCCACGCTGGCGCTGGCCACGGGTGCGGCCGTCGCGCAATGCGGGCTGGTGGCCTTCGTCGGCCTGGTGGCGCCGCACCTGGTGCGCAGCTGGGGCGCACTCACTCACCGCAGCCTGCTGCTGCTGGCACCACTGGCCGGCGGCATGCTGCTGCTGGCGGCCGACATCGGTGCGCGCTGGGTCATTGCGCCCCAGGAGCTGCCGGTGGGCATCGTCACCGCGCTGCTGGGCGGCAGCTACCTGCTGTACCTGATGCACCGGCGCAATGCTCGCGGAGGCCTGCGATGAGCAGCCCGCTGCTGGAGTTGAATCTGCGGGCGCTGCGCCTGGGCGGCACGCCCATCCTGCAGCCGCTGCAACTCACGCCACCACCGCGTGCCTGGACCGCCGTGGTCGGCCCCAACGGCGCGGGCAAGTCGACCATGCTGCGCGCGCTGTCGGGCCTGCTGCCTTTTGATGGCACGCTGCAGCTGCACGGCCGCCCGTGGGACCAGTGGCCGGCGCGCGAGCGCGCGCGCCAGCTCGCCTGGCTGGGGCAGTACGAGGCCAGTGCCGACGACCTCTCGGCGCTGGACGTCGTGCTGCTGGGCCGCCTGCCGCACCAGGCCTGGCTGGCCCCGGCCAGCGCGGCTGACCACGCCGCCGTGGCGCGCGCGATGCACCAGACGCAGAGCTGGGACTGGCGCGCGCGGCCGCTGGCGCAGCTGTCCGGCGGCGAACGCCAGCGCGTGCTGCTGGCGCGCGCGCTGGCCGTCGAGTCGCCGCTGCTGCTGATGGACGAGCCGCTGGCCCACCTGGACCCGCCGCACCAGAGTGACTGGGTGCAGATCGTTCGCCGGCGCATTGCCGACGATGGCGGCACCGTGGTGTCGGT
>NZ_JBQVNP010000123.1:0-15906 GCF_052436255.1 Roseateles sp. | reverse complement strand
AGCAGCGAGCCCCAGAGCGAGACATGATCGGCGATCTTGTCGGGCATGCCGACGGCGCCGAGGTAGGCAGACAGAGGGATGTGGGTCGTATCGACCTTTTGCAGCACGCCGCGCTGCGTCGCATCGACGGTCTGGAACTCCTGCCAGCCGCCCATGCCGACGACCTTGTCGCCGACGGCGAAGTTGGCGTTCTTCGACTCGACCACTGCACCGACCGTGCCGCCGATCATGACCTCGTCCAGCGGCTGCGAGGCCGCGTAGCTCTTGCTTTCGTTCATGCGGCCGCGCATGTAGGGGTCGAGGCTGAGGAAGTGGTTGCGCACCCGCACCTGGCCGTCGGTCAGCGCGGCGAGCGGCGCCTCGACGAGGCGGAAATTCTCGGGAGTGACCTCGCCCCTGGGACGCGAGGCGAGGACGATCTGGCGGTTGATTTGGCTCATGGTGGGCTGTCTCTTCAAGCAACAGCCGCCATTGGAGCACCCGGCCAGGGGCGCCTGCGTCCCTGGGGCGACAAGGATCTAGGGCGTCAGCTCAACCCGCGATCGTGATCGGGAAGTTGGTGCAGCCGAGCTTCTCGGAGATGTCCTTGCTGGCGGTCTGCAGCATCGTGACGACCTCGGGCGCCTTCTCAACATCGAAGCGGAAGGTCGGGAAGGACACGCTCATGCCGGCGATGGGCTGGCCCAGGCGGTCGAAGATGGGCACGCCCAGGCAGCGGATGTGGTCGTCGAATTCCTCGCGGTCCTCGCCGAAGCCCTGAGCCTTGACCGTCGCCAGCTCGGCCAGGAAGGCCGGGCGCTCGGTGATGGTCTTGTCGCGAAAGCGCGTGAAGGTGGCGCCGTCCAGGATGCGGTCGCGGCGCTCCGGGTGTTCCCAGGCCATCAGCACCTTGCCGATGGCCGTGCAGTGCAGCGGCGCGCGGCGGCCGATGCGCGAGTACATGCCCAGCATGTGGCGCGAGTCGACCTTGTGGATGTAGATGATCTCGCTGTCGATCAGGCTGCCCAGGTGGACGGTCTCGCCGGTGGCGTCGGCCAGCATCTGCATGTGGTGCTTGGCCAGGTCGACCAGTTCGGGCGAGGGCAGGGCCTTGGCGCCGATCTCGAACATGCGCATGGCCAGGCCATAGCGCTCGCTGTCGGCCTCCTGGCGCACATAGCCCAGGCTCTTCATCGTCTGCAGGAAGCGGTAGACGGTGGCCTTGGGCATGGCCAGGCGCACCGACAGCTCGGTGATACCGATGTCACTGCGTTCGCCCAGCGCGTTCAAGATGGCGAACACCTTGAGTACCGCCGCAACCGATTCCGGTTGCTTTGAATCGCCAATGTCTTCGTCCATCGTTTTGATTCTTTCGGGCGCTTGTTCCGGGATTCGGATAGGCGGATTCTGACTCAGGCGCGGCGCGGACCCGCCCCGGTGCGGATTTGCTCAACAAGACGATTGGGGTCGGTCGGGCGCAGCGCCGCGGTGTCGTAGACCTCCTCCGGCCGCCAGCCGACGTCGGGTGACAGGCCTGGGCCCGACAGCACCACGGGCCGGCCGTTGAGGCGGTTGCCGCCGCGGTCGGTGAGCGCCGTGCCCTTGAGGCGGCGGACCAGTTGGTCGGGCCCGACGCCGACGGGCAGCTCCCAGGCGTTGGATTCGGCGACGACGCGCGACTGGAAGCCCACGCCCAGCGAGTAGCCGAAATCCTCCGCGCGGTCGGCGCTGTAGAGATTGCAGGCCATGTGCACGCGGCCGAAGCGCACCCGCGGCGTGCGCTCCTTGCAGGCATGGAAGTGGTTGTGGTGCAGCGTCACGCGCAGCTTGCCGTCATCGCCGACGTGGCTGTCGCTGCCGCCGATCAGCATCGTCTTGTCATGGTCGCGGAAGCGGCACCAGGACACGGTGACCAAGTCGCTGGCGAGGGTGATGTCGAGCAGGCCGTCGTGGTGCTGCACGCGGCGGCCCAGGCGGACGGGTTCGAGGTGGTCGAGGCGCTTGCCGTCGTCGAAGTGGCAATGGTCCACCCAGACGCGCTCGGCGCCGGTGAGGCTCAGCGGGTCGTAGGCCGAGTTCCACTCGCCGTGGCCGTTGTCGCGCGGCTCCCAGGCGGGGAAGTGGTCATAGGCGTCGGAGAAGCTCAGGTCGCGGATGACGACGTTGCTGACCTTGTTCAACACGATGCTGCCGTGCTGGAAGCCGGCACCGGGTGCGGCGCCGATGAGCGTCGTGTTGGACGGCAGGCGCACCGTGATGGCGTCGGCCTGGCGCTTGGCGCTGCGCCGACGCGCATCTTCCAAAGGGCCTTTGGGATCGTCGCGGCCCCAGGTGGCGGGATCGAAGGCGCGGTCGAAGGCATCGACATCGAAGGCCGGGTCGCGGAAGGCCTCGGCACCGGCCGGACCCAGGTCGATAAGGCCATGAATGCGGATGATCTTGGGCACGTCGCCCAGGCGCAGCGCTGCATCCAGGCCGGCGCGGTCGCGCACATCAAGGACGTGCTCCGGTCTGGCGCCGGCGCCGCCGGTGGTCTTGCCGACCGCGGCCCAGCCGAGCGGGCCGGTGTGTTCGGGCAGCGTCGCGCAGGCGCTGAATGCGGGCAGGGCGGCGAGGGCGATCAGGTCGCGGCGGGTCAGGTTCATGGGCGGTTGTTGAACTCGAAAAGACGGTTCATCGCCGCGTCGAAAGGCCGGCGCGACGTGCTGGTGGTCCAGGGGGCGATGTGGGCGCCGGTCTCGCTATCGCGCACGACGGCAAGGCCGTTGGGGCTGATGCCTGCCGCCCAGGTGCCGTGTTTGACGCCCGCGTCCCAGGCCCTGCCGATGGCGGTGCTGCCGGCTGCAAGCCCCGGTTCGCCGACGAAGCGGCTGTGCGTGACGAGAAAGCCTTGCGCGACGTCGGGTGCCGTGCTGGGCGCCAGCACGATGCCGCCCTGGCCCGGCGCGCGGCGGTTGGCGCGGCTGAGGATGGTGCTGTGGCTGATGACGAGCACGGCGTTGCCGAAGATGAAGTCCACGTCGCCGGCGATGAGGCTGTGGCGGATCAGCTGCCGTGCGGGCGCCCCCGGTGCGCGACGTTTGGCATACAGCGTGTCCTGGTGGCCCAGCAGGCGCACGCCTTCGAGCTGGATGCGGTCGCCCATCAGCGTCAGCGCCACGGCCTGCGCGCCGCCGCTTTCGCCGACGCCGCTCGGGTAGGCCTCGCCGCGGCGCACGCCGTCCATGGCGTCGTTGGCGATGGTCAGCGAGATCAGCTGCACGTCGTTGCTCTGCACCAGCATGCTGGTGCTGCCGCTGGTGCCGATGGTCGTCTTGCCAAGTTCGGGCCAGCAGGGGTGGGCGGGCTCGTTCTCACTCTTGGGCTTGCCGGAGAAGCGGTTGTCCACCAGCACGACGGCGGCGGCATCCAACGCCGAGCCGATCAACGCAATCGGCGCCTTGTCCTTGATGCACAGCGGGCCGCGGTAGGTGCCGGGCTGGATATGGATCACCCAGCGCCGGCTGCCCTCGGAGGGCACCTTGTCGATGGTGGCTTGCACGGACTCGCCGGGCTTGACGACGAAGTCGGGCGGCGCGGCGCTCAGATCCGCCAGCGTCGCGGGCTGCCAGTCGCCGAGGTAGACCGCCGCGGTGTGCGCGGCGGCCTGCTCGGCCGGCAGCTGGGGGCGTGCCTGCCCCTGCGCTGCCGTGACTGCAAGCGATGCGGCCAGGGCCAGCGCGAGCCTCACAGGTCGGCCAGGTAGAGGGCCGGCTCGGCGCCGCTGGCGCGCTCCTTGTCGCAACTGAACAGCACCTGCTTGTCGTTGGGCGTGAAGCTCGGGTGCGGGTGGGTGACCTGGCGGTTGTCCTTGTAGACGTCCCAGCCGCTGTCGTGGCGCGCGATGGGCCGCGTCGTGCCGGCTTTCAGGTCGAACAGGTGCAGATAGGGGTCGCCCACCAGCATTGCGTTGCTGGCTGTGCTGTCATGGCTGACCTTGCCGACGCCGTCGCCGACGATCAGCGTGCCGTCGTAGTTGCTCATCAGGTGCGAGCACTGCGGCATGGCGGTCAGTAGCTTGTTCTCCAGCGTGACCGGGTCGAGGCTGTAGATCCAGCGCTCGGGTGACTGGACGTTGTAGCTGACATAGATCATCGCGCTGCCGTCCGGCACCCAGAACTCGTGCGTGCAGCTCTCGCCCTGCTGGTGCTCCTTGCCGCAGCGGCGGTTGGTGCCGTCCTCGTCGATGAACCACATGCGCGCGTCGATGAGGTCGTGCGGGCCTTCATGGCAGTAGGCGACGGTGTTGTCATCGAAGGGGCGGTACTGCGGGTGGCCCAGCCAGCCGCGCTGCTCCAGGATGACGGTGCGTTTGCCTGTGGCCAGGTCGACGCTGAAGAGACGGCACAGCGGCCGCTTGTGGAACATCTCGTTGAACTTCTGCCAGGTGTTCAGCGGGAACCAGTCGTCGGCCGAGATCTCGATGCCGACCATCTTGGTACAGGCGCTGTTGGACACCCAGGTGCCGTAGCCCACCCAGCCGTCGGGCACGATGTAGGCGACTTCTTCCTTCAGTGTGGCCAGTTCCAGGCGGATCAGGTTGCGGTCGCCGCGCACGAAGTAGACGAAACGGTCGTCTGGGCTCATGAAGGCGCCGAAGGTGTTCTCGCCCGCGCCGTCGGTCAGCTGGATGGCCGTCTGCGAGGGCAGATCCAGCAGGTGCAGGTTCCAGTTCGGGCTAGGCTGGGGGCCGAACTCACCGCCGAACATCAGCTTGGTGCCGTCGTTCGTGAAGCACTTCTGATAGAAGTAGTTGCGATGGCAGGTGACATCGGGCGGCGTCAGGCGCGTCACGCGCGCACCCGTGTCGGGGTCCTCGCGGGTGAGGAATTCAAACTTGCGTTCGGTGGATTTCATGGCGTGGATGAAACAAGGGCAGAAATGCAACCACACAGTCTCAGAGGCACAGAGAAGCCGCCTCCAAGCAATTCCTCCGTGTCCCTGTGCCTCTGTGGTTGCCTTTGGTTTTTGTCTCAGCGAGCGAGCCAGCCGCCGTCAACAGCGATGGTGTAGCCGTTGACATAGTCGGAAGCGGTCGAGGCCAGGAACACCACCGGTCCGGCCAGGTCTTCGGGCTTGCCCCAGCGGCCGGCGGGGATGCGGTCGAGGATGGCGCCGTTGCGCTGCTCGTCCGCGCGCAGTGCGGCGGTGTTGTTGGTGGCCATGTAGCCCGGGGCGATGGCGTTGACGTTGATGCCATGCGAGGCCCATTCGTTGGCCATCAGGCGCGTGATGCCCATGACGCCGCTCTTGCTGGCCGTGTACGAGGGCACGCGCACGCCGCCCTGGAAGCTCAGCATCGACGCGATGTTGATGATCTTGCCGCCCTTGCCCTGGGCGATGAAGGCCTTGGCC
Organism: Roseateles sp.; assembly: GCF_052436255.1. Taxonomy (GTDB): domain Bacteria; phylum Pseudomonadota; class Gammaproteobacteria; order Burkholderiales; family Burkholderiaceae_C; genus Pelomonas. The sequence goes on along the minus strand of NZ_JBQVNP010000123.1, from coordinate 10,533 downwards.
ACGGCTTGCGACAGGAAGAACACCGACTTCAGGTTCAGGTCCATGACGTCGTCCCAGTCCGCCTCGGAGAACTTGATGGCGTCCTCGCGGCGAATGATGCCGGCGTTGTTGACGAGGATGTGCACCTCGCCGTTCAGTGCCTTGGCCTGGGCGACCAGATCCGGGATGCAGCTGATGTCGCCGAGGTTGGCGCGCAGGTCCAGGAAGCGGCGGCCCAGGGCCTCGACGCCGGCCTTGGTCTCGTCGGGCTCGGAGACGTTGACGCCGACGACGTCGGCACCGGCCTGGGCCAGCGCCAGCGCCATGCCCTGGCCGAGGCCCGTGTTGCAGCCGGTCACGATGGCCGTCTTGCCGGCCAGATTGAAGTTGTCGAGCACCATTTTGGTTTTCCGTTCAGGGCAGGGCGGTCATGGGCCGGGGGCCATGACCTTGAAAACTGGATCGCCAGCCGGTCAGCGGTGTCTGCAGTGACTGACGCCGTGACATGCGTGGCAGATTTCCGTGCAGGTTGTTGGCGGCTTACAAGCCAGACCGGTAGAGTTGAAACGCGGTTCCGAATTCCTGGGACAACCAGAGCTTAGAGGCCGACAAAGTGTTGCGGAATCATGGTTTCTATTTAGTGAACCGGTGTTCCGATTTTGCCAGGTTGCACCTATCATCGTCTACAAGCCAGCCAAACGAGCACGACGATGAGCACTTGTTTCACTGCCGACGACGCGACGGGCAAGTCAATTCGCGCAGCCGCGCCGGGCCAGGTGGCCCGCTGGCTGGATCAGTTTTCCGCTCGCCGCGACGTCTATCTGTAGTCGCGTGGTGACAAGAGCCGGCGCTCGCACTGCAGCGTCGCCGGCGCAGAGATAACGGGTGCCCTGCGTGTGCCCGGGTTCCACACAAGCCTTGCATAACCCGAGAGCCGCCGACGCCACCCAGCGCGCAGGCGGCCTGCACCAGGAGACACCCATGCCCGCATTCCGTTCATCCCACCGCCCGGCCGTGCGCCCCGTGGCCATGGCCGCCGCCCTTGCCGCGCTGGCCGCTGCGCCCGCCTGGGCACAGACCGCGCCCGCCGCATCGGCGCAGCTGGACACCGTCACGGTCACCGGCATCCGCGCCTCGCTGGAAAGCGCGCTCAACGCCAAGCGCGAGGACAAGGGCATCGTCGATGTCATCAAGGCCGAGGACATGGGCAAGTTCCCGGACACCAACCTGGCCGAATCGCTGCAGCGCATTCCGGGCGTCGTCATCGACCGCGACGCCGGTGAGGGCCGCAACATCACCGTGCGTGGCCTGGGCGGCGACTTCGCGCGCACCCGCATCAACGGCATCGAGGCCCTGGCGACCACCGGCGGCACCGACAGCTCGGGCGGCGCCAACCGTACCCGCGCCTTCGACTTCAACGTCTTCGCGGCCGACCTCTTCAACTCGCTGACCGTGCGCAAGAGCAGCTCGGCCGACGTCGATGAAGGTTCGCTCGGTGCCACCATCGACCTGCAGACCGCGCGCCCCTTCGACATGAAGAAGTTCGTGGCGGCCGTGTCCGTCAAGGGCACCTACAACCAGCTGTCCGGCAAGACCACCCCCAAAAGCTCCTTCCTGATCTCCAACACCTTCGCTGATCGCAAGATCGGCATGCTGCTGTCGGGCGCCTACTCGCAACGCAAGGTCTTTGAAGAGGGCTTCAGCACGGTGCGCTGGGACAACGGCCCGTCCAGCGGTGGCTGGTGCCCGCCGCAGGGTGTCACAACCGGCCTGCCCGCCGGCTCCACAGCCACCACCTGCGGCCCGGCCGCCCAGGGCGTGGCGCGCCTGCCCAACACCGCGGCCAACCTGGCCGCCTACACCGAGGCCAGCAAGGCCACCAACTTCCATCCGCGCCTGCCGCGCTACGGCCGCCTCACGCATGACCAAGAGCGCCTGGGCCTGACGGGTTCCATCCAGGTTCGCCCTTCGGACACGATGCTGGTGACCTTCGACATGCTCTACAGCAAGCTTGAGGCGACCCGCCAGGAGGACTTCCTGGAAGCCATCTCCTTCAGCCGCGCGCTGACCGCCGGCGGCAAGCAGCAGACCAGCGTCGTCGAAGCGCAATTCGCGCCGAGCGGTCAGCTGCTCTACGGCAAGTTCAACGGCGTGGACATCCGCTCTGAGCAGCGCTTTGACCGGCTCAGCACCGAGTTCAGCCAGCCGACGTTGACCATCGAGCAGGACATCGGCGAGACCGTCAAGGCGACGGTGCGCCTGGGCAATGCCAAGTCGCGCTTCCGCAACCCGATGCAGACGACGACCACGCTGGACGCCGCCAACGTCGACGGTTATGTCTACGACGCACGCGGTGACAACCGCGCACCGCTGATCGGCTACGGCAATCTCAACCCGGCGGACCCGAACGGACTGCTCAGGATCCAGGGCGTGCCGGTGGGCCAGACCTCCATCCCCAACTTCACCCCCAGCGAAGTGCGAGTGCGCCCGCTCGGCGTGACCAACGAGCAACACGTTGGCACCGCGGATCTCGCCTGGGAAGTGGCGAACTGGCTGACGCTCAAGGGCGGTGTGAGCTACAAGAAGTTCACGGTCGATGCCTATGAGTTCCGCCGCACGACGGAGGCGATGAACACGCTGCCGGCCGGCGTCTCCCCCGGTAGCGTCACGACGATGTTGAGCGGTTTCGGCAAGGGCCAAAGCCTGCCCTCAGGCTCGGTCACTTCGTGGGTCATCCCCAATCTGGACGCCATCGCCAGCGCCTATGACATCTACTGCAACTGCCTGAAGTCAGGCCCCGCTGGCGGGCCGGGCGACTACCGCCTGGCCTCCATCACCAACGGGTCGGCCCGCGGCAACAACTTCGTCATCTCCGAGACCGACACCGGTGCCTGGCTGATGGGCGATTTCGAGAGCCGCCTGGGCGGCATGCTGGTTCGCGGCAACGCCGGCGCCCGCCATGTGAAGACGGCCATCGTCTCAACGGGCTATCTCGCCACCGGCGGCGGCACGCCGGTCACCGTGGCGCGCGACTACAAGGACTGGCTGCCCTCGGCCAACCTCTCGGTCAACCTGACCAAGAACCTGATCGTGCGCGCCGCTGCCGCGAAGGTGATGTCGCGTCCGCCGCTGCAGAACCTGAGCCCCGGCGGCACGCTGAACATCCCGGCTGCGACCTACACCGGCGGCAACCCGGGCCTGGAGCCCTTCCGCGCGACGACGCTGGACGGCAACATCGAGTGGTACCACGCCAAGAACGCGTTCGTCGGCCTGGGGCTCTTCCACAAGAACATCAAGAGCTACGTCCTCACGCGCACGCGCAGCCTGCCCTACAACCAGCTCGGCCTGCCGATGTCGTTGCTGCCCTCCAACTTCAATGGGGATGAGGTCTTCTCCGTCGCCGCGCCCGTCAACACACCGGGCGGCAAGCTCAGCGGCTTCGAGCTCAATGTTCAGCAGCCCTTCACCTTCTTGCCGGGCTGGGGCAAGAACTTCGGCCTGCTGGCCAACTACACGCAGGTCAAGTCCAAGATGGACTACGTGCTATCGGCGGCCGCCAATGCGCCGACCGTGCGTGAAGACCTCGTCAACCTGTCGCCGCGCTCCTGGAACCTGTCGGTCTACTACGACGACGGCACCTTCAGTGGTCGTGTCTCCACCTCGGCTCGTTCCGATTTCCTGACGACAGTGCCGGGCCGCAACAACCACGATGTCGAAGGCAAGAAGGAGACCTTCAACGTCGACCTGTCCCTGAGCTACAAGTTCACGAAGCAGCTGGACCTGACATTCGAAGCCACCAACCTGACCAACCAAGCGAACGACCAGTTCATCGGCCGCGCCATGGACAACGTGGTGGTGAACCACTACACGGGCCGCGAGTTCATCGTCGGCGCCCGTTACCGGTTCTAAGCCTGCTACCGGCCTAGATCAGGCAGGGGCGCAGGCCAGCCGGCTGTGCCCCTGTTTGCTCGCGTGACCCTGAAGGGCCACGAAATCCACAAGAGTCGACGGCCTATTCCGGTACGCCCGACCACATCCGGAGACAAGACCATGAAGACGCAACTGACCCTGGCGGTCGCAGCCGCCGCATGCCTGGCCGCGCCACTCGCCGAGGCCGCCGACGCCCTGCCAGCGGGCACTCTCATCACCGGCCAGGTCAGCGGCGCCAGCCAGACCCTGCTGGGCCTGGACCACCTGTTCGCCGACAAGGCCGGCAGCAACACCACGGCATTGGCACCGGCCGACCTGGAGTTCATGACCAGTGACTTCGCCGTCGCGGTCGACTTCTTCAGCGACGGCCGTGTGCAGGTCTGGAACAACAGCGGCACGACCGGCCTGGCCGGCAGCTACACGTTGAGCTTCAGCTTGGCCGGCCTCGGTGCGCCCATCAGCGGCTTCACGCCGCTGGACCTGAGCGGCGTCGGCGGCGGCACGATCGGCCTGCAACTCGTCGGGCCCGACAGCGTCAGCCTGACGTTGAACAACCTGAGCTTCACCGGCGAGTTTGGCAGCTTCACGACGCAGATCGCCGTCACCGCCGTGCCCGAGCCGACCGGTCTCGCGCTTCTCGCCGCCGGCCTGGGCCTGTTGGCGCTGCGCCGCAAGGCCGTCGCATGAAGGCCCTCAAGCACATCGGCTGCATCGCCGCGCTGCTGGCGTTGAGCCTGCCGGCCCATGCCGTGGACGCGGCCCAGCAGGTCGCGCCCGCCGACGGCTGGGGCGCCGGCACCATCGGCGGCAGCGCCGCCACGCCCGACCACATCTACACCGTGACCAGCCGCGCCGAGCTGCTGAACGCGCTGGCCAACGGCGGCAACGCGCCCAAGATCATCAAGGTGGCCGGCACCATCGACATGACCGAGGGCACGCCCTTCGCACACACGGCGGACCAGAAGGTGAGGGCGCGCGTGCGCCTGTCCAGCAACACCACGCTGATCGGCGAAGGCCCCGGCGCCGGCTTCGTCAACGCGTGGATAGACATCACCGGCGTCAGCCAGGTCATCGTGCGCAACCTGCATATCGTCGCGCCCTGCGATGTCGGCCCCGTGTGGGACCCGACCGACGGGTCTCTCGGCAACTGGAACTCCGCGTATGACGCCATCGGCATCGTCACCGCCACGCAGGTCTGGATCGACCGCAACACCATCACCGACGCGCCCGTCACCGACGACACGCTGCCCATCGAGAACGGCAAGGTCAAGCAGTGCCATGACGGCGCCATCGACATCACCAAGGGCGCCGACCTGATCACGGTCTCCTACAACCTGATCACCCAGCACGACAAGTCCATGCTGATCGGCGGCTCCGACAGCCTGACCAGCGACGCCGGCAAGCTGCGCGTCACCATCGCCAACAACGTCTTCAGTGGCGTGAGCCAGCGTGTACCGCGCGTTCGCTTCGGCCAGGTCCATGTCTTCAACAACTACTTCGTGGGCAGCAAGACGGCCAGCCCCTATGCGCACAGCTACAGCGTCGGCATTGGCAAGGCGGCCAACGTCCTGTCGCACGCCAACGTCTTCGCGGTGGACGGCGCGGCCGGCTGCAATGCTGTCGTCGTCTACGCCAGCTCGGACCGCACCGGCGTGTTCCAGGACAGCGGCTCCACGCTGAACGGCGCGCCACTGGGCGCCTGCGGCGTGGCGGCCGGCACGGCCTTCACGCCGGGCTATGCGTTCAAGCCGCGGCCGGCAATGCTGGTCAAGGCCAACGCACTGGCCCAGGCCGGCGCTGGCAAGCTGACGACGCAGATCAGCGGCAACGGCAATGTCAATGACGTGGCCGGCACCAGGTCGCCGGCCGCGAATGAGACTGGCGTGCCCACTGACACGCGCATCTCGCTGTCCTTCGACGCGCCGCCCGCCATCGGCACGACTGGCAAGGTCAACGTCTTCCGCGCGAGCGACGACGCGCTGGTCGACAGCATCGACATCAGCAACGCGCCCTCCAGCACCGACACGCAGACCGTGCTGGCCCGCACCAACCTCGAGATCGACGCGCTGGGCCTGGGCGCCATGCCCGATGGCGCGACGTTTGCGCGTTATGTCTGGTACCGGCCCGTCAGCGTCAAGGGCAGCACGGCCTCGGTCAAGCTGCGCAGCAACAAGCTCGACTTCGGCACGACCTACTACGTGACGATAGACGCGACCGTGCTGGCCGGCAGCATCAAGGGCGCTGCGTTCGCCGGGATAGCCAAGGCCGACAACTGGAAGTTCACGACCCGCGCCGCGCCAGCGAGCTTCACGAACCTGAACGTCGATGACAGCGGCACGACGGCCGACTTCCGCACGCTGCAAGGCGCGCTGAACTGGGTCATGAAGCACTGCTCGACGAACAGTTCGCCGACCTATGGCTGCAACACCGTTGCCACACCCAAGGTGATCCAACTGGCCAACGGCAGCTACCCCGAGCTCAACATCCTGCGCAAGGTGTCCAACCTGAGCGTCATCGGCGAAAGCCGCGACGGCGTGGTGGTGGGCGACGTGAACTTCGAGTCGCTGAACTCGGGCAGCGGCGCAAGCTCAGCAGCCGCAGGCACTGCGCTGAGCACCTCGGGCCGGACAGTCGGCCACCGGGTGCTCGGCGGCGGCCGCGCGGCGTGGCTGGTCGAGACCTCGGACCTGTTGACGTTGCAGAACTTCACGCTGCACAACCCGCACCAGCGCAGCAGCAGCTGGGACAACCAGGCCGAGGCCCTCTACTTCAACACCGGCACCACGGCCGCAGCGGCGCGCCTCGTCGCCAGGCAGATGAACTTCCTGAGCCAGCAGGACACGCTGCAGCTCAAGGGCTACAACTGGATCTACCAGTCGCTGGTCGCCGGCAACGTCGATTTCATCTGGGGCAGCGTGATGGCCAGCCTGTTCGAGGACAGCGAGATCCGCTCCGTCGTCGATACCGGCGGCAACTCGCCCGGCTACATCCTGCAATCGCGCGCCACCGCAGGCGACAAGGGCTTTGTCTTCCTGAACAGCGTGCTGACCGCAGGCCCCGGTGTGACCCAGGCCTATCTGGCCCGCAGTGGTGGCACGACGAGCACGACCTACGTCGACAACATCGCCTTCATCAACACCCGCATCGGACCGCACATCCTGCCGGTGGGCTGGTGCGTTGGCACCGGCACCAGCAAGACCGGCACGGGCAGCGGCAGCTGCGGCAGCAACCCGCCGCCCTGGGCCGGCACGGCCGACGGCGGCGCCACCGACGCGGCTGGCTGGCGCGAGTTCGGCAGCATGGACCTGGCCGGCGCGCCGCTGGACGTCGGTGCCCGCCTCGGCGTGGCCTCGGTCAAGGTGGCGAATGTGCCGACCTTCATCGCGCTCGCCAGGCAGCTCGACTCGGCCAACGGGCTGGCGACGCGCGCCGAGATCTTCCACAAATCCACCATCGCCACCGGCGCACCCGGCGGCTGGGTGCCGGCGCCCTGAGCGCCTGAAGCATTCGACACGAGAACCCACGGAGACCCCATGAGCATCAAACCCCTGCAAGCCCGAGCCCGCCTGACCCTGTGCGCCGGCGCCGTGCTGAGCCTTTGCGCTGCCGCCGCCCAGGCCCAGGCCCAGACCGCCGCCGACGCGCCCGTGACGATGGAGCGCATCCAGATCACCGGCTCGTCGATCAAGCGCGTGGCGGGCGAGACGGCGCTGCCCGTGTCGGCCATCCGCTCGGAAGAGCTGGATGCGCGGGGCCACACCGAACTCAAGGACCTGATCCTGGAGCTGCCGCAGTCGCAGTCGCTGGGCTTCAACGCCGGCGCGGCCGGCCCGGTGCTCAACCTGCGCGGCCTGGGGCCCATGCGCACGCTGACGTTGCTGAACGGTCGCCGGCTGGCCAACGAGCCGCTGCAGGACCAGTACGTATCGGCCAACGTCATTCCGCGCATGGCGCTGCAGCGCACCGAGATCCTGCGCGACGGCGCCTCGTCCATCTACGGCTCCGACGCCATCGGCGGCGTGCAGAACTACCTCACGCGCGACAGCTTCCAGGGCGCCAAGATCAAGCTGGAGCTCAACGCGCCCGACCGCGGCAGCCGCGGCCAGACCAACGCCGTGGGCCTCATCGCCGGCTTCGGCGACCTGGGCACCGACGGCTGGAACGTCTATGGCTCGATGGACTACCAGACCAAGAACGCGCTGTTCAAGGGCGACCGGCCGGAGCTCTACGACGGCTCGGCGCTGAACCAGCTCGGCCTGCTCAACACGCCCAGCAACAAGAACCAGAGCCCGGCCGCCAACTACGGTTTCACGGCGGGCGCCAACAGCAACTACAACTCCAGTTTCGCGACCGGCTGCGTGGCGCCGTATTCGCTGCCCACGCTGGGGGCGGGCAGCGTGGCCACGCCTGCCACCTACAACAACGCCGGCTGCTACCGCGATCCCAACTTCTTCGACGCCATCGGTGACGGCAGCCGCATCAACAACCTCTACGGCAAGGGCACCCTCAACCTGGGCAAGGGCCACCGCCTGAGCCTGGAAGCGATGCATTCGGCGTTCACGGTGCAGAAGTACCGCGGCATGCAGGTGCCCGGCGGCAACGAGCCGGCCACGACCTACAGCATCCCGTCGACCAGCAAGTTCTACCCCGGCAAGGGCATCACGCCCCTGGTCAATGTCGTGGGCAGCAACACTGGCGCCAACTCGCCGGCCATGTTCATCGACCCGGTCAGGACGCCCGGCGTCGTCAGCCTGCTGAACATGAACAACCGGCTCGTCCACTTCGCGTGGGGCCCGGGCGAACTGGGCCCGGCCTATCGCAACGACGAGCAAATCAACGACCGCCTGGTGCTGAGCGCCGAAGGCAGCTTCTGGAACATGGACTACCGCGTGGGCCTCAACTATGGCCACTCCGAGCGCGACACCCGCGTCGGCGGCGGCTACATCCTGTACAGCAAGGCGCAGGAAGGCTTCACCAAGGGCATCCTCAACCCCTTCGGCGCGCAAGACGCCGCCGGCCTGGAGTACCTCAAGAGCATCGAGCTGCGCGACTACACCTACCGCCTCAACGAGGCCTACAACAAGTCCGTCGACTTCACGCTGACCCGCGAGCTGATGGACCTTGGCGGTGGCCCGCTGACGCTGGCCGTCTCGGGCGAGCTGCGCCGCGACGAGGCCAAGGTGCACGCCGCGCCGCTGGACTACGTCGCCAAGCTGCCCAACGGCAACTACAACATCAGCAGCGCCGGCGTCGTGCTCAAGGACGACATCGTCGGCGAGAACCCGACCGGCGTGGCGGCCAAGCTGCACCGCAACATCAAGTCCGCCGTCATCGAGCTGGACGCGCCGCTGACCAAGGTCTGGAGCATCAACGGCGCGGTGCGTTCCGATACCTACAGCGACTTGAAGACCACCACGGTCAACCCCAAGCTGTCGCTGCGCTTCCAGCCCATGGCCGAGCTGATGCTGCGCGCGTCGGCCAACACGGGCTTCCGGGCGCCGTCGATCATGGACATTCAGAACCCGACGCCCGAGGTGCGCACCGTGGCCATGGACGACCCGGTGCTCTGTCCCAGCCCGACGCCGCTGCTCACCAACACCGGTACGCCGGTGGCGGCCTTCGCCGGCGACCGGGCCAGCCTGGTCTGCAATGCCCAGACCGAGTACTGGACCAAGTCGCCCGACAACAGCCACCTCAAGCCCGAGAAGTCCAAGGGCTGGAGCATCGGCGGCGCCTTCGAACCGGTGCGTGGCCTGCTGGTGACGGCCGACTACTGGAGCATCCGGCTGAGCGATGTGCTGGGCGCGCTGACGCTGGCCGAGGTGCAGCAGGCGCCGGCCCGCTACTCCGCCAACATCCTGCGCAAGGCCGACGGCACCATCGACCGCATCCTGACCAGCCAGGCCAACCGTGGCGACATGGACATGCGCGGCCTGGACGTTGCCGCCACCTACCAGCTGCGCGCCGGCGAATGGGGCAACTTCAACCTGCGCATGGATGGCACCTACTACGACAAGTACTCGTTCTCGGTCGACAAGGGTGGCGAGATGCTGCAGAACGTCGGCGTGCTGACCGCCGATGCGCGCTACACCGGCCCCAACGCCGGCCTGGCCACGACGCAGCAGATCATCTATCGCTGGAAGCACACCGCGTCGGTCAACTGGCGCCTGGGCAACTGGTCGACGCAGGTGTCGCAGCGCTACAGCAGCGGCCTGACCGACCTGACCCCGCGCGCCGGCTCCAGCTACACCGACGTCAAGGCCTACAAGCAGTACAACCTGAGCGTGGCCTACGGCGGATTCAAGGCACTGAAGGTCACGGTGGGCATCAACAATCTGACCGACGTGAACCCCGCGCTGACGGCCAACACGGGCTACCAGGGCTACCTGACCAGCGGCGCGGACGTGCTGGGCCGCAGCTACCGCTTCACGGCCGAGTACGCGTTCTTCTGATCCTCGCAACCGATGGCGCGCAAGTGGCCGGTGGCCCTCGCGCCTGTCATTCCACAGGCCCCCGCATGATGAGCTTCAAGATCCTCAAGTTGCCCGCGCAAGCGCTGGCGCTGGCCGCCGCGCTGGCGGCCGGTGGCGCTGCGGCCGAGCCGGCCCTGGCGCCGGCTGCGTC
>NZ_JBQVNP010000122.1:0-15915 GCF_052436255.1 Roseateles sp. | reverse complement strand
CGCCGAGGCCGCGCCTGCGTCGGCCGGCAGCAACGCCTGCAACGCGGCCGGCAGGTCACGCAAGCCGGCCACGGCCGGGCCGGCGCCGGGCAGCAGGGTCAGGGCTTGCGGCTGGGGCAGCAGCGCGGCAGCGAAGGGCGGAAACGACATGCGCTCATCTTCTGGCCGCTCTGCTTGGGTCTATCTCAAGCGCATCTGAAGGTTGTCTCAAGAAGGGGGACACCGCAATGCCGGCGTCACACTTGCATGCACCGGGGTTGCCATGCAAACCGAATCCCCCGCCCAGCCCATCACCGCCAAAATCGCCACCCTGGGCGACTGGCGCGACGAGCTGATGGCGACGCGGCCCGCGCGCTGGTGGCCTGCCCCCCTAGCTCCACCGCCAGGGGTTGCGGACAAATGCATTCTTGGCAAAGTCCACCCGCCACTGCCACCATCCCACTTTCCATCCGGAGTTCCGCATGTCCGCAAATCCCCACGCCATCAACTGGTTCGAGATCCCGGTGACCGACTTCGACCGCGCCAAGGCCTTCTATGAGACGGTGCTCGGCCTGCGCATCGAAACCATGGAGATGGGCCCCATGAAGATGGGCATGCTGTCATCTGACCCCGACGTCGTCGGCGGCGCCATCGTGCAGGGCGAGGGCTGCACGCCGTCCCAGCAGGGCACCATCGTCTACCTCAACGGCGGCGACGACCTCGCCGACAAGCTCGCGCGGGTCGAGGGCGCCGGCGGCTCGGTCGCGGTGCCCAAGACCGACATCGGCAGCGGCTTCGGCTTCTTCGCGCACTTCATCGACAGCGAAGGCAACAAGCTGGGCTTTCACTCCATGCAGTGAGGCTGGCTGCGCAGGACCTTGTCCATCGCCTTGCCCTTGGCGATTTCATCGACCAACTTGTCGAGCCAGCGCAGCTTCTGCATCAGCGGGTCCTCGATGTCTTCCACGCGGATGCCGCAGACCACGCCCTTGATGAGCGCGGCGTTCGGATGCAGGGCCGGCGCCTCGGCGAAGAAGGTCTCGAAATCGACCTGCCGCTCGATCTGGCGCTGCAGGCTCGCGGCGTCGTAGCCGGTCAGCCAGCAAATGGCCTGGTCGACCTCGGCCTGGGTGCGGCCCTTGCGCTCGGCCTTTTGCACATACATCGGGTAGACCTTGGCGAAGGGCGTCGAGAAGATGCGGTGGGCTGTCATGGGGCAGGCTCCGGGCGGCGGGCGAGCGGCAAATGGTAAGTGGCAGGCGGTAAACGGCGGCGTCGATGCCGCCCGTCGAGGCGGATCGCGCAGAGGGCTTTGCAGAACGCGGTTGCTGACGGCGCAACCGCGCGCCATCTGCTGCGGCGCCGCCTCCCACTACGATGACACGGCGTCGACATCGGCGCAGCGCGTCGGCGGCGCTTGTCACCCAAGGAAGCCCCATGAGCAAAGAAGCATTCCTGAGTTCCGCGGCACCCGGCGGCATGCATCATCGGCTGGCGGCGATGGCCGGCGAGTGGGAGGGCCGGTTCCGGCTTTGGTTCGAGCCCGGCAAGCCGGCCGACGATTCGGTGCAGCGGGGGCGCATCCGCCTCATCGCCGGCGGCCGCTTCCTGCTGCACGAGTACGAAGGCCGCTGCAGCGGCGAGCCCTTCGAGGGCGTCGCGCTGTGGGCCTACCACCTTGACGACCAGGCCTTCGAATGCGCCTGGGGTGAGAGCTTTGGCACCGGCACGTCCATCATGTTCAGCACCGGCAAGGTGGAAGACGGCCGCTTCGGCGCGCTGGGCAGTTATGCCGATGGCGCCGGCGGCCCGCGCTGGGGCTGGCGCACCGAGCTGTCGCAGCCCGACGCCGAGCATCTGGACATCCGCATGTTCAACATCACGCCGGCCGGGGAGGAGGCTCTCGCCGTCGAGGTCAACTACCGTCGCGCTCCGCTGACGCTGTAAAGCCGGGCGCTATGCCAGCGGCCGGTAGGCCACCACGTCGATCTCGACCTTGGCAGGGATCATCAGTCGCGCCTCAACAGTGGAGCGCGCCGGTTTGCCGCCCGGGAAGTAGCCCATGTAGACGCGGTTGAAGGCGCCGAAGTCGCGCGCGTCTTCAAGCCAGACGGTGGTCTTGCAGACGTCGGCCAGCGTGGCGCCGGCCAGCGCCAGCGCCGCTTCGAGGTTGTCGAAGACCTGGCGCGTCTGCGCCTCGATGCCGCCGTCGACGATCTGGCCGCTGGCGTCCACCGGCACCTGGCCGGAGACGTAGACGAAGTCGCCCGCGCGCACGGCCGGGGACAGGGGGCGGGGCTGGCGGTCGCTGGCGGTGGGCTCGGCGCCGAGGAAGACGAGGGTGGATGCAGTCATGGCGCGGCAGTCTGTGGCGGGGCCGGGTCTTGCGCAAGCGCCGCCTTTAGACGCCCTTCAGACAGCGGCGCGATGATCGCCGCATGGACGACAACGACACCCCGCGCGCCGGCTGGCTTGGTCCGTGGCTGAAAGGCTTCCCGGCGCTGCAAGCGCCGCTGCCGCTGGCTGATGTCGCGCAGCGCGGCTGGCAGCTCGATGAGCTGCCGACGCCGCTGGCCGTCGTGCGGCAGGCGGCACTGACGCACAACATCGAATGGATGCAGCAGTTCGCCACCGAGCGTGGCGTGCAGCTGGCGCCGCATGGCAAGACGACGATGAGCCCGCAGCTGTTCCGCCGCCAGCTCGATGCCGGCGCCTGGGGCCTGACGTTTGCCAACGTGCACCAGCTGCGCCTGGGCCTGGCGGCGGGCGCACGGCGGGCGTTGATCGCCAACCAGCTCGTCACTGCCACCGACCTGGACGAACTGCTGGACCTGCGGCGCCGCCACCCCGGCGTGGAGCTGGCCTTCTTTGTCGACTCGCAGGCCCAGCTGGACCTCATCGCCTCGCACTGGGCGGCGCTGGGCGGCAGCGAGCCACGGCTCGACGTGTTGATCGAGCTGGGGGACAGGCGCTGTGGCCTGCGCGAACACGGCCCGGCCTTGGAACTGGCGCGTGCGCTGCAGACCCACCCGGCGTTGCGCCTGCGCGGCATCGGTTTCTACGAGGGCCTGCAAGTGGTGGGCGAGACCGGGCCCGACCGCGCGCTGATGCAGCAATGGCAGGCGCGCGTGGAGGCGCTGCTGGTCGATATCGAGGCCCAGGGGCTGATCGACCTACAGCCGCTGTGGCTCAGCGGCGGTGGCTCGGCGCTGTTCGACCTGGTGGCGCCGGTGCTGGCCGGGCGCCCCGGGCGCCTGGGCCTGCTGCGCTCCGGCTGCTACGTCTGCCACGACCACGCCCACTACGGCCGCTACATGCGGGCCATGGACGAACGCATGGGCACGCCACTGGGCGCGCCCAGCCTGCAGCCGGCGCTGGAGGTGTGGACGCAGGTGCTGTCTGCGCCTGAGCCGGGCCTGGCGCTGCTGAACGCGGGCCGGCGCGATGTGTCCTTCGACCAAGGCTGGCCGGTGCCCGTATGGCATCTGCGCGGCGGCGAGCGCGTGGCGCCCACCGGCTGGCAGGTGACGGGCCTGAACGACCAGCACGCCTACCTGCGCTGGGACCCGGCCGGGACCGACGGTCCGGCCGTCGGCGAGCGCGTCGCGCTGGGGCCGTCGCACCCCTGCACGACCTTCGACAAATGGGCCTGGATGGCGGTCGTCGATGAGCAGGACCGCGTGGTGGATGCGATCACGACGCAGTTCAGCTGATGTTGCTGCTGCAGGGCGCGCTGATCGTCGATGGCAGCGGCGCGCCGGGCTGGACGGGTGAGCTGCTGATCGATGGCGAGCGCATCGCCGGCATGGGCCCGGCCTTGCACGTCGATCCAGCCGTGCCGCGCCGCGACTGCCACGGCCTGGTGCTGGCGCCAGGATTCATCGACGCACACAGCCATGACGACGCGGCGCTGATCGCGGCGCCCGCCATGCGCCCGAAGCTGACCCAGGGCGTCACCACCGTCGTCACCGGCAACTGCGGCATCTCGCTGGCGCCGCTGGTGACGGCCGACCCGCCGCCGCCGATGAACCTGCTGGCCCGCGAGCAGTTCCGGCATGCGTCGTTCGCCGACTGGCGCGCGGCCGTCAACGCCGCCAGGCCCGCCGTCAACGCGGTCGGCTTGGTGGGCCACACGGCGCTGCGGCTGCGCTGCATGCGCGACCTGAGCCGCCCCGCCACCGCCGCCGAGCGCGACGCGATGTGCGCGTTGCTCGATGAGGCCATGAGCCAAGGCGCGGCGGGCCTGTCCTCCGGCACCTTCTACGCCCCCGCCGCGGCCGCCAACGCCACCGAGCTGCTGGCGCTGGCCCGCGTTGCCGCCCGCCACGGCGGCGTCTACGCGGTGCACCTGCGTGACGAGATGGCCGGCGTGCTGGCCGCCATCACCGAGGCCGCCGACTGTGCATACCGCGCCGGCCTGCCGCTGGTCATCTCCCACCACAAATGCGCCGGCCGCGCGCAGTGGGGGCGCAGCCTGCAGACGCTGGCGCTCATAGAGCGCTTGAGCGAGCGCCAGGCGCTGGGGCTGGACGTCTACCCCTACCTGGCCGGCTCCACCGTGCTGCGCGCGGACCTGGCCGATGGCCTCACGCCCATCCGCCTGACGTGGAGCGAGGCCCACCCCGGGCTGGCCGGCCGCTGGCTGGCCGACATTGCGCGCGACTGGGCGTGCAGCGAACCCGAGGCCGTCGCGCGGCTGCAGCCGGGCGGCGCCTGCTACTTCCAGATGTGTGACGACGACGTCGACCGCATCCTCACCCACCCGCTGGCGATGATCGGCTCCGACGGCCTGCCGCACGACCGCTTCCCCCACCCGCGCCTGTGGGGCGCCTTCCCGCGCGTCTGGGCCCACTACGGCCGCGAGCGCGGGCTGCTGACGCTGGCGCAGGCGGTGCACAAGATGACAGGGCTGACGGCGCAACGCTTTGGCCTCATGGACCGTGGCTTGCTGCGCGTGGGAGCGGCGGCGGATCTGGTGCTTTTCGACGCCGAGCGGCTGGCGGACCGTGCCGACTACGGCGAACCGACGACGCCGGCCGCCGGCGTCGCGGCCGTGTGGGTGAACGGCGGACTGGCGCTGGACGGCCACACGCCACGCGCGCGCGCCGGGCGGGTGCTTGCCAAACCGGTAGGCCGCCCGTCGCGCTCGCCGTGCCCAGACTCAAGCGCGCAGTAGCCCCTTGCGGCAACGGGCGGCGATGATGCGCGCCTGCGAACGTGGCCCTTCTCCACGGTTCAAGCGGCACGGGCTGGCTGCTCACGGCCGACCCTCCCGCGCCAAGTTCAACGCTTCCACCAGGACAACACCCATGACCTCGACGATGTACATGCAATCGGTTCCCGTCTTCAAGCAGATGCTCAGTGCCATGAAGGCCGTGCTGGCAAAGGCTGACAGCCATGCCACCGCTCACGCCATCGAGCCTGCGGCCTACCTGCAGGCGCGGCTCTTCCCCGACATGTTTCCCTTGCTGAAGCAGGTGCAGATCGCGGCGGACTTTGCGCGTGGCGTCAGTGCCCGTCTTGCGGGGGTGGCCGTTCCCGCCAATGACGCACAGGAGCAGACCTTCGCCGACCTGACCGCGATGCTGGAGGAAAGCCTGCTGTTCCTGGACAGCCTGCAGCCCGCACAGTTCGACGCCGCCGACGAGCGCGAGATCGTCTTGCGCCCTGGCACGCCCAAGGAAAGGAAGTTCAGCGGTCGAGCCTATCTGGCCCACTACGGACTGCCGCAGTTCTTCTTTCACGTCACCACCGTCTACGCCATCCTGCGCCACAACGGCATCCAGATCGGCAAGAAGGACTACATGGGCGCGTACTGAGCCCTCGACGCGGCCGTCGGGGTTGATGCGGTCCGACTGACCTGGCGCGCAGCCGGACACGCGCCGGCCGCGTGCGACGAAGCGGCGGGTGACGACATCGCCCCACCGGGGCGCCTGTCTGATGCCGATTGGCGCCGAGACTCCCTGCCGGGGGGCCGTGTCACCTTGCAGCCAGCCAGGCAAACCCGGCGGCAAGCGCCTCGGCCGGCGGGCGCGGCGCGTAGCCGAGTTCACGCGTGGCCTTGCCAATGTCGTACTCCTGACGCACGCCGTGAAAGAGCCGCACCTGGCTGCGCAACAACTCGGGGGCACGGCCGGTGAGGCGCGCCATGGCTTCCTGCAGCCACGCCATGGCCATCAGCAAGCTGCGCGGCGCCCTGGCCGGCGGCTTGCGGCCCGTACCCAGCGCCCGGAGCATGTCGGCCAGCGAGGCGCTGTGCCGGTTCGCCAGGATGTAACGCTCGCCCGGCCGCCCGCGCTCCGCCGCCCGGATCATGCCTTCGGCCACATCGCGCACGTCGACGAAGTTGAAATGGACATCGGGGTCCAGCGGCACTTTGCCGATGCGCACCGCCTCCAGGAACTGCATCGTGTCCGTCAGGCGGTGATTGTTGGGCCCGACCATGGCGCCGGGCAGCACGGCCACGAGCGGCAGGTTCAGGCGCCGCGCCGTCTCCCAGGCGGCCCGCTCCGACTCGATCTTGGAGCGGTAGTAGGGGTTGTCGGCCTCGTCGTTCCAGTGGCTCTCGTCGAGCGGCCTGCCGTCGTGACCGACCGCAGCGACCGAGCTGACATAGACGACCTTGCGCACGCCCGCCGCGGCGGCGGCCTGCAGAACGAGGCGGGTGCCATCGACGTTGGGCTGGATGATGTCGCGTTCCGGGTCGGGCGCCCAATGCCGGAAGACGGCGGCCACCTGGTAGAGCGTGTCGACGCCAACGAGTGCGCGTTGCAGCGAGGCGGCGTCGCGCAGCTCCAGCGGCACGCGCTCGCAGCTCAGTCCTTGGAAGGGGGCAGCGTCATCCATCCGGCGCACGCCCGCGCGCACGGTGTGGCCGCGGTCGAGCAGGGCACGCACGAGGGTGTTGCCCAGATGGCCATTGGCGCCGGTCACAAGGGAAATCGAGGTCGTCATCGCGACTGCTTTCTGTTCGAGGAAGGGGCCAGGCCACTGTAGGAAGGCCAGCCCGGCGCGGCACTGAACCGGCGCGCCACGCTGCGGCACTGCGGCGCCAGCGCGGCGGTCCGCTATAACTCAGCGCATGAGCGCACCTGCCAGCTACACCATGTCCGCGGCTTTCTTCGAGAACCTCGTGTGGGCAGCGGCGGAAGAGGGGCTGGACGTGGCGGACTGGCAGACCAATCTCGCCGGCCTGCACCGCAATGCCGACCGCCTGCCGCTCAGTGCCTTCACCGCGCTCTGGCAGGCGCTGCTGGCCCAAACGGCAGATCCGCTGATCGGGCTGAAGCTCGGCGCGCGCTTCCGGCTCGGGCGCTATGGGCTGGTGGAGTTTTTCTTGCTGAACGCTCGCACGGTGCAGCAGGCGCTGGAGCAGGCCACGACCTACTGGCGGCTCGTCATCGACGAAGACAAGGTGGTGCGCTTGGCAAGCCATGGCGACGCCCTGCGGCTGTTCATCGAGCCGCGGATTCGTCACCCGGCCGCGGCCTACGAGATGGACCTCTGCTACGTGTTGCGGATGATGTCGCTGCTGCTCGGGCGGCCCGTTCATGACATGGGCCTGTCGCTCGGCCTCGGCCATGCCCAGCCGGCCGGCACGACGCTGGGCGACTATCGATCGCGGCTCGGCTGCGAGGTCGTGTTCGATGAGCCCTGCTACTGGCTGGAACTGCCCGCCGCGCTGCTGCGGCAGGCGTTGCCGGGCAGCCACCCGCTGCTGGTCCAGACGCTGGCCACCCAGGCCGATCTGCAATTGAAGCTGCTGGACCGCGAGCCCGCCGTGGCAGCGCGGGTCTCCCACCTCATCGCACTCGGCGCCAACGAGGTGGAGACCGTGGCCGCCCAGCTCGGCCTCAGCGCTCGGAGCCTGCAGCGACGGCTGAAGGAGGAAGGCACCAACTTCGGTGTGCTGCGCGATTCGGCCCAGCGGCGGCGCGCCGAGCAGCTGCTCAGCGAGCCCCGGGTGGCATTGAAGGAAGTGGCCTTCTTCCTCGGCTATGAGGAACGCGGCCTGGCTGCGGCCTGCCAGCGCTGGTTTGGTGCGTCGCCGGGCGCTTTGCGGGCGCGCTTGATCGCTGGCTAGGCCGTGGGTTGCCGTCGCTCGCGCGCCAGGCGCCGGACGGCCGCTCCCGTGGTCGCCACGTCGCCGCCCCCTGCGCCTCTCAAGCCTCCGCCCCAGGAAAGCTGACCTTCACCGTCAATCCCCGCCCAGCCGGCCCGTCCAGCAGCTCCACCGTCGCGCCATGCTGCGCCGCCGCCCGCTCCACGATGGTCAGCCCCAGCCCGCTGCCGTGGCATTGCTGGTCGCCCGCCAGGCGCACGAAGCGCTCGAAGACGCGCTGGCGCAGCTCGGCCGGAATGCCCGGGCCGGCGTCGCTGACGGTCAGCTCGACGGTCTCGCCAGCTTCCCCCAGCGCCACCGTCACATGCCCGCCCAGCGGCGAGTACTTGATGGCGTTGTCGACGAGGTTGTCAACCAGGCTGCACAGCGACTCGCGGTTCAGCCACATGGGCAGCTCCTCGGGCGCCACCAGCTCCAGCTCGATGCGCCGCTGCATGGCCAGGCCGACGGCGAGTGCGACACGCTCGCGCACCAGGTCGACGAGGTCGTGGCGGCCCTTGCTGAGGTCCAGCGTGTCGGCCCCCGAGCGGGCCAGCGCCAGCAGCTGGTGCACCGTGTGCGTGGCGCGCTGCACGCCCAGGCGCAGGCGCTCCCTGGCCTCGTCGCGGGAGCGCGGGTCGGCCTGGTCCAGCTCCTCGGAGTTGAGCTGGATGACGGCCAGCGGCGTCTTCAGCTCGTGGGCCGCATCGGCCAGGAATTCATGCTCGCGGTCCAGCCGCTGCTGCAGCCGCGCCATCAGCGAGTTGACGGCGTTGACGAGCGGCGCCAGCTCCACATAGCGGGTGGCGGGCAGCGGTGTCAGGTCTTGCGCGGAGCGCTGCGAGATCTGCGCGCCGATGCGCTGCAGCGGTGCAAAGCCGCGGCGGAACAGCAGCCACAGCGGCAGCGCCAGCAGCGGCAGGCCGTAGAGCAGCGGGCGGGCGTAGTAGCTCAGGCCGGCGAGGCTGAAGTGCCAGTCGCCCGGGCGCTCCTGCCAGCGCCGCACGACCAGCTCGCGGGCATCGTCGCGCACCTCGGTGTAGAGCCAGCGGTCGTCCTGGCCCGGCACCGATTCCTGCGGCAGCGCGCGGTCGCGGCCGCTCAGGTCGGGGGTCAGCTCGGCCAGCAGCTCGTCGCGCCTGAGCACCTGCAGCAGCCGGAACGGCGTGCGGTGGCCCTTGAGGCGCCATTCGCGCGCGCGCATGCCCTCCAGGTGCAGCAGGGCCTCCTGCAGCTGCGCCGCATCGGCATGCGTGTCGCGCGAGCGCTCCAGCGCCAGCTCGGCCCACAGCATGTTCTCGGCCTGGCCATTCCTGACCTGCAGCACACGGATGTCGATGAGCTCGCGCGCGACCAGGAACAACCAGATCATGAAGAGCACGGCGAACATGGCGCCCAGGCTGCGCCGGAACAGTGAGCGCTGCGGGGTGCTGGCGTCGGCGGTCATGACGATGACGCTCGTGCATTGGACCGAGCGCCGGGCCGCCCCAAGCCGGCCCGTCTGGCGATGTGCGCGCGGCTCAATGCCGCAAGCATCGCCGTCCCCTCGGGGGCTGAGGCCGGACACGGCAAGTCCTGTGGACTTGTCGTGCCTGCCGAAGCTTTGCGGCCGCTGGCCGCAGAGCGGTCCCGGCCAAGGCACCCCTTGGACGAGGGGCTCATCACTCTCGCTCGACCAGGTAGCCCACGCCGCGCACCGTGCGGATATAGCCCTCGCCGATCTTGCGGCGCAGGTTGGAGATGTGCACGTCCAGGCTGCGGCCGTCCATCTGGCAGGGCGCGCGGTTCTCCAGCTGGCGGCGCGTGACGACGCGGTCGGGCAGTTTGATCAGCGTCAACAGGATGCTGAACTCGGTGCGCGACAGCGGCACGCGCTCCAGGCCGCGCCGCACCTCCATGCGCGGCTCGTCCAGCACCAGGTCGCGCAGCTGCCATTCGGCGGGCCCGGCCTCGGCGGCGTCGCCCTGGCTGCGCCGCACCACGGCGCGCAGCCGCGCCAGCAGCTCGGAGCCGGCAAAGGGCTTGACGAGGTAGTCGTCGGCGCCACCGTCCAGGCCGTCCAGCCGGTCCTCGATGGCGTCGCGCGCGGTGATGACGATCAGCGGCAGCTTGCGCTGCTGGCGGCGCAGCTGGCGCAGCAGCTCCATGCCGTCGCCGTCGGGCAGGCCCAGGTCCATGACGACGGCGTCGAAGCCGCCCTCGCCCACCCACAGCTTGGCGTCGGCGATGCGGCGCAGCCACATCACCTCGTGGTCGGCGTTCTGCAGCAGGGCCTGCAGCGAGCGCCCCAGTTCCAGATCGTCCTCGAGCAGGCAGATTCGCATGAGCCGCACTTTAGTGACAACCGCGTTAAGGCGGCCTTAACAAGTCGTTGAAGCAGCGTGTAGGCGGCCGGGCGGACAGTCGCTCCATTCTTGATGCACCTGCTGCCTGCGCATGACCTTCGTTCCCGCCCGACTCTGCCTGTCCTTGTCACTGCTGATGCCGCTGTCGGCGCTGTCCACCGCGGCGGCCGACGCGGCCTTCCTGCCCAGCCGCACCCAGTTCGACCAGCTGTTCCCGGAGCGCATCGCCTTCTACAGCTATGAGGGTTTTGTCGAGGCGGTGCGCCAGACGCCCGGCTTTGCCAGCTGGGGCAGCGACACGCAGCGCCGCCAGGAGATGGCGGCGTTTCTGGGCCAGATCGCGCACGAGAGCGACCAGCTGCGCGCCCAGCGCGAGTACAAGCGCGCCAACTGGGACCACTACTGCCGCGCCGACGCCCGCCTGGGCTGCGCGCCGGGCCAGCAGTACTACGGCCGCGGTCCCATCCAGCTGAGCTGGAACTACCAGTACAAGGCGGCGGGTGATTTCCTCGGCATCGACCTGTGGAGCGACCCCGACCGGGTCGCGCGGGACTCCACCGTCGCCTGGCGCACCGCGCTGTGGTACTGGATGACGCAGCCGGGCGAGTCCAGCCAGCCGGCCCATGCGGCGCTGCGCGGCGGTGCCGGCTTTGGCGCGACGACGCGCGCCATCAACGGCCCGCTGGAATGCGACAAGCCGACCGACCCCGACGCGCTGCGCAAGAACGCGCGCCGCAGCGACTTCTACAAACACGCCAGCGAGCTGTTCGGCGTCCCCCTCATGCACCCGCTGGGGTGCTGAAAACCCACCCGGAGAACGAGACCATGCCAGAGAAGAAGAGTATGCACAGACAGTCCGCCATCGCAGCCGCCGTGCTGCTGAGCCTGAGCCTGCCGGCATTCGCACAGCCGGCGCCCGCGCCGGCCAAGCCGACGGCCGACGAGCTGGAGCGCGTCGTCGTCACCGGCATCCGTGCCAGCCTGAAGAAGGCGCTGGACACCAAGCGCGAGGCCGACTCCATCATGGATGTCGTCACTGCCGAGGATGTGGGCAAGTTCCCCGCCACCAACGTGGCCGAGGCCATCACCGTCATCCCCGGCGTGACCATCGACAAGGCCTTCGGCCAGGGCGAGAAGGTCTCCATCCTGGGCACCGACCCGGCGCTCAACCGCACGCTGCTCAACGGCCAGGCCATCGCCTCGGGCGACTGGTTCATGGCCGAACAGCAGGGCCGCACCTTCAACTACTCGCTGCTGGCGCCGCAGCTGGTCAGCAAGGTCGAGGTCCACAAGTCGCCCGAAGCGCGGCTGGACGAAGGCTCCATCGGCGGCACGGTCAACATCGTCACCCGCAAGCCGCTGGACCTGAAGGGCCTGACGCTGACGGGCGCGGTCAACTACCTCTACAACGACCGCACGCGCAGCGGCAAGCCGACCCTGTCGGGCACGCTGGGCTGGAAGAACGACGCCAGCACCTTCGGCGTGCTGGTGTCGGCGCAGCGTGCTGAAGAGCAGATCCGCCGCGATGGCGTCGAGTCCTATGGCACGGTCTATGGCCGCGACTACATCAACGGCCGCGGCGGCTCGCCCAACTCCATCACCACCACCACGACCGACTGGTCGCAGAACCCGCCGGCCACCATGCCGCCGAGCTGCGTCGGCGCCTGCCGCACCACGCTGCTGGCCAACCCCAACGCCGTCACGACCAACTCGGTCAGCGCGCATTACTTCGACCAGGTCCGCGAGCGCGACACGCTGTCGCTGGCCGTGCAGTTCAAGCCGCACAAGAAGGCCGACATCGAGTTCAACGCCCTGGACGTCAAGGCCAAGTACGACAACATCACGCATTCCATGTTCGCCTTCAACGGCAACCCCTGGAACTCGCTGAACGCCATGACCGACCTGACCGTCGAGGGCGGCGTCATCACCAAGGCCTCGTTCCGCAACGCGCTGACGGTCTATGACCTGATCAACCGCCGCGCCACGGTCGACACCAACGCCTACGACCTCAAGGCCACCTGGAAGGACGACGGCTGGTTCGCGTCCGCCCATGCCGGCACCTCCAAGGCCAAGGGCGGCACCGACCGCCAGGTGTTCGGCGAGTTCCTGGGCAAGGCCCACTACAACTACGACCTGACCGGCTCGGTGCCCAAGCTGAACTTCACCGGCTATCAGACCGCGCCGATCAGCGACATCGCCACCCACATGGCGCCCGAGAAGGCCGGCAGCCCGTTCGCCGACGCCTCCGGCTTCCGCCTCGACGGCGGCGGCCCGGCCGGCGGCTGGCACACCAACCCGCCGAGCGCCACCAACTGGGGCGCCGGCTGGGGCGGCAACATCGTCGCCAAGCCGACGAGCGACGAGGAGAAGTACGCCCAGGCGGACTTCGGCGTGATGTTCGACTCGCCGCTCTACCAGCTGCGCTTCGGCGTCAAGCGCCGCGAGCATGTCACCGGTCAGCGGATGTCCGGCGTCTCGCTGGCCTCCATCAAGGGCTATGGCGACCTGAGCGCCACGCAGTTCAGCCCGACCGCGGTGCCCGGCAACTACCTCGACGGCTTCAGCGACGTCGGCGACCTGAGCAAGCGCTTCATGGTCGACGGCTGGGCACTGGCCGACTACATCAACAGCGGCAAGTGGCTGGCGCCCTGGCAGACCATGCCAGTGCCGAGCACGTTCAGCGACCCGTCCTATGCCTCCAACACCTGGACGGTCAAGGAGAACGTCAATGCCGCCTACCTGCAGGGCGATTTCGCCCACGAGCGCCTGCGCGGCAACGTCGGCGTGCGCGTGGTGCAGACCAAGTCCGACAGCATCGGCTGGGCCTGCACGGTCAATGTCAGCCCCTGCCCCGCCACGGCCTATGGCCAGACCACGGTGTCGAAGAAGTACACCAACGTGCTGCCCAACCTGAACGTGGTCTACGACCTGAACGACAAGGTTGTGCTGCGTGGTTCGGCGGCCAAGGTCATCGCCCGTCCGAACTACGGCGACATGTCGAGCTACCTGTGGATCGGCGACGCGACGCTGTCGGGCGGCGGCGGCAACCCCAACCTCAACCCCTACAAGTCCACCAACCTGGACGTGTCGGCGGAGTGGTACTTCTCCAGCAACTCCATCCTGGCGGGCACGATCTTCCACAAGAAGGTCGACGACTACATCCTGGTGACTACCGCTAAGGAGACGCACTACAACCAGAACCAGCAGCGCAACACCGAGTACGACATCTCGCGCCCCGCCAACGCCGGCAGCGCGACCATCCAGGGCTTCTCGCTGGCTTACCAGACGGCATTCAGCAACGGCCTGGGGGTGCTGGCCAATTACACCAACGCCAACGCCAAGGCCGAGGGCGTCTCGCGCCTGCCCTTCAACTCCAAGCACCAGGTGAGCCTGAGCCCGTTCTACGAGAACGACCGCTGGAGCGCGCGCACCACATACTCGTGGCGCTCGAAGTACTACACCCAGGCCGACCGCGGCAACTTCCTGGTCACCGACGGGCACGAGTCGCTGGACGCCAGCGTCAACTTCAAGATCACTTCACAGCTGACGCTCGGGTTGGACGCCATGAACCTGATGGACAGCGAGTACCGCTCCTACGCCGAGGTGCCGGGCGTGGCGAACACGGAGAAGCTGGTCCGTGGCGCATATCGGACCGGTCGCCGCTACATGGCCTCGCTGCGGCTGATCTATTGAGTCTTGCGGGCCGAGCGCCGGGCCGCTCCCAAGCCGGCCCGCCCTGGCGACTCTCGCGGCTCGATGCCGCGAGCGTCGTCGTCCCCCCGGGGGACCGACCAGGCTTGCCGGCGTTCAGCCAGCGCAAGACTGGGCGAGGGGCCCACAGTTTCCTCGTTGTGGCAGTTGCTTCTGCCGCACGTTGGGCGGCCCACCTGGGCCGCCCTTTTTTGCTGTTGAATCACCGCCCATGACAAACCCCTCGCCGACCCGCTGGCCGGGCATCGACCTGCTGCGCGGCCTCACGGTCGCCGTGATGATCCTCGTCAACCAATGGGCCGGCGTCGCCGGGCTGCCCGGCTGGATGAAGCACATGCCGGCCGATGCCGACGCGATGAGCTTCGTCGACATGGTGTTCCCGGCCTTCCTGTTCATCGTTGGCATGTCGCTGCCGTTCGCGCTGCAGGCGCGGCTGGACGCGGCCGGCCGTGTGGGCGCGCTCAGGCACGCGGCCGAGCGCTGTCTGGCGCTGCTGGTGACGGGGCTGTTCATGGTCAATGCCGAGATGGCGCCGGCGGGCTTCGACGCATCGGCCTGGTTGCTGGCGGCGTTCGTGGGCGTCTTCCTCGTCTGGGGCAGCATGGCCGGCGGGCCTTTGCTGGCCTGGCCCTGGCGAGCCGCGGGCGCCGGGCTGCTGATCACGCTGGCCGCCGTCTACCCGGGCGGCATCGGCCTGCACTGGTGGGGCATCCTCGGCCTGATCGGCTGGGCCTACGGCCTGGCGGCACTGCTCTTCATCGCCGCGCCGCCGCGGGCAAGGCTGGCGTTGGCGCTGGCCGCGCTGCCGGTCTGCGTCGCGTGGTTCGCCTGGCTGGCGCCCCAGGCGGGCGGCGGCGGCCACGCCACGCACACGCTGCTGGTGCTGGCCGGCATGGCGACGGCCCTGTTGCTGCACGGCCGCGACGCGCCGGCGCGCGCCACCCACTTCGCACTGCTGCTGGGCTTCTTGCTGCTGGCCGCGGGCTTGAGCCTGCGGCCGCACTGGCCACTGTCCAAGATCTATGCGACCCCGAGCTGGGGCCTGGCATGCGCTGGCGCAACGTTGCTGCTCTACCTTGCTCTGCGCCCGCTGGCCGCCGGCGCCGCCGGTCGCGTGGCCTTTGTGCTGCTGGGCGATGCGGCCCGCCATCCTCTGCTGGCCTACCTGATCCCCTTCGTCCTTGGCGCCCTGACGGCCCTCGTCTCCTGGCACTGGCCGGCAGAGCTCAGCAGCGGCTGGGCCGGCGTCGCGCGTGGCCTGGTCTATCTCGCCTGGGTGCTCCTGCTGCTCAAGCTCCTGCTGCGCGCCGGGCTGAGGTTGCGCCTGTGATGATGAAGCGCCGCCACCTCCTCGTACTCGCCGCCACACCGCTGATGCCCGCTCTTGCCGCGCCTGCTGCCCGCTTCCTGCACGTCGGCACCTATGCCCCGCTGGGCCTGGGGCTCTACAGCTACGCCATCGGCGCCGACGGCGCGTTGAAGCCGCTCGGCGTCACCCCCAATGCAGGCAGCCCGAGCTGGCTGGCCGGCGACAGCCAGCGCCTCTACGCCGCCGAGGAAGGCGCCGACCACATCGCCGTCTACACGCAGGACGCGGCCGGCGGCTTGAGCCTGCTGCAGCGCGCGCCCAGCGGCGGCCGCTCGCCCTGCCACCTGTCCTTGAGCGCCGGTCATGCCTGGGTCGCGCACTATGGCGATGCCCGCTTCGCCGCCCTGCCGCTGCGTGCCGACGGCCGCCTGGGCGCCGCCGAGAGCTGGCCCAGCTGCGCCGGCCCCGAT
>NZ_JBQVNP010000121.1:0-16183 GCF_052436255.1 Roseateles sp. | reverse complement strand
CGCCGTGACCAGCAGGCCGACGCCAAGGCCAGTCAGCACGACCCGCAGCGAGCGCCCCTCGCGCGGCAGCACGGCCCAGGCCAGCAGCGCTGCGGCAGCAGCGGCGGCCAGGCCCAGGCCCCAGGCCGCCGCCGTGCCGGGGAAGGCGCTGGCCAGCAGCCTCGGCAGCGCCTGGCCCGCCGGCATGTCCACAACGACCTTCTCCACCGTGGCCACGCGCAGCACCGCCGTCAGGCCACGCAGCGTCGCCCCTGCCGCCACTGCCGCCACCACCAGCACCACCAGCGACTTCAGGCTGCCGCCGCCCAGCCGCACCAGGTTGCGGCTGATGCAGCCCGACCCCAGCACCATGCCAAAGCCGAACAGCAAGCCGCCCAGCACGGCCGACAGCCACAGCAGCCGCGGCCCCGTGTAGATGCTGGCCGCCGGGTCCACCAGCCCCAGCGCTGCGAGGCCGTTGAACCCCAGCATCGCCACCGCCACCGCCACCATCCACATGCGGGCCCGCTGCCAGTCGCCCATGGCATAGATGTCGGCGATGGCGCCCATCGTGCAGAAGCGGCTGCGCTGGCACAGCGCGCCAAACAGCACAGCCACGGCGAACGCGGCACCGATCACGCGGTAAGTCAGGAAAGGCAGGCTGGCTTCATCCATGGTCAGCTTTCACAAAGGGGAGCCCGCGCATTCTGCGTTCCGCAAGGCCCACATCGGCACTTGCTGATACAGTGATTTTCCCGCCCAGCCCGCCCGCCGACGCATGACCGCCGTTCCCGAGGAAGACCGCGTTTTCGAGTCTGCCGCCGAGCTCTTCGGCATGCTGGCCACGCCCATCCGACTCAAGATCATCAGCGTCGTCTGCAACGGCGAACGCAACGTATCGGAGCTTCTGGCACAGATCCAGACCACGCAGCCCAATATGTCACAGCACCTCGCCACGCTCTACCGCGCCGGCATCCTCGGCAAGCGGCGGGAGGGCACGCAGATCTACTACCGGCTGAAAAGCGAGAAAGTCGCGATGCTGTGCCGCGCCGTCTGCACGCAAATCGCGGTGGAGCTAGACAGTGACGACATCGTGCCTGCAGAGGAGCGCCTGCTGGCCGGCGGCCTGCGCTGAAGGCGGGCGTGGTCAAGGTAGTTGGCGGGCTCGGGGCCGCCGGTGGACAAGGGCCGATCAGCTCTGCAACGCGTCTCGCACCCGGTGCAGCCGGGCCGACGCCTCTTGGGCGACCGCGCGCAGCGCCGGGTTGGACGTCAGCTCGACCATCAGGTCAGGGTTGAGGAAGCCCACCTCGACGATGTCGCCTTCGCCCTGCCGGACGGTGACGTTGCAGGGCAGCAGCAGCCCGATGTTGGGCTCCGCCTGCAATGCCTGGTAGGCCAGCGGCGGGTTGCATGCGCCCAGGATGCGGTGGGCCGGCACCTCATGACCCAGCTTCTCCTTCATCGCCTTCTGGATGTCGATGTCTGACAGCACCCCGAAACCCTCTGCCTTGAGCGCGTCCAGCACGCGCTGCACCGTCGCATCGAACGGCCCCGCGACGCGGGCATGAAATCCGTATTCCATCGTCATTCCTTCCAGAATTTCAGGCTGAAGGCCTGAGCATTTTTTGGCGGGCAGTTTTCGTTCCCGTCTGCGGGTACGGGCGCCGCGGTGTCAGCTCAACGCGAACCGAATATGTCTGCCAGGCTGGCGTCCGGCGCACCGGCGCGCTTTTGGATGGCGCCCTTGGCGTCCCGCCACACCAGGCCTGGCGTGGCCTGCAGGCCCAGGCTCGACATCAGCTTGGCGTTCGCCTCCAGCTGCGTGGCAAGGGCCGGTGGGATGGGCGCCAGCGGATGCAGCGACTTGCCGGCCAGTGGTTTGGGGCGCTCGCCCGACGCGAGGGCCGCAGCGGTCGCAGGCGCATGCGCGCTTTCATAGGCGCGCAGCGCTGCCGCAGGGTCGGGCGAGGCCAGCAGGGCCGCTGCCTTGCCGGCGCTGGTGGGCGACAGGATGCCCACTAGCACATGGCGCAGCTGTACCTTGCCGCTGTCCACCCAGGGCCGGGCGTCGAACCACAGCTTGGCGCAGAAGGGGCAGTTCGGATCGGTGAACACATAGACGATGCGCGGCGCAGTCGCGGCGCCGTCGGCGATCCAGCGGCTGCCCTCGAGCTGCTGCCAGACCGACTCGGGCAGCGGCTTGCGCAGCGCGGCCTGCAGCGCGTCCTCGTCCAGCCCTTGGCCGCGCGCATCCAGGGCCGTCCCAACAATGACGGCCCCGTTCGATGTCACATAGAGCGCTGCTGGCTGTCCGTTGGCCAGGGCGGCATAAGCCTTGAGCCCTGTGCGTGAGGTGAACGGGCCAACGACGTTGACGCCATGTTGGGCGAGCGCCTGCACGGCAGTCGGCAGCGCGTCGGCACTGGCGGACATGGGCAGAACCCACAGCGCAGCGGCCAGAGACAGGATCAGAGGCGTTTTCATGGTGGGAGGGTGAGATCTTGCAATTTCTGCTGAAGCGTGGCGGCGGAGAGTTCGCCAACGCGGGTTGCACCGAGTTCGCCGCGCGCATCGAAGAACAGGGTGGTGGGGTAGCCCTGTTGGTGGAACATCGCACCGGCTTGGCGGCGCGGGTCGAGCAGCACATTGCGCAGGGGCAGGCCGTTGCGGTTCAGCCAGCGCTGGACCTGAGCCGCGTCCTCGCCCTGATTGAGGAATACGAAGTGGACGTCGGCACGCTTTCGCTGGGCGTCCAGCAACACAGGCATTTCGCGGGCGCAGGGCGGGCACCAGGTGGCCCAGAGGTTGACCACGGTCGGACGGCCGCGAAAGCCGTCGAGGCTGACGCTTGTTCCCTCAAGCGACGTGAAGGCTACCGCCGGCAGCGGCGGCCCCGGTTGTGCAGTGACCGCCAGGGCGATGCTGCCCACGAAGTAGACGGCCGTACCAGCCCCCAGAGCCCAGCGCAGCGGTCGTCGCATTGCGACTGCTCCGCGCTCCCGGTATAGCCCGTAGGCCCAGGTGGCCAGCAGGCCAGCGGTCGCGTTCCAGCCACCATCGCGGATATCAAGGATGGACAGCGGTGCGTCGAAGTAGAGCGCGCGGTACTCGTAGACGAAGGCCAGCCGCGCCGCTGCAAGGCCGAGCACAAGCGCCCACCACAGGCTGCGGTCAACTGCCTGCGCACCCCCCGACAAGCGCTTGCCCAGTGTCAGCGACACCATGGCTGACAGAAGCACCAGCAGCAGCGCCAGCGGTAGCGACAAAGGCCCCAGGGCGATGGCGCTGCTCACGTTGGCGCCTTGCCGCTGCCCAGCGCGTTCAGGGGAATTTTCAGATAGCTGATGCCATCGGCTTCTGCCGGCGGCAGCCGGCCGGCGCGGATGTTGACCTGGATGGACGGCAGGATCAGCGTGGGCACTTCCAACTGCTCATCCCGCGCCTTGCGCATACGCACGAATTCATCCTCGCCAATGCCGTCGTGCACATGGATATTGCTTGTGCGCTGCTCAGCCACCGTCGTCTCCCAGCCCGGCGAGCGGCCCTTAGGCGGGTAGTCGTGGCAGACAAACATACGCGTCTCGCGCGGCAGCGCCAACAGGCGCCGGATGGAGCGGAACAGCTCATGCGCATCGCCACCGGGAAAGTCGGCGCGGGCGCTGCCCACGTCGGGCATAAACAGCGTGTCGCCCACGAAGACAGCGCCGTCCACCAGATAGGCCATGTCGGCCGGCGTATGGCCGGGCACCAGCATCGCGCGGACGGGCACCTCGCCGATGTGGAAGACCTCGTCTTCCCTGAACAGATGGTCAAACTGACTGCCGTTGGGGAGGAAATAGCGCTCCAGGTTGTAGAGCTTCTTGAAGGTCGCCTGGACCTGTTTGATGTGCTCGCCGATGGCAATGCGCCCGCCCACCGCGTCTTGAACATAGCGGGCGGCGGAGAGGTGGTCGGCATGGGCGTGCGTCTCCAGAATCCATTGCACCTGCAGGCCTTGCTCGCGCACATGAGTCAGCAGTCGGTCTGCCTGGACGGTGGCCGTGCGGCCCGACTTGAAATCGAAGTCCAAGACCGGGTCGACGATGGCTGCAGCGCGGCTGGCGGTGTCGGCGATGACATAGGACACCGTCCAGGTCTTGTCGTCGAAGAAGGCTTGAATGGCAGTTCTGGAAGTCATCCTGAACTCCTGATGAAGATTATGTTGAACAATAGTATATTTAAAGATAAAGTAATGTCAAACCTTCAACAGTACCCATGCCCGAGCACTTGAACGTCATCGACCCCGAGCGGCTGCGAATCGCTGCCGGCCGCGCTGTCGGAACCCTGAAAGTCCTTGCCAACCCCGAGCGCTTGCTGCTGCTTTGCCAGCTCTCGCAAGGGGAGATGTGTGTGAGCGAGCTGGAAGAAGCGCTGGACATCCGGCAGCCCACGCTGTCCCAGCAACTCGCCGTCTTGCGCGGTGAGGGCGTTGTGAACACCCGCCGCGAGGGCAAGCACATCTACTACAGCGTGGCAGACCCGAACGTGCTGCAGGTCCTGGAACTGCTGTACCGCCTCTACTGCCCCAAGGAGTGATCGATGACGGTTGACTGGCCTTCCTTCACGCCCTGGACCGCCCTGGCCGGCGGCGCCCTCATCGGCCTGGCCGCCGTGCTGCTGGCGCTGCTGAACGGCCGCATCGCCGGCATCAGCGGCATCCTGGGCGGCCTGCTCAAGCCCGTGCGGGGCGAGGTCGCGTGGCGCGTGGCCTTCTTGCTCGGGCTGGTAGGCGCGCCGCTGGCCTGGGCGGCCTGGGCCGCGTTGCCCGCACCGCGAATTGATGCGGGCTGGGGCGCCCTGGTGCTGGCCGGGCTGCTGGTGGGCATCGGCACCCGCTACGGCGCCGGCTGCACCAGCGGCCATGGCGTGTGCGGGCTGTCGCGCTTCTCGGTCCGCTCGCTCGCGGCCACCGCCGTTTTCATGGGGGCAGGTTTTGCCACCGTGTTCGTGCTGCGCCACCTGATCGGTTTCTGAGGAGTTGCCATGCCTATCGTCACTGCGGCATTCGCCGGTGTTCTCTTCGGCCTGGGGCTGCTCCTGTCGGGCATGGCCGACCCGGCCAAGGTGCTGGGCTTCCTCGACCTGGCCGGCGCCTGGGACCCCTCGCTCGCGCTGGTGATGGCCGGCGCCATCGCGGTCGGGGTGGTCGGCTTCGCAGTGGCAAGGCGCCGCTCGGCATCGCTGCTGGGCCTGCCGATGAAGCTGCCGACGGCAAGCGAGATCGACCGGCGCCTCATTGGCGGCAGCGTGCTGTTCGGCATCGGCTGGGGCATCGCGGGCTTTTGCCCCGGGCCGGCCCTGGTGGGCCTGGGTATGGGCGAGGCCAAGGCTGCGGTGTTCGTGCTGGCAATGCTGGTCGGCATGGCGCTCTTCGAATTGGCTGAGCGCCGGGTGAGCCCGCCCGCCGGACGGGCCTGAGCCGTGGGCGGCGTGGCTTGGCCCTGGGCCTTGGCGGGGCTGACGACGAGCTTGGTCCTGCTGTATGAGCTGTCGCTGCTGCGCCAGCGGCTGCGGTCGCAGCCGGGCCGAGGCATCCTCGGGCACCACGCGAGCCTGCGCGAGGACTGGTATGCGGCCGTCTCCGCCCAGCCCGGCTCCGAGGTGCTGGCCGTGCAGACGCTGCGCAACTCGGTGATGTCGGCCACGGTGCTGGCGTCCACCGCCGCCCTGGCGCTGATGAGCACGGTGAGCCTGCTCGCGCCGTCCAAGGGCGGTACAGGAGGCGCGCCCGCCCTCAGTCCGCGGGAGCTGATGGACCTGCTGCTCATGGGGCTGCTGTGCGCCTCGCTCGTCTGCTCGCTGTTCTCGGTGCGGCTGTACAACCATGCCGGCTTCATCTGCGGGATGCCGGTAGGCTCTGGTGCGCGTACCGCCTGGTCGCCCGAGGCGGTCCGCTACATCCGCGATGCCGGAATGCTGTACGGCGTGGGGCTGCGCCAGATGGTGCTGGTCGTGCCGGTGGTGGTAGGCCTGTACCACCCGCTGGCCGGCACTGTGACTGCCGCAGTCGTGACCGGCGGCCTGGTCTGGCTGGACCGGGGACACGGCACCGGCTGAGCGCCGCCGGGTACGCGCCGCCTTAGCGCATCGCTTGCCCGGCGGCCTCACGCGGCCGGACCTTGACGTTGAGCGGCGGCGTGGCCAGTCGTGCGGACGTGCCCTTCGCTGCCGTCACGCGCCCGAGGGAGCCGGCCTCGAGCGCCTGCTTCAGCCGCGGATAGCTGGCCACGAAAGCCGTTGCCGCAGCCAGCATGCCGGCCATGGCCCACAGCCCTTCACGGCGCCCGCTGCCGGCGGCCGCCGCGGCCGTGCCGGGGCAGTAGCCCGACAGCGCCATGCCGGCGCCAAAGAGCACCGCGCCGCCCACCAGGCCGACCGGGTTCAGCGGCTTGGGCTCGTCGGTCGCCAGGCCGCGCTGGTGCAGCCAGCGGTGGCCCAGTGCGCCAACAGCGACAGCCGTGCCCATGGTCTTGGCGACCCGCGCTTCTTCACCCTTCTGCTGGCCGACTTTGGTGCGGGTGCGGGCCACCCCGCCGCGCTGCAGCAATGCGCCGAACAGCACGCCCGTCGCCAGCCCGAGCAGGTTGCGCGTGCCCTCGTTCATCTCTGCCATCACAGGCCTCCGTCATGTTGCCGCTTGCCGCGTGTGCGCCGCGCCAGCAGGGACCCGACCGCGAACATCAGCGGCGTGAACAACCAGCTGGAGCCGGCGCCCTGGGCCGTGCCCGAAAGCCCGTGCCCGCTGGTGCAGCCGTCGGCCATGCGGGCGCCGAACATCAGCATCGCGCCGCCGGCCGCACTGGCCAGTGGCGAGCGCAGCGGCGTGCTGTCGGGTGCAGCGCCGAGCCGGTCGACGTCACGCCCGCCCGCCGCGCGCGCGGCCGCCATGCCGCCAAGCATCGTGCCTAGCACCAGCCAAGACTCCCAGTTGAACTTGGGCGCCTCCTTCTTGGCCTTGACGTAGTCGTTCACGTGCACGGCATCGGGGGCCAGCTTGCGCGCCGCCAGTGCGGCGGAGCTTTCGTAGGCGCCGCTGACGCCGATGCCCTTCTTGAACGCCGCGAACGCGCCGATGTTCAACAGGCCGATGGCCGCGCCGATGAGGTAGGGCGACGGGCCGCGATCACTGCCTGCGGTAGGGTGGCGATGACTGTTCATTGGCGGGGCCCTTCCACGTCCGGCGTGGTCACTGAATCGGCAGACGGGCCGAAATCCGTGCGGCGCTGCAGGCGCTTCCAGGCGTCCATGCCGCCGAGCAGGTTGCGCACGTCCTGGGCGCCCTGGCGCAACAGCATGCTGGCGGCCAGGCTCGCGCGGTGGCCGACGCCGCAGGTGACGACCAGCGGCGCTTGCAGGTCGAGTGCCGGGCGCAGCCGGTCCAGGTGCTCCTCGACATAGCCGACATACAGGTGCGAGGCGCCGGGGATGCGGCCCTCGGTCTCGAACTCGCGGTCGTCACGCACGTCCAGCACGCGCAACGCGCGCCCGTTGGGGTTTTCGTCAATCGCGGCGGGCCCGATGGTGCCGATGCCGGCCATCGGCAGGCCGTGGTCGCGCCAGGCCTCGAAGCCGCCGGCCAGCAAGCCCTCGACGTGGTCGAGGCCGATGCGGCCGAGTGCCTTCACGGCATCGCCAAGCGTCTTGTCCGCGTGGTCGAGCACCAGGTAGATGGGCGACCCGGCTTCGGCGATCCAACCGGCAAAGACGGGCAGGCCTTCGGTCCAGATGCTGTAAGAGCCGGGCACATGCCCGCCGGCGAAGGCCTCGGGTAGCCGCAGGTCGAACACGACGCCGCGGCGGGACTCGGCGTGGAAATCCTTGGGTTGCAGCACTCGCACGGCGGTAGGCGCGCGCAGCGGCCCCATGCCGCCGGCGCTGTTCACCTGCTCCATGTGGCGGAAGTAGGGCGGGCGCGGGATGCGTTCATCCAGCTTGCCCTGCACGAACGCCTCCCGTGAACGCACGAACACCGGGTTGTAGCGGCGCTCCAGCCCGAGGGTCGAATCGTCGCGCTCGGCGATGTTGCCGCCGCAGACCGAGCCGGCGCCGTGTGCCGGCAGGATGATGGCCTGGTCGCCCAGGCGCAGCAGCTTGGCGTGCACGGCGTCGTAGAGCTGGCCGGCGTGCTCGCCGGTTTTGGCGGGGTCGGTCAGGTCGGTGCGGCCAGCCTCGCCGATGAACAGCGTGTCGCCGGTGAAGACGGCCCAGGCCTGCTCCGGCGCGTCGCTCAGGTAGATCGCGTAACACATGCTCTCGGGCGTGTGGCCGGGCGTGTGCAGCGCGACGAGGCGGATGCCCTCGGCTAGCTCGAAGGCCTCGCCATCGGCCAGGCGGATGTCGCCATGGCCAAAGGCCTCGTGGCGCCCGTTGATTACCTTGGCGCCGCACTGGCGCGCCAGTTCGGCCGAGCCCATCACGAAGTCTTCCTGGCGGTGGGTCTCGATGGCGTACTTGATCGTCAGCTTGTGCTTGCGGGCGAGGGTCAGGTACTCGTCGATGTCACGGCGTGGATCGACGATGGCGCCGACGCCCTTGGCGCCGATCAGGTAGGCGACGTGGGCGATGCCCGGGGTCTTGATGCGCTCGAACAGCATGTCAGCAGTTTCTGTAGTGCCGCGCCGCCCGTTTGTAGGATTTCACGTCGTCATCGAGTAGGGGCGCCTGCGGTGGCGCGCGCCCTCATCAACGCGAAGGCTGCCGGCACGACGAACAGCGACAGCAGCGGTGCCGTCACCATGCCACCCAGCATGGGCGCGGCGATGCGGCTCATGACTTCGGACCCGGTGCCCGAGCCCCAGACGATGGGCAGCAAGCCGGCAAGGATGACGGCGACGGTCATGGCCTTCGGCCGCACGCGCAGGACGGCGCCTTCCCGGATTGCATCCAACACGACCGCACGCGTGATGGTCGTTCCGGCGCGCGCACGGTCCTCCAGCGCCTGCTTCAGGTACAGCAGCATCACGACACCGAACTCCGCCGCCACGCCTGCCAGCGCGATGAAGCCCACTCCGGTCGCGACCGACAGGTTGTAGCCCAGCAGGTAGAGGAACCAGACGCCGCCGGTCAGCGCCAGCGGCAGGGTCGCCATGATGAGCGCGGCCTCGCTGGCGCTGCGGAAGGTCAGGTAGAGCAGCACGAAGATGATCAGCAGCGTTGCCGGCACGACCACCTTGAGCCGCTCGTTGGCCCGCTCCATGTACTCGAACTGCCCGGAGTACGCCAGGCTCATGCCGGGCTCCAGCTTCACCCGCCCGGCCACCGCGCGCCGCAGGTCGCCAACGACCGCAGCAATGTCACGGCCGCGCACGTCGATATAGACCCAGCCCGACGGCCGGGCGTTCTCGCTCTTGAGCATGGGCGGCCCGTCGACGATGGCCACGGTGGCGAGCGAGCCCAGCGTCACCTGCTGGCCAAGCGGCGTCAGCACCGGCAGGTTGCGCAGCTTCTCTGGCGTGTCGCGCAGCTCGCGCGGGTAGCGCAGGTTGATCGG
Organism: Roseateles sp.; assembly: GCF_052436255.1. Classification (GTDB taxonomy): domain Bacteria; phylum Pseudomonadota; class Gammaproteobacteria; order Burkholderiales; family Burkholderiaceae_C; genus Pelomonas. Next base: position 6,672 of record NZ_JBQVNP010000121.1, on the reverse strand, counting down.
GAAACGCGCCAGCCCTTCGACCGTCTCGCCGACGTTCTCGCCGCCTATCGCGCCAGCCACCACCGCCTGCACGTCGCTCACGTTCATGCCGTAGCGGGCTGCTGCGGCGCGGTCGATCCGCACGTCGACATAGCGGCCGCCCGTCAGCCGCTCCGCCAGCGCCGAGCTGATGCCCGGGATGGTCTTGGCGACCGACTCCACCTGAGCGGCGACGCGGTCGATGGCGGCCAGGTCCGGCGCCGACACCTTCACGCCGATGGGGCTCTTGATGCCGGTGGCCAGCATGTCGATCCGGTTGCGGATGGGCGGGATCCAGATGTTGGACAGGCCCGGCACCTGGACCGCGCGGTCGAGCTCCTCGACGAGCTTCTCCGGCGTCATGCCCGGGCGCCACTGGTCGCGCGGCTTGAGCTGCACCGTGGTCTCGAACATCTCCATCGGCGCGGGGTCGGTTGCAGTCTCCGCGCGGCCGGCCTTGCCAAAGACCCGTTGCACCTCGGGCACGGTCTTGATCATGCGGTCGGTGATCTGAAGCAGCTCCGCGGCTTTCTGGGCCGACAGCCCCGGCAGCGCCGAGGGCATGTACAAGAGGTCGCCCTCGTCCAGCGGCGGCAGGAACTCGCCGCCCATGCGCATCAGCGGCCAGGCGGTGGTTGCAAACAAGGCGACTGCCAGCACCAAGGTGAGCTTGGGCCAGAGCAGCACCCACTCCAGCGCGGGCCGGTACAGCGCGATCAACCCGCGAGTGATCGGGTTGCGCTGCTCGTCCGGGATGCGGCCGCGGATCCAGTAGCCCATCAGCACCGGGATCAACGTGACCGACAGGCCGGCAGACGCTGCCATCGCATAGGTCTTGGTGAAGGCCAGTGGCCCGAACAGCCGGCCCTCCTGCGCCTGCAGCGTGAACACGGGCACGAAGGACAGCGTGATGATCATCAGTGAGAAGAACAGCGCCGGCCCCACCTCGACGGCCGCATCGGTGATGACCGCCCAGCGGGCCTCGCCTTTCAGCTCCTCGCCCGGGTGCGCGTGCTGCCAGGCCTCCAGCCTCTTGTGGGCGTTCTCGATCATCACCACGGCCGCGTCCACCATCGCGCCGATGGCAATGGCAATGCCGCCGAGCGACATGATGTTGGCGTTGAGCCCTTGTTGCTGCATGACGAGAAAGGCCGCCATCACGCCCAGCGGCAGCGAGATGATGGCCACCAGGGCAGACCTCAGGTGCCACAGGAAGACCACGCAGACCAGCGCGACGACGATGAACTCCTCGATCAGCTTGGTCGTCAGGTTCTCGATGGCCCGCTCGATCAGCGAGCTGCGGTCATAGGTCGTGACGATCTCGACGCCCTTGGGCAGGCTGGCTTGCAGTTGCTTGAGCTTGTCCTTGACTGCAGCAATCGCCGTCTGGGCGTTCTTGCCGGTGCGCAGGATCACGACCCCGCCCACGGCTTCGCCTTCACCGTCCAGCTCGCTGATGCCGCGGCGCATCTCCGGGCCGGTCTGCACCGTGGCGACCTGGCCCAGCAGCACCGGCACGCCGTTGCGCGTGGCCAGCACGATGCTGCGGAAGTCGTCCAGCGACTTCAAGAAGCCGCTTGCTCGCACCATGTATTCCGCCTCGGCCAGTTCCAGCACCGCGCCGCCGGCCTCCTGGTTGCCGTTCATCAGCGCCTCACGCACCTGGCTGTGCGTGATGCCGTAGGCGAACAGCTTGGCGGGGTCCATCACCACCTGGTACTGCTTGACCATGCCGCCGACGGTGGCCACCTCGGCAACATCGGGGACCGACTTCAGCTCGAACTTCAGGAACCAGTCCTGCAGAGCGCGCAGTTGCGACAGGTCATGCTTGCCTGTCTTGTCCACCAGGGCGTACTGGAACACCCAACCCACGCCCGTCGCATCGGGCCCGAGCGACGGCTTGGCCGCCGCAGGCAGCCGCGCCTGCACCTGGCTGAGGTACTCCAGCACGCGCGAGCGCGCCCAGTACAGGTCTGTGCCGTCCTCGAAGAGCACGTAGACGAAAGAGTCGCCGAAAAACGAGAACGCCCGCACGGCCCTGGCGCCCGGGACCGACAGCATGGTGGTCGCCAGCGGATAGGTGACCTGGTTCTCGACGATCTGCGGGGCCTGGCCCGGGTAGCTGGTGCGGATGATGACCTGCACATCGCTCAGGTCGGGCAGGGCATCGATCGGCGTCGAGCGCAGTGACAGCACGCCGGCGACGGCCAGGAAGAGCGTGGCCAGCAGCACCAGGAAGCGGTTGCCGACCGACCAGCGGATCACGGCGGCGATCATCGGACGCCCCCTTTGGGCTCGCGCTGAACGCCCGTGACTTCATAGCCGTCGGCGCTCTCCCTGAAGGTGAACCGCACCGTGTCGCCGGCCTTGAAGCCGTCGACCTGGCCCGGCTGCGCGAGCTTGAAGCCCATCTGCATGGCCGGCCATTTCAGGCTCGGCACGGGGCCATGGTCCAGGGTCACGTCCTGCGAGGTGAGGGCGGTGATGCGTCCCTCTGCTTGATGGACCTGAGCCGACGCAGCAACCTGCGGTGCCGCAGCACTGGCGGGCACCGCGCTGGCGGCCGCCTGGCGCTGCAGTAGGCCCTGCATGCTGGCTTCCGAGTCGATCAGGAACTGGCCGGAGGCAACGACTTGCTGGCCGGCCTGCAGCCCTGCTAGCACCTCCAGCTTGTCGCCCCATTCACGGCCGATGCGGACCGGCACCGGCGTGAACCGCCCGGGCTGGTCGACGATGTAGACGATGGCGCGCTCGCCGGTCCGGATCACCGCCTCGGCAGGCACCACCAGCGCCTCCTCGGCCGCCCCGCCCAGCCGCATCTGCGCGAACATGCCAGCACGCAATCGACCCCGTGGGTTGGGCAGCTCCGCGCGTACGCGCAGCGTGCGCGTCTCGCTGCTGGCCTCGGGCAATACGGACGTGACCTTGCCTTTCAGCGTCTCTCCAGGGAAGGCGGACAGGGTCACTTCAACCGGCTCGCCCACGCGCGCCGTGGCGGCCTGCACCTCGGGTAGGGCCGCCTCCAACCAGACCGTCGACAGTCCGGTGATGCGCGCCAGGCTCATGCCCTGCGACACCGTCATCCCCGGCCGCACCATCAGCTCCTGCACCAGCCCGCCGATAGGCGCATGCACCGAGGTCAAGGCCTGCACCTCGCCGGTTCGTTCCACCTGCTGCACCAGCGCGGTGGGCATGCCCAGCAGCACAAGCCGCTGACGCGCCGCAGACGTCAACGCCGGGTCGCCCGTGCGGCGCAGGGCCAGGAACTCCTGCTGCGCGCCGGCCCACTCGGGCACGAGCAGCTCGGCGATGAAGGCGCCTGCGGCCACCACGTCGCCCGGTGCCAGGCGGGCCACTCGCTGCACGAAGCCGGCCGTGCGGGCCTGCAGGATGGCCACGTCGCGTTCGTTGAGCTGGACGGTGGCGGGCAGCTGGATGGAGGTGCCGATGCGCTGCTTCTCGGCGGTTGCGGTGCGCACACCCAGCATCTGGGCCACGCGCGGGTCGACTTCAACGCCGCCTGCAGCGCCACCAGCAGCGGCCTCACCGGCGTACTTCGGCACCAGCTGCATGTCCATGAAGGGCGACTTGCCCGGCTTGTCGAACTTGTGCTGCGGCAGCATGGGGTCGTACCAGTACAGCACCTTGCGGTCGTCGGCCGGCGGGCTGACGCTGGCGCCGTCTGCACTCGACGACGAGCCCTGCCGCCACCGTGCGGCGCCCCACCCCAGGCCCGCACCGATGGCGACCAGGAGGACGACCGTGATCAACTTCTTTTGAGGCGACATTGCGTTCACTCCGCGATGAGATAGGCCAGGCGGGTCTGCTGGGCCAGTACCTGGGCTTGGAGGTCGAGGGCGCGCAATTGCGCCTCGGCGGCGCTCTTGCGTGCCGTCAGCACGGTGCCGAGGTCGGCGCGGCCGGCCTGGTAGCTGGCCAGGGTCACCTGCACGCGTTCGTTGGCCAGCGGCAGTGCGGCGGTCTGCAGGCGCTGCAGCACGCGCTCGGCGCGCTGCAGCTCGGCGACCAGCGCGTCCACTTCGGCGCGCACGCGGCGCAGCGCATCCTCCCGTTCGGCCTGCAGCCGCTCCACCTCCTTTTGGCGCGAGGCCACCACCGGCTCCTGGCGCGTGGCGCGCGAGACCGGCAGATCGAAGGTGAGCTGGAACGAGACCATGTCGCCAAAAGCGCGGGCGCGGTTGCCGTAGGCGACTTCCCAGCCCCAGTCGCCACGGCCCATGGCCGTCGCTTCGTCCAATTCGGCTCTTGCCATGGCCAGCATGGGCGCGAAGGCCAGCAGGTCGGCGTGGCGGTCCAGGCTGTCCAGCAGTCGGGCCAGGTCCAGCCGCAGCGCAGGCGGTTCGGCCTGCGCCGACAGCTCAAGTTGATCGCCGGTCCAACGGCGCAGGTGAGCACGCGCCTGCTCGGCCGCAGCCTGCAGCTCGTCGCGGCGGTCGGCCAGCTCCAGCGTTTCCTGCCGCGCCATCAGCGCGTCTGCCGGCATTGCAGCGCCTGAAGCGAGGCGTGCCCCCAGGGTGTCCTGCAACACTTGGTTCTCCTGCTCCAGCGCCGCAAACACAGCCAACCGCCGTTGCGCGAAATGCAGCCCCAGCCAGGCCAGGGCCGCCTCGCGCCGCACGGCCAGGCGTTCGGCCTCCAGCAGCGCCCGTTCGCGCGCGGTCTTGGCCTCAGCCGCCTCCCGCTGGGCCGCCCGCCTGGCGGCGTTCGGCACGTCCTGCATCAGGCCCACCCGGCGCATCGTCATCGAGTCCCGGTTCCAGCTCAAGCGCTCCGGGCCAGAGACGGGAAAGTTCTCGATGCCGACAGCAAGCTTGGGGTTGGGCAGCTGACCGGCCGCCGTTCGTGCCTGCTGCGCGCCGTCGGCGGCCGCCTGGCGTGCGGTCAGTGCCGCCGAACGCTGCTCGGCAAGCAACAGCGCCTGCTCGAAGCTGATGGGTCCGGCGCCGGCCGCGCCGACGACGGCAAGGAAGATCGTGGCCAGGACGGCTACGCCGGTGCGGCGCGAGCACGAGCCCGTGCCGTGAAAGCGGGATCGTGATCCCGCCCGAAAGAAGATGGCCATGACAGCTCTCCACAGAAGCCTTGGAAGCGATCAAGTGATCGCAGACGCAAGCGCTACCGAGCAGTCGGCAGCGCGCGAGCGTCAGGGCCTAAATGCGGAAGACCTGGAGGGCGAGATAGACCGGCGGCGCGCCATCGGGCGGGCCGGTATGGGCGGCAACGAGCGCCGGCAGTGCCTCGGCCGCTTCAGGCGGGAGCCAAAGCGCCAGGCGGGTGAGCAATGGGTCGAGCAGGGCCACTGGCGCCACATCGGCCACCGGCGCGTTGTTGACCGTCTGCTTGTCGCGGTCGCAGTGCGCCTTGCACAGCTGCGGTTGCTCAGCGTCCATGCTGGCCATGGCTTCGCAGTCGGGCATTGCCGCCATGGCCGATTCACCGACTGCAGTCTGAGGAGCAGCGCAGGCGTACGCCGCCGTGGCAAGTTGAAGGAATACCAGCAAGGTCGCGAGCATGCTCGCGATCCAGCGCAGGGACACCTTCTTCAGCCTCATGTCAGCAGTTTACCGAGCAAGCCTGCCTACGTGCGACCCGTGATTTGAGCTGACGTGAAGTCGTGCGGCATACGGACGCATCGCACGCATTGAGATGAAAACGGGCTCACTTGTTCTTCTGCAGCCAAGCGTCGAGCTGGGCAATCTCTTTCGACTGATCCTTGATCATCTTCTCGGCCATCGCCTTCATTTCGGGCGACTTGCCGTGTGCGATCTGTGCCTTCGCCATGTCCAGCGCCTGCTGGTGATGCATCTTCATCATCATGGCGAAGTCCTTGTCGGTGTCGCCAGTCATCTTCATGCCCTGCATGTGCTGCATGCCGGACATCATGCTTTTGTGCATTTGCTCCGAGCCGTGGTTGGCCGATTGGGCGGCTGCAGCGCCGCACAAGCCGACGACGAGGCCGGTTGAACAAAGTGCGAGTCGGGCGGATGTGGCAAAAGAACGCTTCATGGAGAGTCTCCTGGGTGGCTGGGTTCGGCGGATGACCCGCCGACGCCTACCCGGCAATCCACACTCCCGCTGCAGCTGTTCAGTCCGCAAGCTCATCCAGGATCGGGCAGTCCGGCCGCTGATCGCCCTGGCAGCAATGAGCCAGCCGCTCCAGCGTTCGCTTCATGGCATCGAGCTCTTTCATGCGCCGGTCCAGGTCGGCCACATGCGTGAGGGCGATCCGCTTGACGTTGGCACTGGCGCGGCGCCGGTCTTGCCAAAGCTTCAACAGCTCCGCAATCTCGGCCATGCTGAAACCCAGATCGCGCGCCCGGCGGATGAAGCGCAGCGTGTGGATCTCCTTGCCGGTGTATTGCCGGTAGCCGGAGTCCGTGCGGCCCACCTTGGGCAGCAACCCGAGCGACTCGTAGTGGCGCACCATCTTGGCCGACACGCCGGAGCGGGCAGCGGCCTCTCCGATGTTGAAGGGTCCGTCGGTATCCGTGTTGACCGTGCTCATTGCTGAGTCCCTTTCCAGTTGCGCAGCATCAGCGCGTTGGTGACGACGCTGACACTGCTGAAGGCCATCGCGGCGGCTGCCACGACGGGGCTCAGCAACCCGAAGGCGGCGAGCGGGATGCCGATGAC
>NZ_JBQVNP010000120.1:0-16385 GCF_052436255.1 Roseateles sp. | reverse complement strand
GAGCTGTTGCGGCTCGACGATGGCACCCACTGCGAGGAGGCCAGCAGCCTGGCCGAACACAAGCTCAAGGACGTGCGCGAGAAGATGGCCGACTTGGCGCGCATGGAAACCGTGCTGTCTGAACTCGTGTGCGCCTGCCATTCGCGGCAGGGGAATGTTTCGTGTCCGCTGATTGCGTCGTTGCAAGGTGGAACGAGCTTGGCAGGGGCTTCCACAGCTTAGCGTGCTTTATTTTCCGTTTTCTGAGACGACCACAGATCAGAAAAGACTGTGCAGCCGACTCTTGATATTCCGTGCAGTCACCTTCTGAAAATGACATCCGGCGCGGGCGGCGCAGCTGCCAGCGCATTGGCCGTCGGCACGATCAGGGGCATCGATGTCGCCCAGCACATCCTGACCATCGAGCACCAGGCCATTCCCCGCATGAACATGTCGGGCATGACCATGGATTTCCCCGTGGAAAAAGGCCTCTCGACGGAGGGCTTGAGCATCGGTCAGCCGATCGCCTTCATCCTCAGTCCGTCGAGCGGCGGAGTGGCCATCAGCGAGGTGCAGCCCGTCCGTGTCTCGGGCGCCACGCCGGGCGCATCAGGGCCTCACCAGGACATGAAAGGCCATGACATGTCCGGCATGAAGATGAGCGGCATGGACAAAAAAATGATGGCCAAGTGCCACGAGATGATGATGAAGTCCAAATAAACATCGATTGACCGTCTCACCGCAGGCCGCCGAACGGTGGCCGCAAGCAATTTCCCCTAACTTGTATTGATCAGGAGTTCACATGAAAAAATTCGCATTCGCCTCTCTCGTCGCTGCCGCCTTGCTGCCCGCTGCCGTGCTGGCGCAGCAGAAGATGGACGACATGAAAGGCATGGACATGTCCAACATGAAAGACATGAACATGCCGAAGAAGGCCGGGGCCGCGAGTCAGACCACCCACATGGCCATGGGCGAAGTCAAGAGCGTCGACGTCAAGGGCCAGGTGGTCACCGTCGCGCACGAGCCGATCAAAACGCTCAGCTGGCCGGCGATGACCATGGGCTTCGTCGTCAAGGACAAGATGCTGATGGACAAGCTGGCCGTCGGCAAGAAGGTCCAGTTCGAGTTCGTTCAGGAGGACGGAAAATACGTCGTCACCTCGGTGAAATAAGAAAAAAGCGACCGAGCCGCGGCGCACCCCCTGGGCGCGCCGCGCGGACGCACAAGCGCCATGTCCGGTCGCCAGTCTCGCTGCGGCCGTCATTGCCGCCATGCCGCCTTCCGAGCGCCTGGGCGGACCGGGCACCGGACGAGCGTTCTGCCGCGTCAACCAGACGGTTCAAGGCGTGCGGGTCGAGGGATGCCCTGACGGCGCGGCGGGTCGTGCGGCGTCGCCTGCGGCCGAGCGCGTCGTCAGCATGCGGCCGGCCGCGTCGACCTTGACCATGCCCAGGCGCGGATGGCTCCAGTAGCGGGTCTTCCCCTGCTCGACCTGCACCTTGGCCGGCGACGCTTGATCGCGTGTTTCGGCTTCGTTGTCGGCGGGCGCGGCAAAAGACGCCGCGGAAGCCAGCGACAGTGCCGCGGCAAGGATGGATGCAAAAAGTTGGTTGGACATGGTCTGAACCCTCATCATTGGTTGTCGAAAACGCCAGCCAGAGCTGACGGCCTCACGCGGCCCGAAGCGGTCGGTGTGCGTCGTGATGAGGGAGAGTTTGAAAGCCGGCGAGGCACCAGAATCTGATGCTTCGATGACGTTTTTGTAATGTGGGAAGCCTCTGTCGGAAGCCCGCAAACCGTTCAAGAATATGAAAATCCTTCTGATCGAAGACGAAGCGAGTGCCGCCGCCTACCTGAAGCAAGGCCTCACCGAGAGCGGCTTCACGGCGGAGGTCGCCACCAATGGCAGCGACGGCCTGCACGCGGCCATGAACGGCGATCACGACCTCGTGGTGCTGGACGTGATGCTGCCCGGCATCGACGGCTTCGCGGTGCTGTCCGCGCTTCGAACATCCAAGCAGACGCCGGTGCTGATGCTGACGGCGCGTTCCAAGGTCGACGACAAGGTCAAGGGTTTCGATCTCGGCGCCGACGACTACCTGGTCAAGCCGTTCCAGTTTCCGGAGCTGCTGGCCAGAATCCGCGCGCTCCTCAAGCGCGGCACCAAGGTGGCGACCGACGACGTGCTGCGCATCGCGGACCTGGAGGTGGACTCCGTCAAGCACCGCGCCACCCGTGCAGGCCAGCGCATCGACTTGTCGGCCAAGGAGTTCGCCTTGCTGGTGCTGTTCGTGCGCAGGAGCGGCGAGGTGCTGTCCAGAACGCAGATCGCTTCGCTGGTCTGGGACATCAACTTCGATTCCGACACGAACGTCGTGGACGTGGCGGTGCGCCGGCTGCGCATCAAGATCGACGACCCCTTCGAGACGAAGCTGATCCACACCGTGCGGGGCGTGGGGTATGTCTTCGAGCACCGCCCATGAGGCTCAAAAGCCTGTCGGTGCGGCTCGCGCTGTGGGTCGGCCTGCTGGGCCTGCTGCAGGGCGCGGGCGTTCTGTGGTTCTCCTACCTCACGATGCAGCAGGAACTGGGCTCGCAGCGGCGGCTCGTGCTGCGTGACAAGGTCGACCACGCGCAGCAGTTGATCGGCGACATGCCGGACGATGCGGCCATTCGCGGCAAGGCCTTCGAGCTTGTGGACCTCGTCACCGGACATGCCGAGTTGCATCTGGCGATTGCGCGACAAGGGTCCACCGAGCCGACGGTCGCGTTCAGCCGTGAAGCCAGTGAATCGCTGAAGCGGTTGAAGGACGACATCTGGGGAACCGACGCATTCCTGGAGTGGCGCGCGGGAGAGAGCGGCGCGCCGATGCTGTCGCAGGCCGGAGCGGTGCAACTCAAGAGCGGTGAAGCCTACGAGATCGTCGTCACCGTCGACCGCAGTGAAGACCAGCGGCTGCTGCGCAATTTGCTGGTCACCGCGTTGACCGCGGCACCGTTCGGTTTGGCTGTGGTGATCGGCAGTGCGCTGGCCATCGTCATTTTTGGCCTGCGGCCGTTGCGGCGCTTCCAGAAGACCGCCACCGACATCACGGCCCGCAACCTCTCGGCGCGGATCGATTCGAGGGGCCTGCCCACCGAGCTGCAAGGCCTTGGTCACGCGTTCAATGCCATGCTGGAGCGCCTGGACGACGGCGTGCGCCGGTTGTCCGAGTTTTCGGAGGACCTGGCGCATGAGCTGCGCACGCCGCTGGCGACGCTGCTGGGGCGCACCCAGGTCGTGCTGTCGCAGCCCCGCACGGTCGAGCAACTGACGGATCTGCTTGAAAACAACGTCGACGAACTGCAGCGACTCAGCCGACTGGTGTCGGACATGCTGTTTCTGGCGCAGGCCGACAATGCGCAAACGGCCGTGGCGCGGCGCGATCTGGATCTGGCCGACCAGGCGCGCACCGTCGCCGAATTTCTGCAGTTGCTGGCCGATGAGCGCGGCATCAAGATCTCGGTGGCGGGCAGCGCGCGCGTGACCGCCGACGGCGGCCTGGTGCAGCGGGCGATCACCAACCTGCTGTCCAATGCCGTGCGTCATGGCGCGCAGGGAACGCCGGTGACCGTGACCGTATCCTCCGACGCGCTGAATGCGACCCTGGAGGTCGCGAATCAGGGTGGCCCGATTGCGCCCGGGCACCTGGAGCGGATTTTCGACCGCTTCTACCGCGTGGACAGCTCGCGGGCACGCGATTTGGGCGGCACCGGACTCGGGCTGGCGATCGTCAAGGCGATCATGGGACTCCATGGCGGGCGGGTGGCGGCCACCAGCAGTGGCAGCGGCGAAACGCGCTTCACGCTTTACTTTCCGCGCGGGGACCAGGAGCACTGAGGATGTCCGGGTTTCTGCATTTTGCATAGGAAGCCTGAGGCCCTCGTTCGCGCGGTGGTCGAGATGCCCAGGCTTGCCCCTTCGGGGGAATCGGCTGTCGTGATTCGAGTGCGGATGAGGAACGCCGGCAGGACGTCGGTGCCCGTTCATCCATCCCGCGAGACCCCTTGACCTTGACACGGTCGGAAGGTTGACACTGCCTTGAACCTTGAAACAGGAGCCCACCATGCATCAGCACCCCCACGCACCCGGCGCGACGCAATCCGATGAGCGCGCTCTTCAGCATCCCGGTGGGACGGACAGACCGCCTGTTGCGGGTGAGCATGCTCGTCATCACGGCAGTTCGACCCAGCATGCCGCAGATTCAGACATTGAGTACACCTGTCCCATGCACCCGCAGGTGCGGCAGTTGGGACCCGGAACCTGTCCGATCTGTGGGATGGCTCTGGAGCCGGTCGTCGCCGCACCGGGAACTGGGGAGAACCCAGAGCTGAGGGACATGAATCGTCGGTTCTGGGGTGGGCTGGCGCTCACCGTTCCGGTGGTCGTGCTCGAGATGGGCAGCCACTTCGTCAATCTGCAGAGCCTGATGAGCCAGCAGACATCGAACTGGCTGCAACTGCTGTTCGGCACACCGGTGGTGCTGTGGGCGGGCTGGCCGTTCTTCGCTCGGGGTTGGACCTCCGTGAAGACGCGCAACCTCAACATGTTCAGCCTCATTGCGCTGGGGGTCGGTGTCGCCTGGCTGTACAGCATGGTCGGCACGATCGCGCCACGGCTGTTTCCGTCGGCGCTGCGCACGGGGGATGGGGCCGTTCCGATCTACTTCGAAGCGGCCGCAGTCATCACCGTCCTGGTACTGCTGGGGCAGGTGCTGGAATTGCGGGCACGCGAAAAGACGTCGGGGGCAATACGTGCCTTGCTTGACCTCGCCCCGAAGACGGCCGTGCGCGTTGGAAGCGACGGATCCGACGAGACGGTGGGACTCGACGCTGTGCTCGTGGGCGAGCGGCTACGGGTGCGCCCGGGCGAGAAAGTGCCGGTCGACGGCGAGGTCGTGGAGGGCAAGGCGACGGTGGACGAGTCGATGGTCACCGGCGAGCCGATCCCGGTCGCCAAGGCGCCCGGTTCCAAGGTCACTGCCGGCACGCTCAACCAGACGGGCGGCTTCGTCATGCGGGCCGAAAAGGTGGGCGCGGACACCCTGCTGGCCCAGATTGTCCAGATGGTCGCTTCCGCCCAGCGCAGCCGCGCCCCGATCCAGCGGATGGCCGACCAGGTGGCGGGCTGGTTCGTACCGGTCGTGATCGTGATCGCGTTGCTGGCCTTTGGCGCCTGGCTGGTCTGGGGGCCCAGCCCTGCGTTCGCATATGCGATCGTCTCGGCCGTGGCGGTCCTCATCATCGCCTGCCCCTGCGCGCTGGGGTTGGCGACACCGATGTCCATCATGGTGGGCGTCGGCAAGGGCGCGCAGCACGGCGTGCTGATCCGGGATGCGGAGGCGCTGGAGCGCATGGAGAAGGTCGACACGCTGGTGATAGACAAGACGGGCACCTTGACGCAGGGGCGACCGAAAGTGGTGCGCGTCGAACCGGCGCCCGGCTTCGATGTCTCCGCGGTGCTTCAGAAGCTTGCCAGTGTGGAGCGCGCGAGCGAACACCCACTGGCCGCCGCTATCGTCGCCGAGGCCCAGGAGCGCCGACTGCCCTTGTCGCCGGTTCTGGACTTCGACTCGCCCGCCGGCAAGGGCGTGGTCGGCCTGGTCGATGGAGCGCGCGTGATCTGCGGGAGCGCAAAGTTTCTGGCGGAGAACGACGTCGATGTGAGCAGCCTGGCCGCGGTGGCGGATGGTGTGCGCGCGCAGGCGGCCACGGTCATTTTTGTGGGCATCGACGGCCGCCTGGCAGGCTTTGTCGGCATTGCCGATCCCATCAAGCCGAACACACCGCAAGCCATCGCCGCGCTGCGCCGCGAGGCCATCCGCGTGGTCATGCTTACCGGTGACGGCAAGACCACCGCCCAGGTCGTGGGGCGCGAGCTCGGCATCGACGAGGTCATTGCGGAGGTTCTGCCGCAGGACAAGGCCTCCGTCGTGCAGCGGCTGAAGGCCGAGGGCCGGGTGGTGGCCATGGCCGGCGATGGCGTCAATGACGCCCCGGCGCTGGCTGCAGCGGACGTGGGCATCGCCATGGGAACCGGCACCGACGTGGCCATGGAGAGTTCAGGCGTGACGCTGCTGCAGGGCGATCTCATGGGGATCGTGCGTGCGCGTCGCCTTTCGCAGGCGACGATGAAAAACATCCGGACCAACCTCTTTTTTGCCTTCTTCTACAACGTCGTCGGGATTCCGATCGCGGCTGGCGTGCTGTACCCGTTCTTCGGCATTCTCCTGTCGCCGGTGGTGGCGGCAGCGGCGATGGCGCTGTCGTCGGTGAGCGTGATCGCCAACTCGCTGCGTCTGCGAGCGAGCAAAGTGGCCGATTGACTGCTGTGGGGGGAGGAGGATCGGCGCGCCCATGAAGGCTTGGAGAATATGAAGAACGTGGCCGGAGAGCGCATGCGCAGCTTGGTCAGCTGCGGCCGGTGCGTTGCGCCTGAACCGGCGGGCATGGCACTGAGCCGAACGAACAGAACACGCAGCAGTCTCCGGGCTTCGCACGCAATACCACCTTGCAGCCGTCGCACTGGTAAAAGAAAAGGCAGGCGTCGGTCGGCATCTTTTCGCGCTTGGCATGACCGCAGTGCGGGCAGGTCAACAGCGAGTCGAACAGCATGGCGTTCATTGAGAAGTATGAAGTGAGCGTCGTGAGGGATCTGGCGTCAGATGGCCAGTGCGGGCACCCAGAAGAAATAGGCGTTGAGCATGTACAGGCCCATGAGAACGAGCGTGACGCCGCCGACGATGTCGAAGGCGCGCTGGTAGCGCGCAAAGGGCCGGAGTTTGTCCAGCCAGCCCATGGCACTGGCCCCCAAGGCGATCGGCACCGCGCGCCCAAGCGCAAAGGCCAGCAGCAGCAACGCCCCCCAAGCCGGCGAACCGACGCCGGCCACAACTCCGAGCAGCACGATCAGCGCCGGCGTGCACGAGGGGCAGATTGCGATCGCAAATGGAACACCCAGAACGAAGGCACCCCAGGGGCCGGCGGCACGCCTGGCGCGCAACGACAGGCCCCTGAACGGCATGCGGATCCACCCCGGCCACAGCAGGCCCATCAGGATGAGCCAGGGGCCGAGCACCAGACTCCATTGGCGCCCGAGCAGAGACTGCACACCCTTGCCACCGGCACCGGTTGCGGCACCCAGCAGCACATGCGTGAGCACCATGCCGGCGATGAACATGCCGCCGAACAGCAGCGCCTGGCGCGGCGCCCGTGCCTTGGTCACGTAGGCCAAGGAGACGGGGATGGCCGCCAAGGCGACCGGGTTGAAGCTGAAGAAAAAGCCGGTCAGGAAGCTGACGACGAGCGCCGCCATGCCAGCGTGCTGGACGGCCTGCTGAAACGCCTCGATGTCCATATCAACCCGCGCCCTGACGACGCGCGTGCATGGCTGCAGCGAGCGCGTCAGGCGTGGGGAGCGACGCAAACACCAGTTGGCCATCAATGGCCACCGCTGGCGGGCGGAGCACCCCCAGCTCGACGGCATAGTCGAGGGCCGCGAGGATGTCGAGTTCTTCCCACTCCACGGCCGGGTCGGCCTGCCGCGCCGCGGCGCGCAGGCTGTCCAGCTCGCGCTGGCACTTCGCGCAACCGGTGGCGTGCAGAACCTCGACCCTCATTTGGGGCGTCCTTGGGCGCTTCCGGACAGGGCCGCCAGGATCGAACAATCCTCCGCAGGCTGGGCGTCGTTGTCGCAGTCGGCGATGAGTTGGTCCAGGCCCTTGGACATCGCCTTCATGGCCTTGATGCGCGCTTCCAATTGGAGCTTCTTCTCGATGACCTTGGTCCGCACGTCGGCGCAGCACGAAGAAGGTTGGTCGCGCAACTGCAGCAGATCCTGGATCTCCGACAGCGTGAAGCCGCAGTGCTGGGCCTGCTTGATGAAGCGCAGCCGCTGCACCGCCGCTGGCTCGTACAGCCTGTAGCCGCTCTCGGTTTTCTTGGGCACCCGCATCAACCCCTCACGCTCGTAGAAGCGAACCGAATTGGCCGACACGTCAGCCAAGGCCGCAAGCTTGCCAACGGTCAGCCGCTCGGGCATGGAAGAGGACGAGGTCGCAGAGGCCATCCCCAGAGAATAGACCTTCGCCTTAGGGCGAAGGTCAAGCGACCTTTAACTTGACCTTGCCATCGTGACAAGGCTTAGGCTGCATGTGGCGACAAGGTCGCAATGGAGGTATTGCCATGAAGCAGAGATTCGACGCCAGCCAGAGCCTGGCGCAGGAGGTGCTGCAGCTCTACAAGCAGGCGGTGGCCGAACGGCGATGGGCGGTGGCCGAATTCCTGATGTGCGCGCTGGAGGAACTGGCGAAGTCCGAGCCGGCCTGTGAGGAGGCCGTCGAGCAGGCCTACTTGTGCATCAGCCAGCGCGCGCCGTCTTTCAAGGCTTGAAGCGGACTGCGGCTCGCGAGGAAGGGGCCGTTCTGGCTACCCCGTTCGGCAGCGTTGTTCACGACAAGAAGGCCGATGCCCATCGGTCGGCCATCCGGGACACCTGAGCCGGTACGCATTCGGGCACTGCACCGAGCGCGACGGGTTGTACATGACGAAACCGTCATAAGTCCGTCAGTCTGTTGTGGTGCCCCGATTTTTAGAGTTGCAACCGTGATGCAAGTCGGATGAGCGACAGCCAAGTCGATCACCGAAACGTGATGTGTCACTTAACTCTGAAGGAGCCTGAAATGAAAAAAATCCTCTTCGCCATTGGCGCCGCAACGCTGCTGTTCTCCGGTGCCTATGCACAAGGGCAGTCGCAGGAAGCGGCTCCGCCGACCGACACCAAACCGCAAGCCGTGGCCGAAGCCCGGAAGAACGCGAGGTTGCCGGGTGTCGTCCAGATCAAGGACGGCAGCACCGCCCTTGGTCAGGGCTCGGGCGTGTGGGAAACGGGCAAGCCCGCGATGGCTGGTGAAAACCGGAAGGTGGCGCGCGAGGCCCGCCCTCACCGGGACTCCACACAGGGCAGCACTCCGCAGGAATCGCGGTAAGGCCCATGGACGACTTCCCGTTCGTTGCACGGGTGTCGGCATCTGCCGGCTCCGCTAGCGTCAGGGCGCTTTAATCCGCGAATGCAGAGAGGGTCCGACCCTCTCGCGGCACCCCCCATTTCCTTGAAAGGATTGAGCCATGAAATGCGATTCGAAAACATTGATCAAGATTGCTGCCGGACTGGGCGTTGCCTTGGCGGTCGCGTACTTTGCATTGCCCGCATCCCATGGATTCATTTGGGCCGCAGCGCCTTTCCTGCTGTTCCTTGTCTGCCCGATCGCGATGATCTTCATGATGAAGAGCATGAACAGCAACACGAAGGACGAGAACGCCAAGGTGGAGGAAAGCAAAGTGAATTCCGTGGCGGCCGAGGCCAAGTCGGACAAGACCTGACGCCAAGCAATCAGATCCCGCCGGTACCCGGCGTCGTTGTTCGACTCGCTGGCGTAGCTCGGCCAACCACGCCGCCGCGTCAGCTGGTCCAGTCTGACCTTCTTGCAGCGATTGTTGGATACTGGACAGATCCTGTAAGCGCTGGGGGCCACGTTGCTGGATAAACCATCGTCCGACTTCAAGGATTACATCGACGAAATCCTACGCAAGGTCGGGCGCAACATGCGACTACGGGCTGCGCCAGCCGACCCGGTGCCCGGCCGCCGTCGCATCGTGACGGGCATCGTCTTCGGTATGCAAGTAAATGCTGGTCGTACTGATGTTGGCGTGGCCCAGGTTGTCGCGGACCATCTTGAGGTCGACTTTTTCGCTCAGATGGCTTCCGGCGGTGTGACGAATCCAGTGCGTCGACGCCTGCTCGAGGTGGGTTGCCGCGGCTTCGAAGTCAGGACCACGCTGTCGCAGCGCGGCCGCGGCAGCGTGCATCACTCCCTTGACGAGCTCGTGAATGGCGCTTCGTGCCATCGGCCTGATCGGGGCGATCAGGGTCATCACCAACGGCGTGCCTTCGCCCTCCTGTGGAAGCGCGCTTAACGCATGGGCCTTGCGGTAGCGCATCAACTCGGCCATCAATTCGCCCGTGGCCGGCACCAGGCGGGTCTTGCTGCCCTTGCCGGTGATCTCGAGCCACCAGCGCTCGCGCCCATCGGTGCCGCGCCGGCTGAAGAATCCGCCCATGCCGGCGTCGCGGATCTCGGACACGCGCAGCCCACCGATGTAGAGCAGCGAAAACAGCCACCGGCAGCGCGCTGCATGCAGCCTCTCACGCTCACTATCGACGGGCATCGCTTCGATCGCGGCTTTCACCAGGTCCCAGTGCTCCTGTGGCAGGAAGCGGCTCACCCGAGGGGCGGCCTGCCGACGCTTGCGCCGGCTCAGCGCCAACGGGTTGCCGGCCAAGTGGCCGGCCTCCACGAGCCATGAGAACATGGCGTTGAGGATCGACAGCGCTTGGCGCAGGCTCGAAGGCCCCAGCGGGCCGGCAAAGGGGCGCCAGCGCGGGGAGTTGCGTCCCGGCTTCTGGCCCGGCTCCATGACCCAGCGCTCGGCCGGCTGCGGGTCCCCGAGGAAGCGCTGGTAGAGCAGCAGATCTTCGTGCGTGAGATCCGAGAGGGCCGCGCCGCGCTGCAGGATGCACCACAGCAGCAGGCGTTCGGCCTCCTTGCGGTAGCTGGCGAGCGTGGCGGGTGAATCGGCGTAGCGGGCCAGCCAGGCCAGAACCGCCGAGCGGTCATCGAATGCGGCCAACTGCGATCGCGAGCTGGCGCGATTGCGGCCGCCGCTGCCATCCAGGTGGGTCGGCACCATCATCTGATCCAGGCTGACGAGGGCATTCATGCGGAGCTACGCGCAAAAGGAGGACATCGCCATGATTATGGACATTAGAAAGATTATGTCCATAGATTGACTTTTGATTCATTGAATTTAACGTATTACGTTGTATTATTTATCAATGAACACTGAAATCGAACTCCAGAGCGACATCGAGGCCCTCAGGGGGCGGTTCTCGGAAACAAAAGACCTCTATCGCGAGGTTTGCGCGTTGCTGTTCTTCCGCTATGGCATCACTCCCACGGCGAGCAAGCTGTACCAGTTCGTTCGCAAGGGCTCGATGAGTGCGCCGGCGGAGGCACTGGCCAGGTTCTGGGAGGACCTGCGCAGCAAGGCGCGTGTCGAAATCGATCATCCGGATCTGCCACCGGCGCTCAAGGCGACGGCGGCTGAGGCCATAGCCGCGTTGTGGCAGCAGGCCACGGCTGCCGCGCGCAACGAACTCGCAGCGCTGCGCCTGGAGGATCAGGCCGCGGTCGAGCAAGCCCAGGGGGAGGAAACCCGGGCCCGCCAGGCGGCAGCAGAGGCACTGGTCAGCGTCGAAACCCTGCGTCCGCAACTGAGCGCAGCGCAGGAATCGCTCCAGCAACGGCAAACCGACCTGGAGGCCGAGCGGCGTGCCCATGCCGGCGCCGTGGCTAGGCTGCAGGAGTTGCAGCGGCACCTCGAGGAGGCGCGCCAACAGCAGGAGCGGGTTCGGGCGGATTTCAGCGCCGAGTTGGGCAAGGTGCGGGAGGCGGTTGCCGTCGCGAACGGTCGAGCGGATGCCGCAGAGCGGCGCGCGCTGCTGGAGATCGACCAGGAGCGTCAGGCCCGGATCAAGGTCGACAAGCAGCTCGAGGCGCTGCGCGGCCAATTGGCGCAGACCGAAGGCCGCCATCGCGAGAGCCTGTTGGCGCAGGCCGACGCCGTCACGCGGCTGCGGGTCAAGGCCGATGCGGCCGAGGATTCGCAGCGGGAACTGACGGCCCGCAATCGCAGCCTCGTTGATGATCTTCAGGCGACGCGGGAACGGCTCGCGGTGGCGCAGCAAGAGGCAACGCAGTGCCGAGCCGAAGCACAGACGCTGCGTGCGCTGCTGGAGCGGCTCTCGCCACCGGAACCGGTGCCAGAGGCGCCGGCCTCGAAGGTCGCCAAGCCCGGCGCGCGAAAGGCACGATAGACAAATGAATGCGGCGTACGCGCCGGCCTGGACTCACGAGTCGGCAGCCGCGGCCGCCTTGCGCAGGGCACGCAGTTCCAGGCGTGCAGACTCGCGGATTTCATCCCGGTCCAGTTCGACGGCGGTGTCGTCGACCCAGGTTTCCCAGAGGCTTTCGAGCCAGGCCTGCCGGGTGCTGAACGCTTCGACGGCGTAGTCGAGCCAACTGGCATACCCAGGGGGCGGTGGTAACGGTTTTTGAATGGTGAAGAGGAATTCTCCTTGGTGGTGTGCTGCAATGCTGAGATCATCCGAGGGGACAGACGGTGTTTCGGCAAGTCGGGCCGGAACAGCCATTTTGGGGCCATGGACTCGCAACGAGGAAACCCACAATGATCGGCTGGTGGATAGTTGTCGCGGCCCAGACGCCCGAGGAGCGCGACCGATCTCTCGATCGCAAGGAAGCCGTGCTGGCCAACTGGGAAGTTGGTCCAGGCGGCATTGATTGGCTTCAGCAACTCGTCAGAGAAGGCAAGGCCACCTGGCTGGCCTTCAACGGCTATCCGAACCGCTACACCGCGAAAGCGGGCGATGTGCTGCCGCTGCTGGCTGGTGGTCCACCGGCGCACCGAGGCCCCGCGATCATCGGTGACGACTACGTCATGCCGGCGAACTGGAAGGGCGACGCGATCTTCCACCCGGACAAGATCGCAACCTGTCCGCCCGACCAGCCACTGACCATCGATGCCTGGGATCTGTCCTGAGACCTCCTGCAGGCCCATGAAATAACGTCCACGCAGTTGAGCACGGCATTTCGCTCCCGGACCTCATCACGGCCGATCAAGCGTCGACGTAGCCGGTTGTTCGGTGTCGCGGAGCGTTTCAGGAGGAAAATCATGGGCATGACCAAGAAGGCAAGTCAACAGAAGGTCCCGCACCCCGCTTCGCGGCCGCAGGTTCGCGGCGTCTCGACCCGATCCCGAATCGATGAGCATGCGCTGGAGAAACTGCTTGAACGGTTCGATCCAAAGCTGCACGGTGGAGAGGTGATGGCTTGGCATCCTGTTGGGGTTGAGGTGTTGCCATGACCACAAAGGAGGAGCGCCGCGATGCAATGGCTCAGGCGCTTGCAAACACGCGGATTGCGGGCCACGAACCCAAGCCGCGATTTCTGGCGGACGTCGCGGCGGTGGTTGAGGGCACGATGGCCGTACGTGCCAGCGCGGCAAGGGCTCGAAGTCGCAATGGATCGGAGCCGCTCGGGCCCTCCAAGGCATAGAGAACCGCTTACGCGAGGATCGAGAGGGGGCCGATTCCGCGTGGACGAGCGCGGCGTGCATAAGCCAACTGTCTTTAATGACTTTGACGCTTATGAGCTAAAACTGGCCGTATCCTGGCTTAGCCTCGTCCGGTGAGCGCGTTGCGCTCCATGAACAGCGCGCGCTCGAAAAGCTCCGGGTATTCAGCAGCCAGCCAGTACAGCTCCCAGTGCTTGCTCGCCGGACAATAGAAGCACGCCGACTTGATCGGCACCATGTCTGCACCGAGAGCGAGGGCGATGGCTCGGACGCAATCGCGCCGAGTCCAGCGCACGAGCTGGAGCGGATAGGCGTAGTCGAAATCAGCGTCAGCCATCTTGACGGCGCGCGAGCGTCGAAGGTCTGCTTTGCCGCAGTCGTATCCGATCAACTTCGTGATCCGCTCGCCCGAGGCCTGCGCGGCAAGCCATACAGGGTGTGGAGGCCGCGCACCCGGCCCTGATTTCGCGCCCTTGAGAAACTGGTCTTGGGGGATTTGCTTCCACTTAATGCTGCACGACTTCATTCCGAAGGCAAGCGATGGGAGCGTTTCATTCTTGATGCAGTTGCCGTAGAGGTCTGCGTACCCGGTCGAGGCCATCGGCACCTTCTTGCATACGTCGATGAGCGGCCATCCCCATTCGGCGAGGACAACATTCATCTTTTCAACGTGAAGAAGCGTGACATTCTTCTCCCCCCCAGTGTCGGCAAAGGTCAATACGTCAGGCCGTATTCCAGCCTCGTGAAGCGCGACAAGCATCGCGGTGGAGTCAACGCCAGCACCGAAGCAAATCGAAATGATTTTTCCTGCGAGGGCGGTGCGAAGCGCTTGCCGCTGTGCTTCGGTTAGCACAGCGGCGCGAGAGGATGCGACGGCTGGCGTCATGCGGCCTGCCGCAGGGCGGTCAAGAGATCGGCCATGACGGGCGGGCAAACACCGTTGCCAAGCAAGTGCATCGCCGCCCGCTTCACCTTCGGGAGGGCGTAGTCCTCGCGCATGCCCATGACAGCCTTCGCCTCGTGGATTTGAAGCATGCGCATGCGGTCGCCGTCGATGACCGCCCAGCGGTCAACAGTGGTCAAGGACCCGATGGGGCGGTGAATGCTTCGGCCGGTCAGGCCGCTGCCCTTGGAGTAATAGGGCGTGACGAAGCGGTCACCGAATGCCGCACGACCCGCAGCAATCCGGCGAATGGTGGCCGGCTTGCGCTTCGGCGTGATGATGGGACTCCAGTTCGGGTAGTCCCAATCGATCACGTTGGCCACCGGCTGGTGTTCGCGCTTTGGCAAACGAAGCTGGATCGGCGACTTTGACCGGCTGCAAACCAAAAACAGGCGCTCGCGGTTCTGAGGCACGCCGTGGTCGGCTGCGTCGAGGACGTAGCGGGCGATGGAATAGCCGAGGCGGCGCATCGCGTCTTCCCACGCGGGGAACAACACCCACGAGGTCATGGCGGGGACGTTCTCGGTGACACAGAATGCTGGCCGGTGGTACTCGGCGCACTGCACGACGGCCCATGCAGTGTTGCGCGTCATGTCGTGATGGGGTCGATCTTTGCCGCGTGCCGGGGTGTGACCGGTGCAGGATGGGGACGCGATCTGAAGGTCGTGCGAAGGCACAAGGCCCCAGTCCTGCTGATTCACGTCTTGGCACGAGTGCTCGATGTCGGGGTGGTTGACCGAATGGAAGTGCACCGCGACAGGCGAGTGGTTCGCGGCCCACTTCACCCGGACACCGGCTAACCGGGCGCCTTCGCTGGAGCCGCCGACGCCGGCGAAAAGGTCGATGGCGTCAAAGGTAGACAGGGCGTTCATGCTTCGGCCCCTTCTTCCGAGATTCCGTCCTCGGCCCATTCCTCTTCCTCATCCTCCGGTACAGCGCCTTCCTCCTCGTCGCGCGATGCGCAGTGGAAGCCAGTCGCGTTGTCGTCATAGAAGATCGTTTCGCCGGTCAGCACGGCGAGGTGTCCGCGAACGCGAACCACCAACCCGCGACGATCGCCACGCTCGGTGCGGCCTTCGTCCCATGCCTTGACTTGGGTCCGGTAGCTGTAGGTCGGACCGTTCCAATCGGCCATCGAGCAGAACGCCCAGCCGCCGCATTCGCTATAGGTGCCGTAACTCATGCCACCGTCGTTGATGTACTCGCGGCCCTCGTGCATGAATACCGGCACGCTCGCGATGCCTTCATTCGATTCAGCGATCTTGTCGGCACAGTAGGTGCCAGCGAAGACCGACTCGGGGACTTTCACGACCCGACGGTCATCGCGATAACTAGGCAAGAAAAAAGAGTCGCGCCACGGGTAGTAGTCGATTCCGATGTTGTCAGCTGCCCACTGGTGGACCACCACAGAGCCCAAGCCCGGCACATACATCGCATGGACAGTCATCCGCTTCTCGGTCAGCGTCTTGAATTCGGCGCCCGGCACGGGGCACTCGCGGGCGATGCACGCAGCTTGGAAGGCTTCGATCAGCGAGGCCTCGGCAGGCACGTCTACGCGCCACAGGTGATAGGCTCCCGTGCGCTCGCACGCCTCCAGCATCTTGGCGTGTTCGTCCTTGGCGGCTTCGAGCGCGCCGCCGAACAGAACAGCCAATGCACCCGACAGCGCAGGCAACACCAGTGCTGCGCGCTCGAAGATGGCATTGAATTCGTCGGTGGTGTACTCCGGGTCCAGCCAGCCACCCAAAGGCAGTTCGGCGTAAGCAGGTTCCGCCATGTCGGCGAAGTCGAATCCGAATTGGTCGCTCATGTGATGCTCCCGTAG
Organism: Roseateles sp.; assembly: GCF_052436255.1. Taxonomy (GTDB): domain Bacteria; phylum Pseudomonadota; class Gammaproteobacteria; order Burkholderiales; family Burkholderiaceae_C; genus Pelomonas. Next base: position 387 of record NZ_JBQVNP010000120.1, on the reverse strand, counting down.
TTGCTCGATTCAGGCGCTATGCGCCGATGCGGGGGCAACCGACACGTTCCACCACTGCCGACCATCGAACGCCATTCCGATCCGGCTCCCGTTCATCACGACGACCCGCGTTTCCCTTGCTGCTGTTTGGTGAGTCTGGGGTGCGAGGAACTGCGCTTGGGAGGCGTTGCCGGTGCTTCGGATGTCGTGTGCGCTCGTATTGGTCATGGTGGTGCCCTCGTTGGTGGTTGAGAAAATCTGCTGTTCGGAGCCGTCTGACGCATAAAGAGACCTGGCGGGCAGGGCAGAGGGGCGCGCACAGAGGCCGCATGCCCGCAGCGAAGCGGAGGGACCGGGCGAGTACGCGAGCGAAGCGGTACCCGGCGCCCTGACGGGCAGGGCTATGCG
>NZ_JBQVNP010000119.1:0-16418 GCF_052436255.1 Roseateles sp. | reverse complement strand
GCCCGTCGCAGCTGACCGGCGGCAAATCCTCGCCGGGGTCGATGAAGGCCAGCAGCGCGGCGGGTGGCGCCAGCGCACCCAGGGCGATGGCGGCGATGGCCTTGCCACCGAGGGCCTTGCCTTCCAGCGCCACGCGCGGGTCGGCCAGCGTGCCCTGCACGCGCACCGGCGAGCGCAGCGAGAAGAGTGTCAGGTCCTTGGGCTTGGCGACGACGCGCAGGTCCAGGGTCTCGTTGACCATGCTGATGCTGCCGTCGATGTCGATGCGGGTGTCGCGGTTGTCAACGACGGCCGAGCGCGGCCTGAGCACGCCGGCCTTGAAGCGGCCGTCCAGGCGGGCGCAGTTCAGCTCCAGCTTCTTGTCCCCACGCAGCCAGACCATCAGACCCTGCGCAACGTCCAGGCCACTCGCTTCGGTCAGCAGGTGAGAGATGCTGCCCCGGTCGATCTGCAGGCTGACCGGGCCGTCCATGGTGGCCAGCAGCTCGGCAGTGCTTCGGCCGCGGCCCTGCACGTCGATATCGGCGCGCAGCCGGCCCGTCACGGGGTCCGCCCCCATGCTCTTGGTCTCAAACTTGAGCCAGCGCTCGATGGCCATGCCCCGCACGTCCAGGCCGATCTGCCACAGCGGCGGGTTCTGGCCGGTGTCCAGCCGTGCCCAGCCCGAGGCCTCGCCGCCAGCGATGCCGGCGTTGAAGTTGTCCAGCCTGAGTAGGCCGTTCTCAAGCACCAGGCTGGCATTCACCGGTGCCAGCGGGGCCAGGTTGGCGGTGCCGAGGTCAAGCTGGCTCAGGGCGACGGCCACGCGCGCGTCCATGGCCTTGAGTGACGGCAGATCCAGCGGTCGGTCGGGCAGCACGCGGCCGGGGCGGCTGGGTGCCCTGTCAGTGCCGACGGCGGGGCCCAGGTCGGCCAGGCGCAACGGGCCGCCGCGCAGCAGGCCGCTGAGCTGCGAGCGCGCCGGGCGGGTGTCGAATGAGAAGTCGCCGCCGAGATGGCTCTGCCCAATGCGCGCCTTGGCGCCGCCGAGCTGCCAGACGCCCGTGGCGTGCCGCAGCCGTCCGCTCAGATCGACCGAGGGCGTGTTCGGCAGCGTGATGCCGAAAGGCCGGCCGATGTCGGCCAGCGAGCGGCCGCGGACCTGCAACTGGCCGTCGAGCGCGCGTGCATCCAGCAGCGACGCGGCCGTGCCATCGAAGGCGATGCGACCATCGCGCTGGGTCAGCTCCGCACGCAGCCGCACCGGCGGCAGGCCGGCTTCAGGTGGGGCCAGCAGGGCGAGGCCCGCACCGGCCTCGGCCTTCAGCGCCAGTTGCTGGTCGCGCAGCTGCCCCTGCATCTGTGCCGTCCAGCGGCCGTCGGCAGCGGTGGCGAAACGCGCGTCTGCCTGCAGGTGCAGCGGCGCATCGTCCAGTTTGGCTTGGCCGCGGCGGATGACGAGGTGGTCGACTTGGGGCAGCTTGGCCGGTTCGTCGCGGGCGCCGCTGGGCTGCACCGGCCAGGCGGTGCGGCCGTTGGCGTCGCGCTGCCAGTTCAGGGACAAGGTGTCGGCCTCCACCAGGCGCAGCCGTAGCGGTCCGCCGCGGCGCCAGGCCCAGATGTCGCGCCATTGCCAGTTCAGGCGCACCGCCTGCGCCTGGGCCAGCGGCTCGCCGCCCTTGCCAACGACGTTCAGGCGTGCGGCTTCCAGCCGGGGATTCCACAACAGATGAAGCCTGGCGTCATCGTCCATGTCCAGGCCACGGTCGGCTTTGGCGGCCAACCAGGGCGCGAGGCCGGGCCAGCCGGCCAGATCCAGGCTGACCAGGACAACCACAGCGGCCAGCACGACGCCGGCAAGTTTGACGGCGACTTTCATGTCTGCATGCTGGCGGCCGTTCGACCTGTTTGGCGTGGGACGGGCGCGTCGGCGGCTGTAGGACGGGGCCCGGAGGGTGTCTTGTCGGCGTGGTCCCACAAGGATTCGGCGCGCTGACTTAAACAGTTAGGCCACCGCGGCGTCCAAAGTGGCGACACCGGCCAGCAGTGGCCTTTGTTGTCGAAAGGACGCCCGATGAAACAGCCGAAGCTTTCCACCCGCCTGCCCCTGATCGCCGCCCTGATGCTGGCAGCCGGCCTGACCGCCTGCGGCCGCCAGGCTGAAGACGCCGGCACTGTGCCGCGTGCCGACGCCCCCGTGGCCGACGCCAGCCAGCAAAACCGTGACGCCGCCGCCGACAGCACCGTCAGCACGGCGACCGACATGACCATCACCGCCAAGGTCAATGCCGCCCTCGCGGTGGACGACCAGCTCAAGGCAACCCAGATCAACGTCGACACCCGGGATGGCCAGGTGACACTGTCGGGCCAGGCGCCCGACGCGCAGTCGCGCGAGCGCGCCACGACGCTGGTGTCCGCCATCGACGGGGTCAAGCAGGTCAACAACCAACTCGTCGTCGGCCAGAGCTGATCGTCGCAGCAGGTTGGAAGGCGCCCTTCGGGGCGCCTTTTTGTTGTCGGACGCAGCGCCTCGGCATGCCGTGCGACAACTCGCGGCGACGCTGGGTGATATCCCGACCGCTCGGTCGGTAAATCGCCGATACCATGCGCGGGCCACCACGACACGCCGCCATGGACCTCACGATTGCCGCCATCCTCGGCCTCGACGGCCTGACCAACGGGGCCATCTATGCCCTGGTCTCACTGGCTCTGGTGCTGGTGTTCTCGGTCACCCGCATCATCTTCATCCCGCAGGGCGAGTTCGTCGCTTTCGGCGCGCTGACGCTGGCGGCGCTGCAGATGGGCAAGGTCCCAGGCACGGTGTGGCTGCTGCTGCTGACGGCCGTCGGCGCGGCGGTGCTCGATCTTTCGCAGGGCTTGCGGGAGCGCTGGGCGGCCCGGCGCATGGCGCTGTCCCTGCTGAGAACGCTGAGCCTGCCCGTCGCGCTGGCGGTGCTGACGCCGATGCTGCTGACCTGGCAGGCGCCGCTGTGGCTGCAGGTGGCGCTGACGCTGGCCATCGTCACCGCCATGGGCCCGCTGCTCTACCGCCTGGCCTACCGCGCGCTGTCGGCCGCCAGCGTGCTCACCCTGCTGATCGTCTCGGTCGGCGTGCACTTCGCGCTGACCGGCGTCGGCCTGGTCTTCTTCGGCGCCGAGGGCTACCGCACGCCGGCCTTCTGGGAGGCGCGTTTCGATGTCGGGCCGCTGAGCTTCACGGGCCAGACCCTGATCATCTTCGGCGCGTCCATCGTGCTGCTGCTGGCGATGTTCGTGTTCTTCGAGCGCACGCTGATGGGCAAGGCGCTGCGGGCCACCTCGGTCAACCGCAACGGCGCGCGGCTGATGGGCATTTCGGGCGACGCGGCCGGGTCCTTGAGCTTCACGATGGCGGCCTTCATCGGCGCGCTGTCGGGCCTGCTGATCTCGCCGTCGACCACCATCTATTACGACACCGGTTTCCTGATCGGCCTGAAGGGCTTCGTCGCCGCAGTGTTCGCGGGGCTGGCGAGCTTCCCGATGGCGCTGGCCGGCGCGATCGGCGTGGGCTTGATCGAGAGCTTCGGCTCCTTCTGGGCCAGCGCCTTCAAGGAGGTCATCGTGTTCACGGTGATCCTGCCCATCCTCCTGTGGCGGTCCTTTGTGGACCCGCACCACGAGGAGCACTGACGCGATGAACCGCACGCATCTTGCAATCGCCGCCGCAGCGGTCGTGCTGGCGCTGCCCTTCGCCCCGGTGCCCGACTTCTGGATCACCCAGCTCAACTACATCGGCCTGTTCTCCCTCGTCGTGCTCGGCCTGGTGCTGCTGACCGGCGTGGGCGGCCTCACCTCATTCGGCCAGGCCGCGTTTGCCGGTGTCGGCGCCTATGCGACTGCCTATCTGTCGACGACGCTGGCGCTGTCGCCCTGGCTGGGGCTGCTGGCGGGCCTGGCCATCACGCTGGTGCTGGCCCTGGCCATCGGTGCGCTGACGCTGCGCATGTCGGGCCACTACCTGCCGCTGGCCACCATCTGCTGGTGCCTGGCGCTGTACTACCTGGTCGGCAATCTGGAGGCGCTCGGCAAGTACGACGGCCTGCTGGGCCTGCCGGCGCTGACTCTCGGCGACTTCAGCTTCCAGAGCGAGCGCCGCATCTATGTGCTGATCTGGCTGGCGGCGCTGCTCGCGGCCGTGGCGGTGACCCAGCTGCTGGACTCGCGGCCGGGCCGCATCATGCGCGCGCTGAACACCAACCGCGGCGGCGGCACAACCATGCCCGAGGCGATGGGCGCATCGACCTTTCGCTACAAGCTCATCATGTTCGTTGTCGCGGCGCTGCTGGCCTCGGTGTCGGGCTGGCTGTATGCGCACATGCAGCGCAGCGTGAACCCCTCGCCCTTCGGCATCAAGTTCGGCATCGAGTACCTGTTCATGGCCGTCGTCGGCGGCATCGGCACCGTGGGCGGCGCCTTCGTCGGCGCGGCGCTGGTCAAGTTCGCGGAGGACCAGCTCAAGGTCGTGCTGCCGCTGGTCTTCGGCGGCTCGGGCAACTACGAGATCATCGTCTTCGGCATCGTGCTGGTGCTGGTGCTGCGCTTTGCGCCCGACGGGCTGTGGCCCTTGATCTCGCGCTGGCTGCCGGCGCGCCGCGCGCGGGCGGTGGACGAGAACGCGCCAGCGCTGAGCGAGCGCAGCCACCCGCCACGCGGCGCGCCGCTGCTGGATGTGCGCGCCGTACGCAAGCAGTTCGGCGGGCTGGTGGCCGTCAACGACATCAGCTTCAGCATCCGCGCCGGCGACATCGTCGGCCTCATCGGGCCCAACGGCGCCGGCAAGAGCACCACCTTCAACCTGGTCTCCGGCGTGCTGCCGCTGACCTCAGGCGAAGTGGAACTGCTGGGCCAGCGAATGGACGGCCGCCACGCCCGCGACATCGCGCGCGCCGGCCTGTCGCGCACCTTCCAGCATGTGAAGCTGGTGCCCGACATGACCGTGCTGGAGAACGTCGCGCTAGGGACCTATCTGCGCACAAAGAGCGGCACCCTGCGCGCCATGCTGGGCCTGAACGCGGCCGAGGAGGCGCAGGCCCGCGCCGAGGCCATGCGCCAGCTGCGCCGCGTCGGCCTGGCCGAACACGCGCATGAGCTGGCCGGCAACCTGGCCCTGGGGCCGCAGCGCCTGGTCGAGATCGCCCGGGCGCTGGCCAGCGACCCGTCGCTGCTGCTGCTGGACGAACCCGCCGCCGGCCTGCGCCACAAGGAAAAGGAAGCGCTCGCCGAGGTGCTGCGGCAGCTGAAAGGCGAGGGCCTGTCGCTGCTGCTGGTCGAGCACGACATGGACTTCGTCATGAAGCTCACCGACCGCATCGTCGTCATGGAGTTCGGCCGCTGGCTGATGGAAGGCACGCCGGCCGAGGTGCAGGCCAGCCCGGCGGTGCGCGCGGCCTATCTGGGAGCCGACGAATGAGCGCGCTCTTGGAAGTGACCGATCTGCACGCCGGCTACGGCCGCGCCGAGGTGCTGCATGGCCTGAGCTTTGCGGCGCCGGAGAAAAGCGTCGTCACCGTCATCGGCCCGAACGGCGCGGGCAAGTCCACGCTACTGGGCGCGTTGATGGGCCTGATCCCGTCGCGCAGCTCAGCGCTGCGATTTGCCGGTGAAGACATCGCCCGGCTGACGCTCGAAGAGCGCGTCATGGCCGGCCTCGCCCTGGTGCCCGAGAAGCGCGAACTGTTCGGCACGATGACGGTGGAAGACAACCTGCTGCTCGGCGGCTGGCGGCCCAAGAAGCTGGGCGACAAGCGCTGGCGCGACGGGCTGGAAAGCGTCTACACGCGCTTCCCGCGCCTGAAGGAGCGCAGCAGGCAGCACGCGGGCACGCTATCCGGCGGCGAACGCCAGATGCTGGCGCTGGGCCGGGCGTTGATGGGGCAGCCCAAGCTCTTGATGCTCGACGAACCCAGCCTGGGCCTGGCGCCGCTGATCGTGCGCGAGATCTTCGCCATCGTCGACGACCTGCGCGCCAGCGGCGTCAGCATCCTGCTGGTCGAGCAGAACGCCCGCGCGGCGCTGCGCGTGGCGGACCATGGGCATGTGCTGGAGACGGGGGAGTTCGGGCTGAGCGGGCCGGCGGATGAGTTGGCGGCGGACCCGAGGGTCATCGAGACGTATCTCGGGGCGGGCAGGAAACACTAGGTACAGGTTCTTGGGCAGTCCTGAACCTGACAAGTGTCCTGGTCAAGTTTTTTCGGACACAGCGATGGGTTGTTTGACTGCCGATTGCTGCTCGAAGGCGTTGGGTGGCACGGGTGACCAGCTTGCCAATGCCGGGGCGACCGGCCGCTTCTTCATCGAGTTGAGCCAGCCACCGCGTAACGGCCGTCTCGCCGGTGCCGTGATGCCGGGAGTCCGCCCCGGCGGGCGGGACTCCGGCAATGCAGCGATGAGGCGCGGTCTCCGCAAATGCATCCATGCGACGCAGACGCCGCCGGAGTGGTTGCAGTGAAGCCCAACGCAAACCACGTCGCTGACGTTGGGGTTCGCAGAAGTCACCGCCAACCTGCGGATTCAAGCTATTCGATGCGGAACCAGCAAACTCGCCCTGCGGCCCGGTCGTTCGTTCGTCAGCCGCCAAGCCAAAGTCTGGCGAAATCAAACGACAGCTGGCGGTGATGCCGAATGGACAGCAGGTACACCGTGGCCTTGGCCTGCGGCAATGCATCCACCACCGTATAGAGCATCAGGTAGTCGCCATGCAGGTATTCACGCAACGCATCCGGCGCGCCGGCTGGCAGTGCCGCCAACTGCGCCAGCGCCTCGGCCGACTGCGGTGGGTTGGCCAGGTAGCGCCGGCCAATGCGCGGGAAGCGCCGCAGGTTGGGGATGACGGTGGCGCGCAGCTCGGTCAGCAGGTCGTCAAACGCGAACCCGGCGTCCGCTTCCACCAAGAATGCTTGGACAGCGTCCAGGCGCTCCAGGAAGCTCGCGGTCAGCTCTACCCGGTACAGCGGGTCAGCCACGCTTCTTGGCGGCCTTGCCGATGGTGGCTGCCTTGGATGCGGCCGCGCGCCGCTGCTGCAGCTTGGCAATGGCGGCATCGGCCGCGACGGTGCGGCCGGCCGCGATGTCCGCCAGGCCGCGCCGGGCGTCGTCGATGAGCAGCAGGTGAATACGCTCGCGCTCCAGGCGGTGGTAGTAGTCCAGCCGGGCGGCGTCGATCAGCGCGACATAGCTCTCGCCGTTCTTGGTGATGATCTTCTCGGCGCCGGCCTTGGCCTGGTCGGCCAGCTCGGAGAGGTTGGCGCGGGCCTGCGTGAAGGGCACCACGTCGCTGGCGGCAAAACCCATGGTCGGCTCCTGAAGGGGGTGAGTGACAGAATCCTGTGCAGTCTACTTCGCGCCCAGTAGCGCGGACCGCCCGCCTCCTCACCCCGACCGGCCGCAGCCCGCTCACCCTGCCGAGTGCCCCCCATCAATCGCCACCGTCTCTCCCGTCATGAACCGCGAGCGGTTGCCGGCCAGGAAGACGATGGCCTGGGCGATCTCGTCGGGGTCGGCGGCGCGCTTGCCCACCATGCCGGCCAGCATCTGCGCCTTGGCGTTGTCGTCGTGGCCGGTGAGGCGGCTGAGCATGGGGGTCTCCACCGGTCCCGGCGCCACGCCGTTGACGCGCACGCCGTGGGCCGCACCTTCCAGCGCCGCGGTGCGCGTGAGGCCGTCGACCGCGTGCTTGCTGGCGGCGTAGACGCCGAAGCCGGCGAAGCCGACGCGGCCCAGCACCGATGACACGTTGACGATGCTGCCGCCACCCTGCGCCTGCATCACGCGCAGTTCGTGCTTCAGCGAGTTCACGACACCGCGCACATTGGTGTCGAACACGGCCAGGTAGTTCGCATCGGTGGTCTCGCTGATCGGGCCGAAGTCGCCTTCGATGCCGGCGTTGTTGACGGCCACGTCCAGCCGACCGAAACGCTCGACCGTCTGCTCGACGAGGGAACGCACTTCGGCCTCGTGGCGCACGTCGGCGCGGAGGAAGGCGGCAGCCGGGGCGCCGGCGGCGCGCAGTTCGGCCACCAGGGCCTGGCCTTCGGCCTCGCGCCGCCCGCTGGCGACGACGGTGGCGCCTTCCTTGGCGAAGGCGAGGGCGGTGGCGCGGCCGATGCCGGTCAGGGCGCCGGTGATGAGGACGATGGGTGAAGTCATGGAGAGAGCTCCGGGGAGTGGTTGAGTGACTTGACTGTGATTGCCGCTCGGGCAAAGCGGTAGCAGGCCGGATTGCCTAAGATTTATTCCAAACAGGCATTGAAGGCGAAGAGATGGACCGTTTGCAGGCGATGCAGACCCTGGTGCGGGTCGTCGAGCTGGGCAGCTTCTCGGCCGCGGGGCGCGAGCTCGGCAGCACGCAGAGCGCCGTCAGCAAGCAGGTGGCCGCGCTGGAGCGGCAGCTGGGTGCCCAGCTGCTGTCGCGCAGCACGCGGGCGCTCAAGCTCACCGACGCCGGGGAGCGCTATGTGGAGCAGGCGCGGCGGCTGGTGGCCGAGATCGCCGAGGCCGAGAGCGAGCTGCGCGCGGGCGAGCATCGGCTGCAGGGCTGGCTGCGCGTGGCGGCGTCGGCCAGCTTCGGCCGCATGAAGCTGATGCCGCTGGTGCACAGCTTCCTGGCGGCACATCCCGACGTGAAGGTGGACCTGCGGCTGGACGATGGCTACATCGACCTGGTCGAGCATGGCATCGACGTCGCGGTGCGCATCGGCGAGCTGGCGGACTCGGGCCTGGTGGCGCGGCGTATCGGCACCATCCGCCGCGCGGTGGTGGCACGGCGCGGCTACTTCGAGGAACGGGGCATCGCGCCGCCCGCCGAGCCGGCCGACCTGCAGCAGCATGACTGCATCGTCTTCACCGAGCTGCGCGCCGGCCCGGTGTGGGCCTTCGAGGCGGAGCCGGGCGCGGCCGCACCCGTGGGCAGCATGGCCAGCGTGCGCGTGGCCGGGCGCCTGCGCAGCAACAGCGGCGAGGCGGTGCGCGAGGCGGTGCTGGCGGGCATGGGCCTGGCCTATGCGCCGGGCTGGCTGCTGCACGACGAACTGGCCAGCGGCAAGGTGCAGGTGGCGCTGCCGCACTGGCGCGGGCGGGCCCTGCCCATGCACCTCGTCAGCCCGCCGCAGCGGCGGCTGTCGGGCAAGGCCAAGGCGTTCGGCGACCACGTGGCCGCGGGTCTCACGGCCGATTGACCCTCAGCCGGCGCGCGCCCAGACGAGCAGCTTGTTGTTGGCCGGCATGTCGATGCGCTCGCGCAGTCGCAGCCCCGCCGCGGCCGCTTCTGCGGCAACGTCAGCCAGCCGGCGCAGACCCCAGCCGGGGTCGCGGGCGCGCAGGTCGGCGTCAAAGGCGAGGTTGCTGGGGGCCGTCGGCTCGTCGTCGAGCTGGTAGGGGCCGTAGGTCATGAGCAGGCCATCAGCCGCCAGGTGGCGCGCGGCGCCCTGCATCAGCCCGGCCGTGCAGGCCCACGGCGCGATGTGGATCATGTTGGCGCAGTACATGGCATCCACCTGAGCCGGCACGCCGGGCCAGTCGGCGTCGAGCACGTTCAGCATGATCGGCGGCCGCACGCGGGCCAGCCCCTCGCACCAGGCGGCGATGGAGGGCAGGGAGGCGGCATCGAAGTCGCTCGGCTGCCACTGCCAGCCAGGCAGGCCTTCGCAGAGAAAGGCCGCATGCTGGCCGGTGCCGCTGGCGATCTCCAACATCACGCCGGTGGGCGGCAGCAGGCGCTGCAGCGCCGCGAGGATGGGTGGGCCGTTGCGTTCGGCGGCGGGGCTGTGGCGGCGTTGGTCCATGGGCGGGGATTGTGCGGCGCGGCGATTGCCGTCAGGCGCCGAAAGAGTGGCTTGCGGCAAGCGCCGTTTCTCGGCGGTGGCCGGGTGGGCACAGTGAGCCTCGTTGATGTCCAAGGAGCCTCGCATGACCCTCAAGCTTTACCGCCACGCCCTGTCCGGCCACGCCCACCGCGCCGAGCTCGCGCTGTCCCTGCTGGGCCTGCCGCACCAGTTGATCGACGTGGACTTCGCGGCCCGCACGCACAAGACGCTCGAGTTCATCGCCCGCCATCCCTTCGGCCAGCTGCCGCTGCTGGACGACGACGGCCACTGCGTCTGGGACAGCACGGCCATCCTGGTCTACCTGGCCAGCAAGTACGACGCCACCGGCCGCTGGCTGCCGCAGGATGCCGCCGGCCGCGCGGCGGTGCAGGCCTGGATGTCGGTGGCGTCCAGCCTGATCGCCTACGGACCGGCCGCAGCGCGCATGGTGACCGTGTTCGGGGCGCGCTTCGATGCCGATGAGGTCATCGGCCGCGCCCATGGGCTGTTCAAGGTGATGGAGGGCGAGCTGGCGCGCCGCCCCTTCCTGGTGGGCGAGCACGCGACGCTGGCCGACATCGCCGGCTACAGCTACATCGCCAGCGCGCCCGAGGGCAATGTGGACCTGGCACCCTATCCGGCGCTGCGTGCCTGGCTGGCGCGCGTCGAGGCGCTGCCTGGCTTCGTGCCTTTCAAGACCACCGCCGCCGGCCTGCGCGCCGCAGCGTGACCGCCATGGACACCGCCCCCTTCCATGCCGGCGAAGTGGCCGTGCAGGCGCGCCTCGGCGTGGCCGAACGCATGGCCGAGATCGGCCCGCGCGTCGTGCGCGACCACATGCCCGAGCAGCACCAGCGCTTCTACGAACAACTGCCCTTGATGCTGGCCGGCAGCGTGGACCCGGCCGGCCGGCCCTGGGCCACGCTGCTGGTGGGACGGCCCGGCTTTGTGCGTGCGCCGGACGCCGGGCATCTGGACTTCGCCACCACGCCTATTCCGGGCGACCCGGCCGCAGCGGGCATGACGCCGGGCGCGCCGCTGGGCCTGCTGGGCATCGAGCTGCACACGCGGCGGCGCAACCGCGTCAACGGCAGGTTGCTTGCCGCCGGGCCCGCCGGGCTGCGGCTGCAGGTCGAGCAGACGGTGGGGAACTGCCCGCAGTACATCCAGGGCCGCGAGGTGGAGTGGGTGCGCGATGCGGCGGACACGCGGCCGCGCGCCATTGAACGCGTGGCGCAGCTGGACGGCGACGCGGCCTGGCTGATCGCCGCCGCCGACACCTTGTTCGTCGCCACGCATGCCGGCGCTGCCGGGGCGGACGTGTCGCACCGCGGCGGCCCCGCCGGCTTTGTCGTGCAGGAGGACGAAGGAACCCTGCTGGTGCCCGACTACTCGGGCAACCGCATGTTCATGACGCTGGGCAATTTGCAGCTCGACGGCCGCGCGGGGCTGCTCTTCATCGACTTCGAGCGCGGCGACCTGCTGACGCTGACCGGCCGCGCCGAGATCGTCTGGGACGGGCCGGAGCTGGTCGCGCTTGACGGCGCGGAGCGCGCCTGGCGCTTCCATCTCGACGACGGGTACTGGCTGCGCGATGCACTGCCGCTGCGCTGGCACTTCCGCGACTGGGCGCGGGAGAACCTCTAACGCAGCGCTGGATTGGCGCGCAGCCTATCCACCGCGAGATCGACAAAGACGCGCAGCTTCTGCGTCATGTGCCGGCCCTCGTGATGCACGATGTGGACGGGGATGGCGGACGGCTCGAAATCCTCCAGCAACGGCACGAGCTCGCCGCCGGCCAGCGCATCGGCCGCCTGGTAGCTCAGCAGCCGCGCGATACCCAGGCCTGCCAGCGCAAAGGAGCGCGCCGCGTCATTGGTGGTCGTACGCAGCCGGGGCCGGATGCGCTGCACCAGCGGCCGGCCGCCTTCGGCGAAGCGCCATTCGGGGTAGGGCGCGATCTGGGTGGGCTGGATCAGCACATGCCCGGCCAGATCTTCGGGGCGCTGCGGGGCGCCACGCGCGGCCAGATAGGCCGGCGACGCAACGAGCATGCGCCGCACACGGCCGACGGCGATGGCCCTCAACGAGGAGTCGGGCAGCTCGCTGATGCGCACGGCCACGTCCAGGCCTTCGTCGACGAGGTTGACGACGCGGTCGACGAAGACGCATTGCGCGTCGACGTCGGGGTAGCGCCGCAGGTAGTCGGCGACGATGGGTGTCACGTGCAGATTGCCGAACAGCACTGGCGCCGTGACGCTGAGCAGGCCCTTGAGCTGGCTGCGGCTGCCGCTGGTGGCGGCCTCGGAGTCGCCCACGTCGGCCAGGATGCGCCGGCAGTCCTCGGCATAGCGGGCGCCGGCCTCGGTGACGCGCACGGTGCGCGTCGTGCGTGTCAGCAGGCGCACGCCCAGGCGGGCCTCCAGCTCGGCCACGGCGCGCGTGACGACGGGGGCGGACAGGTCCAGCTTGCGCGAGGCCGCCGCGAAGCCGCCGCTGTCGACGACGGCGACGAAGACCTCCATGGCCTGCAGGCGGTCCATGCGGTCAGGCCAGCCGGCCGGCCTGGAAGTCGCGCACGGCCTGCACCAGTTCGGCCTCGGTGTTCATGACGAAGGGGCCGTACTGCGCGATGGGCTCGCCCAGCGGCTTGCCGGCGATCAGCAGCGCGCGGGTCGGTGCGTCACCGGCGGTCAGGCGCACGCCGTCGCTGCCGGGCGTATTGGCCAGGATGGCCATGCGGCCCTCGGGTTGCAGGCAGCCGCTGTCGAACTTCAAGGCGCCTTCGTAGACGTAGACGAAGGCATTGAACTCGGGCGGCAGCGCCTGCTCGAAGCGGGCGCCGGGCGCGAAGTGCAGGTCCAGATACAGCGGCTCGGTGCTGTCGCGTTGTACGGCGCCTTCGACACCATGACTTGAGCCGGCGATGACGCGCGCCCTGACGCCGGCGCGGTCGAACTCGGGCACCTCGTGGCTGGCCACATCGCGGTACCAGGGGTCGCGCAACTTGTCCTTGGCAGGCAGGTTGAGCCAGAGCTGGAAACCGGCCATGCGGCCTGCGTTCTGTTCCGGCGTCTCACTGTGGATGACGCCGCGGCCGGCGGTCATCCACTGCACGCCGCCGTCGCTGATCAGGCCTTCATTGCCGGCCGAGTCGCGGTGGCGCATGCGGCCGGCAAGCATGTAGGTGATGGTCTCGAAGCCGCGGTGCGGGTGGTCGGGGAAGCCGGCGATGTAGTCGTCCGGGTTGTCCGTGCCGAAGGCGTCGAGCATCAGGAAGGGGTCGAGCCGGCGTTGCAGGTTCTGCGTCAGCACACGGTTGAGCTTGACGCCGGCACCGTCACTGGTCGGCTGACCGGCGACCAGGCGCTCGACCCCGCGCGGTTGGTTCAACTGAGGAGTGGCGACGGTGCTCATGACGGTTCCTTAGGCAGCAAGCAATTCGGTGATCCGGGCGCGGGCAGATGCGAGCCCGTGTTCGGCCGCGAAGGCCATGCCTTCAGCGTAGACGAACTCGACATCGGTCATGCCCAGGAAGGCCAGCACGGTGCGCAGATAGGGCGTCATCTGGTCGCTGGGTTGGTCGCGGTGGATGCCGCCGCGGCTGGTGACGATGAAGACCTTCTTGCCGGTCACGAGGCCGACGGGGCCCTTCTCGGTGTATTTGAAGGTGACGCCGGCGCGGGCTACCGCATCGATCCAGTTCTTGAATTGCGCGGTGACGTTGAAGTTGTACATGGGCACGCCGATGACGACCGTGTCGGCGGCCTGCAGCTCGGCGATCAGCGCATCGTCCAGCGCGACGCGGGCTGCTTGCTCCGGCGTGCGCTGGTCGGCCGGCGTGAACAGGGCGCCCAGCGCCACTTCGTCGAGCACGGGCTGGGGGGTCAGCGTCAGGTCGCGCACGGTGACCGTGGCGGCGGCATTGCCAGCGCGCAGCCCGGCGGTCAGTTCATTGGCCAGGCGGGTGGACACCGAGCCTTCGGTGTCGGTGGCACGGCGGGCGCTGGCGTTGATTTGCAGGATGTTCATTCGAGGCTCCGGGATGGCGGGTTGCGATGGAATGAACTCTAGGCAGCGGCAATCAACCGCAGAAGTCGTTGGTTTGCATAAGATTGTTCCGTCAATGGATCAATGAGGCCAGCGTGGAATCCGATGCCGACGACTTGCTGCTGTTTGCCCGTGTCATGGAGGCCGGCAGCTTCAGCCGCGCTGCCGAGCGCGTGCACTGGCCCAAGAGCACCGTGTCGCGGCGCATCGCGGCGCTGGAGACGCGGCTGGGCGAGAAGCTGCTGCAGCGCACCACGCGCAAGCTGACGCTGACCGACTTCGGTGCCGGCGTGCTGGAGCATGCGCGAGCCGTCGCCGCCGAAGTGGACGGCGCGCTGGCCCTGGCCCTGCATCGGCAGCAAAAACCCAGCGGCCGGCTGCGCGTCAGCATGCCGGCCGACTTTGCCGAGCGCGTGGCTGCCGGCATGCTGGCCGAGTTCGCGCTGGCCTACCCCGAGGTGCAGCTGGAGCTGGACCTGACGCCACGACGCGTAGACCTGATCGGCGAGGGTTTCGACCTCGCCATCCGCATGGGCCAGCTCGGCGAGGACAGCCAGCTCGCCGCGCGCCGGCTGGCAACCACGCACTGGGGCCTGTATGCGTCGCCCGCCTACCTGGAACGGATCGGCGAGCCGCTGCTGCCCCAGGCGCTGGACAACATGCACGCGTTGATGCTGCTGACCCGCACCGGCGATCCGGTGCCCTGGCAGCTGCAGCGCGATGGCGCCGAACCCTACCTGGCCCGGCCAGCTCAGCGCACGCTGGCCAACTCGCCCAGCCTGCTGGCGCAACTGGCCCTGAGCGGTGTCGGCATTGCCGGCGTGGACCGCCTGCTGGTGCGCCATTCGATCGAGCTGGGCACGCTGCAGCGCCTGCTGCCCGATTGGCACCTGCCCGGCTCGATCTGCTGGGCCGTGTTCCCCGAGCGGCGGCTGATGCCGCTGCGCACCCGGGTGTTCCTGGAAGCGATGTCAGCCTTGCTGGACGCGTGCCCGGCGCCGGGCGCCTAGGGCGAGCACGGCCAGACCGAGGGCCAGCATGGCGGCCGCACCGGGCTCGGGAACGGGCACGGCCACAGCCAATACGGCGGTGGCAAGCTGCTGGTGGGCCAGTGTGGTCGGGTGGATGGCGTCCCAGAACAACGAGGTGTTGACGTCGCAGTTGTTGACCTCGGCCGCGCAGGCATTCGTCAGATTGCTGAAGCCCGAGGCCGCGCCTGCCTGTACGGTCCTGGTGAGGAAGTCGTACATGTCGAAGCTCTTCACGCCGCTGCCCACCAGTGCGCCCTCGAGCGCGGCGTCCATGTCGAAGCTCAGTGCGCTGGCAAGAGGGCCGACGCCCTTCGCATTGGCCAGCGGCGTGAGGCCGAAGTTGGGCGTGTTCATCACCAGCACATGCTGGGCGCCGGCGAGCTTCAGGCTGGCGACCAGGCCGGCCATGTCGGCGGCGTAGTTGGTGACTGTGGCGGCCACGGTCGCGCTGGCGTCGGCGCCGGCAGCGATGGCCTCCAGCGCCACGCGCACGTTGTTGCCGCCGCCGGCGACCACGTAGAGCGCACTCGCGTCGGCGACGTTGCCGGCGCCATTGAGATAGATGTCGAGCTGCGTGCGCATGCTGAACGGGAAGCCGGGAATCTGCGCCGCGTCGTTCCCGTTCACGCCGGTCTGTGCCCCGCCGAAGGCGTAGTTGGTGCCGCCAGCCACCGAGGGCAGCAGCGTCAGGCCCAGCGACTGCGCCAGGTACTGCGTCCAGACCGGGCCATTCGAATAGGTGCCGGCGCTGGACGGCAGCGGACTGTAGAAGCTGTCGTTCGCCACGACGACGGGCGGCAACACGCCGTTGTAAGCCGGCGTCAGCAACAGCGCGTTGTTGCCGCTGTCGGAGAGGCTGTCGCCAAAGACGAACAGGCTGGAATAGGGGCCGGCGGACGCCGACAAGGCGGCACAAAGACCAAAGCCCGCGAGCATGCGGGCGAGCAGACGGTAGGACATGGGAACTCCCTGGTTTTGCCGCAGGACTTCTGGCGGCTCAGCAGAGCATCAAGGGCCGGCATCGGAGCGTCAACCCGTGAACGCACGAGGCTGAAAAAGGCTGCAACGCAGCCCCCTCGCGCCGCCCTTATTCGGTCTCGTTCTTGAAGGCCACTTCGACGGCCGCCTCGCGGGGTTTGCGCAGGGGCGCAAAACGCCATTGGCGCACCGCGTCGACGGCGGCAGTGCCCAGGCGCGAGTGCGTGGCCTTGATGACCGACGCCTGCTGCACCGAGCCGTCAGTGGCGACCGTGAACTGCACCTGCGCGACGCCGTTGCGGAACGTGCCTTGCTGCAACTGCCGCGGCATCGTCGGGTTGACTTTGGAGACGAGCTTGAGCGGCTCGTCGGGTTCCTCGGGCTCCTCGGGTTCTTCCTGCTCTGGCTGGGCAGGCGGCTGCGCGACCTCCGCCGCGATGGCCATGGGCGCGGCAGGGGCAGGCGTTGACGCGGCGGCCGCGAGGTCCAGCGGGGCGGGTTCGGGTTCCGGTGCCGGCTGGGCGACCAAGGTGGCCGGCGC
>NZ_JBQVNP010000118.1:0-16457 GCF_052436255.1 Roseateles sp. | reverse complement strand
CACCGCTTCTTCTTCTTCTTCTTCTTCGATGACGGTCAGATGGGAAACATCGACTGGCTCGACCATGCCGCCCTCGACCGGCTCAGCCTCGCCACCATCAGCCTCGGCAAAGTCCAGCTCGCCGAAGAAGGCGTCGACAAGGTTCTCCACCTCATCAGCCGAAGGGTTCTCCGGGTCGGAGAACGTCGGAAGTGCGTCGACATCGATCGCCAGCTTGGCCAAGTCAATGCGCTCGCCAGGAGCAGCAGTCCGAACGCGCTGCTCCATCTTTGCCTTGTGCAGATCGATGTCGAGCAGTGGAATCGCGACGGACAGTTCACCTTTGACCAGCGCGGCCGTTTCGAGCTGCTGCTGGGTGGGTCGCTTCTTCCCCAGCGCAGCGAGCGACGGGCTCACCGACTTCAGTCGACTGATGAAGGTGTCGTCGTTGAAATACCGGGCCTTTTCGCAAAGGATCGGCTTGCAGTTCTCGACCATCACAATTTCCTTGCTCTGGCCAAGCTCCTTCAGCTCTTGAGGCAGCAGCAGCGCCCTGCGCTGGTCGGACACGTTCTCGCTCGTCGACGCTCCGTTGCCACCCCAGGCCCGCGGCCGGCTTACACCGGTCGATGTCGCCTTCTCTGTCTGGTAGCCGAGCATTTCCGAATACTCGTTGGCGTCCTTTTGCTCGCGTGGGGGGTAGACGATTTGCAGGGCGTGGTTTGTGACAAAGGTGCGCGTGTCCTCGCGTCCGTAGACGGATTCGAGCTGGGCGATGCTCTGCACGATCGGGAGCAAGCGCAGGTTGTAGCCTGCGATGTACGAGACTGCCTTGGCCAAGATGCCGACCTTCCCGATCGCAGTGAACTCATCGAGGACCAGCAGGCATTGGTGCTTCAACTCCAGGTTGTCGCCCGGCAGCTCACCCGTGTTGATGTTCACGAGCTGTGAGAAGAACAGGTTGATGAGTAGCGACGCGTCAGCCAGGCGCTTAGGCTGAATGCCGATGTAGATCGACATCCTCTTCTTGCGGACCATCGACAAGTCGATGTCGGAGTAGCTGGTCGCCGCGTCGACGATCGGATTCTCGAAAATCGTCAGCGGCGCGTTCAACGTGGCCAGGATGCTGGCCATGGTGTTCTCCGACGTGTTGCAGAACCTGTTCAGCGCGTTCAAGCACTCTTCGCTCAATGCGTCGTCGCCCGTCGACCGTGCTGCAACGATGTCCCCAAGATGGTCCTTGATCGGCCGTCCCTTGCCCGACGACTGGCGCAATACCTCGCCCAGCGTGCACGGCAGCTCTGGCGTGTCCATGAGGTACAGCACGAGTCCGAGGAATAGGCTTCGGGCTTGGTCGTTCCAGAAGGAGTCCTTCGGGTTGTCGCCCGGATACAGGGCTTGCCCGATCGCCAGGATGTCGCCCACGCGGAAATTGCGGTTCCGATTGATGCCGTCGAGCGGGTTCCACCGGTGGCTCTTGCAGTCTTCAGCGAAAGGACTGAAGAGAAAGACCTCGTGTCCGTGCTTCGCGCGAAAGCCCGACGTGAACTTGAAGTTTTCAAGCTTCACGTCAAGCACGACCACCGAGCCGTCGTAGTTCAACAGGTTCGGCAGCACGATGGCGACGCCCTTCCCCGAGCGCGTCGGGGCCGCTAGCAACACGAATTGCTGGCCACCGAACATCAGGTATTGACCCTGATACTTCCCGACGATGATCCCCGTTTCACCGTACAGGCCGGCGTTGCGCACCTCGCCTGAAGTCGCGAAGCGGGCATCGCCATGGAGCGAGCGGACGCCATTGCGGACTGCGCCGAGCACGAAGAGCGGGACCAGGTAGACGGCGCCAAAGGCCACGCCTGCTGCCAGTTGCAGCCGCTTGTGCTGCACTGGGTCGTCCTTGTACCAACCCCAGTAGGTCCACCAGGTGTCGAGAGACAGATCTTCCGGGGCGGTCTTGTTGAGCAGGAAGTAGATGGCGCCAGCGATGTACTGGGCAACGAAGTAGCCCAGCACGATGTACACCAGTACCGCGAAAGCGATCGCGAGCTTCTTGCCGTTCATGCTGACCTTTCGGAGCGATGCAGCGTGGCGTCGCCGAACCGTGCCGCCAGCTTCGCAACTGGGTCGAAGTGAACTTCGGCCACATAGCGTTGCTTGCTGATCGGCTTGTCGTTCTCGTCGAATTCGACGTGCGCCACCATGTGCACGATCACGTCGATGGTCAGCGCCACCAGGCGCTTCAACGCGTCAGCGTCATAGATCGTGGCTTGCTCGTGTTCCTTGCACATGAACACATACCGCTCGGTGGCCAACGCACAAGACTCCGCGTGGTACGAGGTGATGGAACCGCTGTGCCCGGTGGTCAGCAGCTTGAGGAAGTCGAAAGCCTCGCCACCGCGCAACTCGGCCAGCAGTACACGGTCCGGCATCATCCGCATGTTGGCCGCGATGAGGTCGGTCGGGGTGACCTTGGCAACGCCCTGGCCGCCCTTCGAGTACAGAAGGTGCACGCGATCGTCGTGCCCTGGCAAGAAAAGCTCTCGCACGTCCTCGATGGTCACGATCCGCTGCATGGCCGGAATGCTCTGGCACATCGCCTTCATCAAAGTCGTCTTGCCAGATCCGGTATCGCCGACTACGGCGATGTTCTTCCGCTCGCGGACGGCCAGCTTGAAGAAATCCATGAGG
The DNA here is from genome assembly GCF_052436255.1 of Roseateles sp. Taxonomy (GTDB): domain Bacteria; phylum Pseudomonadota; class Gammaproteobacteria; order Burkholderiales; family Burkholderiaceae_C; genus Pelomonas. The sequence goes on along the minus strand of NZ_JBQVNP010000118.1, from coordinate 13,790 downwards.
CGGTTGGCCTCCAGGTGCTCGATCAGTCGCCGGTCCATGGGCGACAGGTCGCTGCGCCGTGCGTCAAGCTGCTTCGAGCGGCCCCACAGGAATCGATCGAATGCGCCTTCGGCTTGGTACTCCGAGAGTGGCTTGATCGACTCGCCAGGGATGCGGATCGAGATCGAAATCGTCTCCGGTTCAACTGCCGGGGACAAGACGACCTGAATCCGTTCACCGTCGGGCAGGCGCGCCGACATGATCGGCTTCATCGGGCCGATTTCCTGATCCGTGAAGGTTGCGATCGTTTGTGCAAGCGCCACCAGTCGCTTCAGGGTCAGATCGGGCGCGTCAATGCGATGCCTGGCTGCACCGGCCACCACGATCACCTTGCCTGGCTCATTGACAAAGATGTCGGTCGCGCCCGGCATGTCGAGAAACGGCCGGAACGGCCGCATCAGCTCCCGCACCATCGCATCCCGGCCGAGAAGGCCGTTGCTGCGATTGGACGGTGCCGCGTTCACCGGCATCACGTCGCCAACCTGACGCGTGATGAGGCCTGAGTGAAGCGCCTGAACGACACGCTCAGACGCACCACCTTGCGCGGGCTTACCCACCTCAACGTGGTCGAAGCGCATACACCGTCCCGAAGTCAAGGTCACGCGCCACGAAGATCGAGGCCCGGTCGCCCTGGTTCTTGTAGAGCGTCGGCTTGATATTGATGGTGCTGGCCAGAATCTTCTCGGCCAGACTGCTGCCGGTCTGCTGGCTGTTCTGTAGCACGACCGTGCCGCCCTGCGCAGTCGTTCCAGTGCCGGTCGACCTACCCGCTTCCGTCGTCTTGTAGGCGATCGCGTCCTGCACCAGCGAGAGCATTACAGCCGCACCAATGCGCTCGAACCAATGGTTGTCGATGTAGCCATCCAGACCGGAAGTGCCCAGGCTGTCGGCGGCCGGCGAATTCAGGTTCATCACGACACCATTGGGCGTCTTCACCCGCGTCCACAGAACGAAGATGCGCTTCTGGCCTTGCTGCATTGCCGACATGTATTCGCCGGTCGCTTCCGAGCCGCGCTCCAGCAGAAGCACGCGCCCGTTGTCGCTGTACACGTCCGAGCTGATGACGCAGGTCGCCATGCCAGTCACCTCGTTCACGAGCCGCATCGAAAGACCGCAGTCGATCGTGCGGCCCTTCGGCAAGATCATGTTGCGATCGCCCAGCATCCCGGCCTGCACCATCGGCGTCGCCGAGGGCGTCAGGAGACTTCCGATGGAGCCTTGCGGGCTGGCCGCGCCGCCACCGCCGCTGCCGGTGCCGCCCGCGCCACCAAGATTGACAGTGTTGCCCGGTGCGCTGCCGAAGCCGCCCGCCGCCTGTTGCCCGGTCGTCTTGCCGAGAATGTCTTGAACCATTGCGAGCGTTTGCATCGACCGCTCCGACGGGCCGGCCGGCGCGGCACCAGCCAGCGGCTTGCTCGGCACTGGAACGATCACATCCCCCGCATACCGACTAGGTGGTGGCGTTGCGGCAGCGCCTTGCGGCTGCTGCGCGCCGCCTTTGACCTCCGGCACGACCTTCGCAGGCCCGCCAGGCGAAATCACGCGCCCGTCCTTGCACACGCGCATGGCTTGCCCTGAAGGCGCCAACATCGCGTTGCCGTCGGGCCCGACCAGCACCACGCCAGGGGTGCCGTCATCGCATGGACCACCCTTGGCATCGATCTTCGGTGCGCTCTCGGCAAACTGAGGATCGCTGTCGAATTTCCTGCGCAGTCCAACGAGAGCGGGCCGGTTCTCGTTCTTGTCGTCCTTCGACGCCGCCGCGTCGCGGGCGTTCGAGAACGCCCGCCACTTGTTGACTGCGAACAAGCCACCCACCAGCACGATTGCGAGCAGAAGGACCACGAAGATGACCTTCGGCAGGATGTTGCTCGAAGAGCCGCCTCGCGAATTGACCGACACGATGCCCAGGTCGGCCGGCTGGCCCGCTGCGCCTGACGAGCTGGTCGCCGCGCCCGCGCTGTTGTTGTTGTCTGTTGCCATGTTCTCTCCCTTACCGGATTTCGCGCTTCAGGCCTTCGACCGTCACACCATCCTTCGGTGCGACGCCGAACGGGTCGTATGCGTCATTCCAGACGCCCACAGTCGCCTCTCCGAGGCGCAGCACAAAGCGCCTCCCAGTTCGCTCCACGACCGCAAGATCACCTTCCATGTGGAAGTTGACGCGGCCCTCTTCCTCGGACGGCGAGATGTAATAGATCGAAGGGACTTCCCTGTTCGCTGGGAACTGGAAGTAGGTGAAGCGGCCGTCGTCGAAAACGAGCGTGGGCGCAATCTCGTCGCTGCCCTTGAGCACCTGCATCGAGTACTTCCAGTTCCTCGGAACCGGCTTCGCCGTCTTCACCAGCTCGTCCACCACGGTCTTCTCGTTCACCGGAGCTGGCGTGCCAGAGAGCGCTAGCACCGAGGCCAGCGGCGGCAGCTCGATCGGATAGCGAAAAATGACGCGGAACATGGGTTCCGCCGTGAGCTTGCCGGCCCGGCCGCTCGGCGAATCCTTGAGCACCTTGAACTCGAAGCTGTAGTCGCGCTTGTTCGTCTTCAGCTCAAGGTTGTTCGCCGTCGCGTTGTCTTTGGGCTTCACCCAAATCTGGTTGGTGCCGATGTCGGCGCGCACGCACCACTCGGACTGCGGATTCGCGCAGTCGGCCGGGAAGCCGGTTGCCGCGACCTCGATCTTTTCCTCGTCAGCGAGGATCAGGCGGGTGACGGCACCACGGCGCGTCGACACCACCGTCACGTCGTCTTTCTTGAAGGTGACGTAGCGCACGCGGGGGTCAAGGTCGCTCGCTACTGGAAGATCGGCCGCATGCACAGCAGCGCCAGCAGTAAGGGCCATGAGCAGGCTTGCAAAGAGCTTTTTCATGGTTGACCTCACTGCGGCACAGCCGCGGGCTTGACGGTCGGCAGAGGCGTCGCCGCTTCGGCGTCGACGCGATATGCGACCACCCGATAGCCGAGCGGGTTGGCAATGAGATCCTTCTCCTTGCCGAACATCGACGGCTTGTATTCAAAGGCCATCGTCGAGACGAAATACTGCGGCGGGTCGGCCACATCGGCCTCTTGCCGCTTCGCGACCTTCTCGAAGCGCACCACAGCCTTCGTGCTCACGTCGTCGTGCGAGAGCGTGACGCTCAGCACCTTCACGCGCATTTCGACCGACTGGCCGAATTTCTTGTCTCGCGCATTGCCACCTTCGTACAGCTTTGCGTACTCGCGGCCCACCTCGTCGGAGCTGAGAGCAAGCACAGTGTCGTAGTCGTTCTGGAGCAGCTTCCAGCTATACGACTCACGGGCGACGACATAGGTCTGTGCCCAGTGCTTGTCTGTCAGCTCCTGGTACCCGACGGCTGCGCGATCATCCGTGGCGCTCACCAATTCGACATTGCCCGTCGCCTTGTCGACTGCGAAGACGTATGGCACGACGCGCTTGAAAGGCGCCATCGTTGCCATACCGCCGACTGCCACGAGGGCAAGCAGCGAACAGGCTCCAGCAACAATCCAAGCGCGGCGCTCAGACTTCTCGCTGCGGGTCTGGCGATCGGCTTCCCAATCCCTCCCGGCCTTGTAGAAGCGGGATTCCTCCCCCGCCTGGACTGTGTTCTTGTCAACCATGTGAACTCCCCGGATTGCAAATGCCACGCGTATCAGCGCGGCGTGTAGGTGAAGGTGTCTGCCGTCGTGTTGGTGCGCGAAAGGGTCTTCAGTTCGCGTTCCTTGATGGCCTGCTGCGCCGCACGGTCCTGCGCGATCGCCATCTGGTTCATCAACTGCACGCGGTTCTGGTCGTTGCTGACCTGCGTGTTCTCGGCAGCGATGCGTGCTTGCAGCTCGGCAATGGCCTTGGGGTCACTGGTCGAGTTGATTTGGCTTTGCAGCGTCTGAATCTGCCCCGTGCGCTGGGAGATAAGGTCCAGCGCGCTTTGCGCGTTGGCCAGGAGCTGCGACGTGTTGTTCAGGAACGATTGGCACGAGGTCAGATCGCTGCCGGTGCGGCCTTCGCAGTTGTAGATCAGGCTCGATTGCCGCTGCGATTGGCCGGCGCTCGACAGCCCGTTCAGGCCCGCCGACTGGATCGTCTTGTAGGCCGACATGAGCGAGGCCGCGTCGGGAACGGCCTGCTTCAGCAGCGGGTTATTCGCGATGTCGCCGAGGTTGCGGTTGCCAGTGAGCGCCTGGTACTGCTGCTTCATCTGGTCCAGCTGGCTCTTCATCGTGGTGATCTGTTCAGCCATCTGGCTGTACTGCTCACCCCACGCGATGACCTCCTGAATCGCCTGCGCCAGGTTGGCTGCATCGAGCACTGGAATGCCGGCATGTGCCGGCGCCGTGACGCCGACCATGCCCGTTGCGATCGCGATCGATGCGACCAGCTTCTTGAAATGCTTGACTACTTTCATGCTTAACCTCTCTGTGTTGATGACCTACGGATGTTTGAAACGACATTGCGCTGGTAGAGCGGGCGGCCGGAGCCTCCCGAACCACCAGTGCCGCTCTCGTTCCCTGAGCGACCTCCACCACCGCTGCCGCCACCACCCCCACCGCCGCCGCTGGTGATTTCGCCGCCGCCAGTCGGCGAGGCCTTGGGAGGTGGGCCGTCCTTCTTGCCGGCCACGGAATTCATGATTGCCCGCCCGATTTCTCGGCCGATGCCCTGGATCGACACGCCGCCTGACAGCGCGCTTGCGAGTTGATTGAGGTTCAGCATCACCACTGCGAGTGCTGCCGACACGAGCAGCAGTGAGCAGGCATCGCGGACCACGTTGGTCGTGTCCACGTTGCCCTTCATGGAGTTCGCGTACTGGCTCGCAAAGTCGGTCAGCATCGAAATGCTTGCCGCGATCAACACGTTGAGCAGCACGTAGTGCAGGGCCTGTCCGATCCAGCTTTCCGTGTACTTCTGGGTTGGCGGGAACATCGAGCACACGATGAAGATCGGGCCGACAGCCAGCACCAGTGCCAGCACGACCTTTGCCAGCAGGTACATGCCTAGGCCGACGACGAACAAGAACGCCTGCGCAAGCGCGACGATCGCTGCCGCCGCCAACAGACTGAAGTTGGGCCAGAAACCGGTCGTCGCCTGGCTCCAGAGCTGCTGTCCCAGCTCGTCATAGGGCTGCGCCATGTTGTCGACGAGCTGTCCGATCGAAGTCACGCCGCCGACCGCTTGCGTCATGCCCTCTTGCAGGCCCTGAATCATCTGAATTGCAGTGCCCTGGTACTCACCAGCGCTCAGCGCAATTCCGGCGATGAAGGCGATCTTGAAAGACTTCCACAAGAAGGTGTGCAGTGAGTCGTTCGCCTCGCCGCGCATGATCGCGTAGCCCATCATCAGGACGTACACCGTGACACAGGTCAGGACGACGGGCGTGAGAATGCCAATCAACGCCCCGCTCTTGCTGGTCACATAGTTGTTGAGCAGCAGGTCAATTGCGGCTTCAAGCTTGGTAGCAATGCCCATTTAATTGCCTCCAGCCTTTTTCGCCGCTTCCGGGAAATATTTCGGATTCGGCTTGTATTCAAATTCCTTGTTCTTGCCCTTGGCCGGGGGCACCGCTGGTGCCGGGGCAACAGGTGCGGACGCTGGCGCCGCTGGCGTAGCGGCAGGCGCCTTGAACTCGAATTTGTCGTTGGTCGTTTCAGTCCGACGAACGACCTCAGAATCGACCTTGGTGCAGCCCACGACTGCAACCAAGGCCATTACGGCAACGCCGCCCCAAACGTGTGTATTGCGCATGCTGCCCCCTACGATTTCGCGAGTGCACGGCGCTCACTGACTCGCCGATGGAAAAGAGGAATCCAGTCCTGCGGGTCATCCCCGACCTTTTCCCGGATGTCGTCGAGCAATTCGACGTTCTCGACCGTGCCGGAAATGACGTTCAGGATGTCGTCCATGCCGCCCAGGTCGTATTGCACGATCGCCGAGCGGTGGCCTTGCTTGACCAAGAACATGCGGCTCGTCTCGCCGAGATTCTTGATAATGTCAAATTCCGCTTCAGTGACCTTGAAGCCTTCAACATAGTCGTCGCGGTCCGCGCGAGGATTAGGCAAATAGATCTGTGTCACGCTCTGTTCGACCATCGTTTTGCCGATACGGTGCGTTAGTACGTCCGAGGGCGACTGTGTGACGAATACACCGAGGCCAGATTGCTTGCGAATGGTCTTCTGCTTGTTCAGCGCAAAATCGCTGAACATTTCGTCCATCAGCGGCTTCCAGAATTCCTCCATGATGTAAATCAATGGCTGACCATTGATTAGCGACTCGGTGATGTGCAGCAGGTACGCCATGATTGGCGTGCGCACTTCCGGGTCGTCGAGAAAATCGGTGTAGTCGTATCCGAAAATCTTCGCCGTCGTGAAATCCTGATTGTCGATTTCGTTGTCAAACACCCAGCCGAGTGGTTGGCCGCGCGTCCATTTTTGAAGTCGATCCCGAAGGCTGTTGTCGCCGGTTCCTGTCAGCACTTGATAGACAGCTGAAAGCGAACGCACGCGGTGCGTGACTTGATCGCTCATCACTGTGCGGACGGCATTGCTGACGACGATTTGTTCCCGAGCTGTCAGGCCCACGTCGTCGTCGCCCTTCAGGAGCTGTTTGACCAGTCGCTCGCAAAAGGAAATGTTGTCTTCCGTCAGATCGAATTGGAATGGGTTGAAGCCGGTCGGCTCGCCGCGTTTGAGGGCAAAATATTTGCCGCCTATTGCGCGAATACCGATTTCCATACCGCGATCTTTATCGAAGGCGACAACCCGAAGGCCGTAATACTTCGTCGCGAACATGATGAGGCCCATTTGCAGCGTCGTCTTACCCGAGCCCGTCGTGCCGCAAATGAATGTGTTGCCCGCGTACTTTTCATCGACCGAATCCTTGTCTTCCGGCGAGACGTGGAAATTCAGATAGAACGGCTGGCCGCTGGGCGTCTTGAGAAGAGCCAATGCCTCGCCCCACGGGTTGCCATTGCGCTTGCCCCGAGCGAAATTGTGAAGCGGGCTCAGCGCTGCGAAATTCCGGCTAGTGATTTGCGCCTCCCGAGGGCGCATCGTCCAATTGCCAGGCAATTGCGCGAACCAGGCACATTCAGGGATCGCGTCGATAACCGACAGCTTGAACCCAGCGTCGTCCTGAAGGATCGTGCGCGCTGACGACATGTTCTTCGCGACCTCGCCCAGCGACTGACCGAAGATCGCGAGCGTGTAGTGGTACTCGCCCATGTCGTACTCGCCGCTCTTCACGTCTTTCAGCGCCTGCGTCAACTGCTCAACGTCGTCGGTGCCTGCGTCTTCTGATGCTCGCAATTGCCCTTGCTGGCGCTCCAGGCCGTCCATGGCATCACGCTTGTTCTTGATCGAGAAGCTTTGCGACTCGATGTATTCGTAGTCGCCATACAGGATGCCGTTATTCATCCCCGGCTCGGAGAGCTTGGGATAGTCCTGAAAATCCAGAAAGCCCACGAACTTCTGCTCGTTGGGATGCCAGATTTGCAGCATTCCGTTCTTGTCGCCGAAATGCAGCCGCGACGTAGGTAGGTATTCGCCGATATCCGCGCGCTGCATGGGAATGTCCTCCCACACTCCATTGACCAGAAAGCCGAGGAAGCCCAGCATTTCCGAATAAACCTTGCCATCCTTTTCAAAGGTGCCAAGGCGCTCCGGTTCATAGCGCTTCAAGCTCGACTCGACCTGCTTGGCCATGTCGTCCAAGGTGTCTAGGTCTTCCTGTTCCTTTTCGCGAATTTGCGCGATTGAACGAACGGCCATCCGCTTGAGGAAATTGCCAGCGCGCGACGTGGTAGGCCGATAAATCACCGTCAAATAAAGCTCGGTGGCCATTTGCCGGTGATTGTCGAAGGACTTGTAATACCGCTCGTTGAAGTCCTGGCAGAAATCGTTCTCGAACGTGCCCCCCAGGCGCTCGCGCACGACACGTCGCACTTTGTGCGTCCAAACAGCGAAGTGCCCGCCACCGAGCGCCTTCAAGAAATTGTTGAGTCCTTCCTTGCGAATGGCAATTTCAGTGGGGTCTGAAGTCTCGAAGGAAATTCCTTCGAGACGCCAGGTTGCCATATAGTCGCCGTTCCGCTTCAGCTTAATCACATTGGGCGCCACGTGGGTTCCCATCGGGATGTAATCCGAAGACGGAATCTGCGCATCCGCCACTTCTTTGATTTGTGCCGTCGCTCTCATGATTTCCGCCGTTTGTATCGAATGGGTGAATAGGATGCAGCGCCCCACAATTGCCGCCCTGCCCGGTGCCGGAACCGCATACGTGCACGCATTAGCACCTGACGGAGACGCTGGTCGTCTTTTTTCGTCATTTGCCGGAGCGTGATGCAAATGGGCACGTACACAATTCCGAGGAACAGAGAGACATACGGGCTCACCAGATAGAACGTCCAGACCGCAAGAATCATGAACGAGCCTGTCACCAGCAGAAATGGAATCGTGGGCACACCCATGAACATTGCTGGCCTCGTGCACCCCTTGAAAATGGGGTCGCTAAATCCCTCGACTTGCATGGTGGCTTAGTTAATCAGCCAAGCTGCAATACCGGCCGCGCCGCCAACGATGATGCCGCCGATAACGATGTTGGAGATTTCCGACCACTTGGCGTGTTGGAACGCCATCTTGAAACCCGCCCACATCAGGGCAATCGTGAAGCAAGTCACCGCGACACCGACTAACACCGTCTGGATGTTTTGCATCACGGTATTGACCTTGCTGATCTGCGCAAAGGCAGGGCTTGTAGCCAATGCCATTGCGCCAGCAGCAGCCGTCATCACCAGCCCTTTGCGATTTGACTTCCCGAAAATGGCCAAAGCGGCCTGAACATTCTTTTTCACTGAATACCTCTCTGAGTGAGTGCCTTGAAATGACGCATCGCGTCCTATAAATGAAATTTCAATTGAATGGGTCAACGAGTTTTCGTATCTCGATAAGCGCTCCTTTCCATGGGTTGCCCGCACCTGGCTCAGAAAATCAAGGCGCTGCCCGACTGGGCGCTCGCTTGGGCTGGGGGTACGGCAGCGGCGCCGGCCGCGGGCTGCTTGAGGGACGTAGGCGCCGGACTTGCTGCTTTCGCCGTCCTGCTCACGGGGATCGCTGCTGCCGGGGCCTTGGCGTCGGCCTGGGGCAGCACCTTTGGAACGACGGGGATCGCCTTCGCGAGGGAGGCATCACTGCCGACAACCTTCACCACGTACCCTTCCCGGTAGCCGGTGATGAAGTTGCCGCTGTAGTAGCAACTGAAGGCAGCTCGAAGCGCCGTCTGCTCGTCGCGGGGGGCCTTGCGAGCCCGCAAGAAGCACTCGGTCAAGATGCCCCCGCCCGCCTTCAAATTGGGACAGGGCTCGAACGCCGTTTCCAACGTGAGCCCATATCTTCTGAAGTTCGCTTTATTGACCTGCGCCAGGCCAACGCTGTAGTTGAAGCCGTTCTGTTCCAGCCACTTGGCTGTCGAGACGGCTTCCTCCAGCGTTCGGGGCTGACGATCCAGCCGACCATTGACGACGCCGATCGCGAAAGGGTTGAAAGCCGATTCGACCTGGACAATCCGACGCATCGTGTCCATGTGGACGGTCGGAGCGCACTGCTCGGCCAGCACTAGAAAATCCAGCATCAGAGGGTTCCCCCCAATGCAGTCGCGACAGCCTTTGGCATCGTCTCTCCCTGATTTCACTGAAGTTGCCCGGTAGGCTCACTGCCACCCGGAAACCCCCAATCCGCTAGCTCGTTGGGGGATAATTTTCACCCTTAAGCGCATAAAACGCGCATCACAAGCGAAGTATGCGCCATGCTACTTTTCTCAACAACATAGAAAAGCGCAGAAAGTGCGCAGAACACGCATAAAACGACATGAGTGACAACAATCAGCAACAGGAACAGGGCGTAGAAACCACACTGGCCGCCAAATGCGTCCGAGCGCTCCTTGAACGCCATGGCGTGCCCCGGAACAAGCATTCCGCTGTGGTTACTGATGTCCTTGGGCTGTCCTACTCGCAGGGAAACAGACGCCTGACGACGAGAGCCACCTGGGAGTTGGAAGAGCTGCGCACGCTCGCCGAGCACTACGGCGAGACGCTGACCGAGCTGGTATCGCTCGGCCAGCACGATGAAATGCAAGACGCGACGCTCGTCACAGGAACCACCAGCACGCCTTGTCGCGTCGCAAGGGGGCCAGCGGTTCACAAGCCACGCCTCGGCGCGTTGGTGCTCACAAAGGTCGACGCCGACTGGCTCGTGCTCCCGGCCGAGCCGAACCTGGCCACGCAGGCCTACGACATCAAGCGTCTTCTCGTCGAGCCGTCGTCGGCTACCAGCCGCCGAATCGCGGTGCTCGATGACCATCCCGAGAGTGCGCAGCTCATCGTTTCGTACCTCAAGACAGCGGGCTTCGATCCGGTCGCCTTCACCAATCTGGATCGCATTGCCGCCTCGGCCGCTTCCGGTGAGTTCGACGGCTACGTGCTTGACTGGATCATCGTGAAGGACTCGATCCAGGACACCGTGAGTGACCTGGTGGCCGCGATCAGGGCGCGTGACGCCCACTGTCCCATCGTCGTGCTCACCGGACAGATGCGCAACGGCATCGCCGATGAAGCGGAAATTGCCACGGCCATGGCGAAATACCGCTTGAAGTTCTTCGAGAAGCCAGCGCCGCTGCCCATCATTTCAGCCGCACTGGCGACCTCTTTCTCAGCGGCATAGCCGCCTTGCGCAGGGGCTTCTTAGGTTTCCTTGATGCCTCTGACCACGATCACTCCGCCCAGCTTGACCGTGTCTTTGCGGATGCGTCTTGCAAGGTCGATCGGTGCCCCTGCTTGCGGTTGCCAGCCGCTCTTCAGGAACGTGTCAGCCACTGCCTGAGACTGAAGCACCCTCGTAAGGGCAGCATTTAGCTTGAGGGCCATTGCTTCCGGCATGGTCGAGGGGCCGGCGAGTGCGGTCCAGATCTCTGTCTCGGCCCCGTAAAGGCCGACTTCCCGCAATGTCGGACGATTCTCCGCGAGAGGGCTTCGCTCTTGGGAGGTCACACCGACGAACTTGAGTTTGCCGTTGCGCACGTTCGGCAGCGCGAGGCCTGGCGGGAGCAGCGCCATATCGATCTTGTTGGCAAGCAGTGCCTCCAGCACTTGTGGATTGCTGCCGAACGGCTGGTGCCGCGCGAAGATGCCTGCCTGCATCGCGTGCATCTTCAGCAGCTCCATCCCCAGGTGCCCCACAGTCCCACTGCCTGGCGACCCGTACCGACCGTCAGAACTGATCTGGCGAATCCACTGAACCACCTCCTGCGGTGAACTGCCCGTCGCGCGCGAGGACGTGACGAACACCAACGGCGTCGTGCCGATCAGCCCGACCGGCGCGAAGTCCTTTTCGGGATCGAAGGGCATCGCTGGGTTGAGCAGCTTCGCAATGGTCATGTTGCCGTTGATGAGCACGCCTATCGTGTGGTCGTCGCGGGCCTTCGCAACCTCGTTCGCCGCGACATTCCCGCTCGCACCGGCCTTGTTTTCAACGACGACCTGCTGGCCGAGCAAAGCCGCCAGCGGCGCAGCGATAGTGCGCGCTGCGATGTCCGGCGCCGACTCCTGCGGAAAGCCCACCAGCAGGCGGATCGGCTTGGTTGGCCATGTCCCGGAGCCGCTGGCCGGGCTTGTGCTCGACGCACCGGCAGCGAAGGCCTTAAGTGCGGCGCCGGGCACTGACAAGGCCGCAGCGGTTTGAAGTAGACGACGTTTGCTGAGATTCATGATGTTGACCCCCTTGTTGAAAATGTTCACAACGGCAATGCCGATTCCTGCCGCGCCTCGAAGCCCTCGATCCGGGCCTCAAGCAGCTCACGCATGCGCTCGATGCCGAGTTCGGCTTCATCGCTCAATGCGTACTCGAAGTTCTGATGCAGCACCTTGATTTCCTCGATCGACGCCGGCAAGCCATGCTCTGCATGGCGCGCCCCGATGGCCGCCAATGGGTCCATGCGGTAGCGCACCATTGACGCCTTCAGCAATCCTTCGAGAGCCGCGACTGCTGATGGATCGAGGTCGGCCCGGTAGGCCCACACGGCCGAGACGATCGGCGTGCCGATCCAGCCGAACCATTCGCGTCCCAAGTCGTACTCGTAACGAAAGCGCCCGCGCTTCCTTTCCTCGACGGCCTGGTCCTGGATCAACAGGCGCGGTGTCGATTCGTCGTCGACATCGAGGTTGCGGCTCCATCGCCCGATGCGCAGGCCGTACTTCTTCTTCATGATGGCCTGCAAGACACGCACCGAAGTCGTCGTCTCGTAGCAGACATCGATGTCCGCTCCATCGAGCTGCGACATCGGCTCATTCGAGAAGAAGACGACGCTGCCGGCAAGGCCTCGGAATGAAATGCCCCAGTTCGCAAGCCTCTTCCAGCGCCCCTCCAGCTCGAACCAGTCAGGAATGGCCATCGGTGTCACATCGAGCTGGCCGCGTTCGATCAACCCGCGGACGCCGCTGGATTCGCAGCGCACCAGGTTCACCGGCCACGTCGCCCTGTCGCCGTAATACGGAACCCAAGGCACGGACGGAAAAAATCCCACGTTGAGGTCGAGCGCGCCAGCATTGCCGGTCACGCTCGACGTAAATGAGGAAGACGTATGCATGGTGGTTCTCCAGTCTGAAAAGGTGATTCAGGCCAGCGGAGCAAAGTCCGCGTGGTTCTGCCAGCCCGTCGCATTGAGATCCGCTGCGACGGGGGCCTCGGCCGCTTGCGTGCCCGGTGCGTCGACAAGATCCACGAATGCCGCTTCCGGCGAGGAAGAGGCCACGCTGTAGACCTCACTGCCCCGCATCCTTCGCACATGCACGGGCTTGCTGGCCTGCCGATCGCGCCGGCGCTGCGCAACGGCCTGGGCCAGCGTTTCCAGCACCTGCACGGAGTCACCCCAGCCAAGGCATGCATCGGTGATGCTCTGCCCATACACCAGGTCGGCGGCCCGGTCACGGCCCGGCGCAAAGCGCTGTGCGCCTTCGCGCAAGTGGCTCTCGACCATCACACCGAAAACACGACTCGAGCCGCCTGCGATCTGCGCGGCCACGTCGCCAGCGACGGCGATCTGCTTCTCGTGCATCTTCGAGCTGTTCGCATGGCTGCAATCGACCATGAGCGAGGGGCGCAGCCCGGCTTCTTGAAGGCCCAGGCATGCCAGCTCGACGCTTTCGGCGTCGTAGTTCGGTGACTTGCCGCCTCGCAGGATCACGTGGCAATCCGGGTTGCCTGTCGTCTCGACGATCGCAACATGGCCGTTCTTGTGCACGGAAAGAAAGTGGTGGCCGCGCGCCGCGGCCTGGATCGCGTCGACGGCGATGCGAATGTTGCCGTCGGTGCCGTTCTTGAAGCCGATCGGCGCCGAGAGGCCTGACGCCAGCTCGCGGTGCACCTGGCTCTCCGTGGTGCGAGCGCCGATCGCGCCCCACGAAATCAGGTCGCCGATGTACTGCGGCGAAATCACGTCGAGGAATTCACTGCCTGCTGGCAGGCCCAGGTTGTTGATGTCGATCAACACCTGGCGCGCAATGCGCAGCCCTTCGTTGATCTTGAACGACTCGTCCAGGTAAGGGTCGTTGATGAGGCCCTTCCAGCCCACGGTCGTACGCGGCTTCTCGAAATACACGCGCATCACGATTTCGAGCGAGTCGGCGAAGCGCTCGCGCTGCTTCGCCAGCTTCAGCGCGTACTCGAACGCGGCTTTGGGGTCGTGGATCGAGCACGGCCCCATCACCACGAGC
>NZ_JBQVNP010000117.1:0-16581 GCF_052436255.1 Roseateles sp. | reverse complement strand
CTGCTGTTTGGTGAGTCTGGGGTGCGAGGAACTGCGCTTGTGGGGCGTTGCTGGCGGTGGGGGTGTTGTGTGCGTTCGTGTCGGTCATGGTGGTGCCCTCGTTGGTGGTTGAGAAAATCTGCTGTTCGGAGCCGTCTGACGCAAAAAGAGACCTGGCCGGCACGGCAGAGGGGCGCGCACAGAGGCCGCATGCCCGAAGGGACCGGGCGAGTACGCGAGCGAAGCGATACCCGGCGCCGTGCTGGACAGGGCTATGCGTCGAACCCAGACGGACCGGGCAGCAGATCAACCACGGGCGACCACGACCGATGCGAACTGCGTTTCACACGACACCCGCAGCGCGGGCGACGCCCGCCAGCCCGGAAGGGGTGGCGGTACACGCCGCGAGTGCGGCGCTGGGCAATGCCCTGCGAGTGCAGGGCAGCGGCCCGCCCTGCGGGCCGTCAACACCTGGGGCAACCCGCTTCGCGGAAGACGGCTTCGCCTGCTTGCGCGCCCTGCGCGCCTGGTCGTGGGCTCTGGTGCCGCATCGCCAAGTGCGGCGATGGTCGACGGGGAAGGGACCTGCACCGCCATTTCTGGCGGTGCTCGAGCGGGAGTACTTCATCGCCGTTTCCGGCGATGCCAGATCCGGGCGGCCTTTTTTCAGTCCAGGGCGAGCTCGAACTGTTCGCCGGCGTCTGAAGTCGGCGTGTCGTCGAGCGCGATCGAGATAAGGCGCGCATCGAGCGCGTTGTCAGGACCGCGCAGCGAGTCCGACATGGCAAGGAATCGTTCTCTCTCGGAGCGACGAACAACGAAGTTGTCGTCGACGACGCCATTGACCAATGCCCATTGATTCCACGAGAAGCTGCGGCCGAGCCCGACGGTTGTGTTGGAGCTGGGGAAGCTGTCCGCGTTGCGGACCAGTTCCTCCCAGCTCGCGCCGAAGTGCAGTTCGTCGAAGCGGCTGTGTCGTCCGGCGGGCAAGCCGGGATAAAGCCAGTGTTGACTCATAAGCCCTCAGGTTATTTAGTCAAAACCTTTTATGCGATTTCGTCGCTCAATCGCGAGGCTGAAGGCTCTCCAACGGTTCGATTAGCTTCACCCACCTTTGCAGCGCAGAGATCGTTTGCAGAATCTCCGCAGTCGCATCGAAGGCTAGCTCCGGTAGGTTTTCTTGGCTCGTGGAGACTGACAACCCTGCTCCGTTGATCACAGCGTGGGCCATGCTGTGCAGACGCAGCAGAATGTCCCGAAGGCCATCCTGCCCTCGCGCATGCCCAACAATCCTGTCCAACTCCTCCACCGCGTTCAGCAGTGCTGCCGTGTCGTAGCTACTTTGCGCGCGCGTCAGCGCGGCCCGGTCCAGTCGGCCATAGGCCGTGACGATGGTGACGTCGTCCAGATCGCTCATGTGCCTGCTCCTTTCTGGCTGGCGCGCTGCGCCTCCGCGGCCGCGGCTCGCGCGCGCTTGGCCGCTTCCCGAAACTGCGACTCCTTGACCCAAGGCTCCGGTGGCCGTTTCAGGTCGAGGTGATAGTTGCCGAAACGCTTGATGCCCGAGGTCATGTACGGACTCAGGTATTCCACGTCGGCCGCAGACACCGGCTCCCCGTCGGCGTACATCTCCTGCAAAACCCGCATCATGTCCACCGTGTTCTGCAGGATCACCGACGAGGCCACCAGGTCGATGAAGCGCACCCGTTTCTGCTGCTCGTTTGGATCGTTCTCGTTGATCACGTCACCGCCGAAGTCCAGCCATTTTGTGAATGCGTGGTACGACTCGATCTTGTTCGTCGTGGCGCTGACCTCTTGGCGCATCTCCTTGCTGGAGATCCAGCGCAACAGGTAGACGGTGCGCAGCACGCGGCCGAGCTCGCGGGCCGCGGCAAAGAGCCGGTTGTGCCGCCCTTCCTGGCTGAGCTTACGCAAGAGCATCGGCGAGGCGATCCGTCCGGCCTGGATCGAGATGGCCACCTGCATGAGATCCCGCCAGTGGTCCCGGATCAGTTTCCAGTCCACAACGTCGCTGAACAGGCGGTCGACATGACGGTAACGCGTGCCTTTCTCGGGTCGGTAGAAGCGCAGATCCTTCCAGTTTCGGATGCGAGGCATCAGCTGGATACCCGCCAGGTGCGTGAAGGCGAAGACAGTTTCCGACTGACCGTGGGTGTCCGAATACACCGTGTCGGCCTGCACGCGCAAGCCCGCCTTCATCAGGCCCTCGATGACATAGACCGCTTCAAGTACCCCTGGCGGTATGAAATGGCGGAACACCGCGATGTAGTTGTCGGCCACATGCCGATAAGCCACCGCGCCCATGCGCCGGTACCGGAAATGCATGCCTACCAACAGGTTCTGGTCGTAAAAATCGTGCTGCGTGCCGTCGGCCGCTACCTTCTTGCCCTCGCCCCACAGCTTGGGCAACTCGAGGCGCAGGTACAGCTCGGTCAGATCCCGGCAGGCGTTGTCCAACTGGTCCAGGCTCATGTGGCGCTGGTTGGCATACGACAGCTGATGCGGCGTCACGCCGTTGGACAGATGGCGCGCCGCTTGGTTGGGCCCGAGATTGCAGCCCATCGCGAACACGGTCAGCAAGTAGCGCTCACGCGCGTTGCGCAGCTTGGGATCGTCGCCTGACTGCGGACCGAAGTTGCGCGTGAACCCAGTCCAGTGCTCGATGTTGGCCAGAACATCCAGTAGGTTGCGCGGCACCGTGCGATTTTCGATGGCTGCGTGCAAAGCGATGGCGGACGCCGGCACCTCGCGCGCGGCAACGCGCCGCAGGGTCGGCTCGCCGGTGCTGCCTATCACCACGTCACCCGCATGCTGCGGGAACTCCTCATCGACTTTTGCCGCCGTTTCGGTGAGCAGTTGCTTGAGACCGTCGACGAAATCAATCGCCGTCGCCGGTATGCCGATCCGGTCGCAGTACGTCGGCAGGAGCGCTTCGCACTCCTTCCAGGGAAGCAACTGTGCGCGATAGTCGGCGAAGGATTCCGAGCCTTCAATGCACACGTCGCCCGAGCGAAGATCGCCGCTCAGATAGCTGAATACGCACACCTCCAGATAGCGCCGGTTTGTCGGAGGGCCCAGCCCATGCGAACGGCGCACCAGCTTGCGCCAGCGCTCGGAGGCGAACGACAGCGTCAGGTCGTCTGCGATCCACTCGACCTTGCGGTGTTCGTTGGCCAGCACGACCTCAGGGCATCGAGCAGATTGCGGTCCTGGGTGGCCGCCTCAAAACGCAGTGCCTTCGCCATCCGGAACATCGCCGCGCGCCAGCTGCTGAAGGCCTTCCAGATCAACGGCAGGTGGTTGCCGCCGCTCCACACGCGGATGGCCTCGCAGTCCATCCTCAGTTGGTCCAGGTTGCCGTGCGGAGCGAGCAGATCGCGCACGCGTTGCCCGGTACTCGCGTCATCCAGGTTTTCGGCGAGGATCTCCAGCACCTGCTCCAGCGTGGCGACCAGCTCCTCGCTCAGCTCACGCTGGCGTGCCTGGATCACCTGCAGTTCCTCCTTGGCGCTCTTGTGGATGGCTCCAATACGGCGAATGAACATTTCGGCCACGTCGTCGCGCGCCCTCACGCGCATCTGACGAATCAAGGCCAGGATCAGCGTGTAGCGCTTGGCAGGCAGCAGATCCTTCATGTCGCCCGCGTCGAGCGCCGCTGCCATGTCGGCCATGTGCTTGAGTTTGGTCGCCGGCACGCCGTCGAGCAACGCATCACTGTCGGGCAAGGACTCAAGCCAGGTCAACTGGTCCAGCAGCAAATCGAGATGCTTGCGCGAGGCTTTTTTTGCCGACCTCTTGATTTGGTTGTACAGCGTGCGCCGAGCAGGAAGCTCGGCAGCCAGCAATCGATCAAGCCAGTTTCGCTGAGCCAGGGTCAGGCGTTGGGTGATTCGCTTGTGCAAGGCAGATTCGGCAGCTGAATGCGCCTGCTCGGCTATTTCGTCGAGTGTGCGGAAGACCGGCAGCTCGTAGCCCAATCGCACCAATTCCTCGATCGTGATGTTGATGATGTCGACGCGGGTTTCCACGATGCCGGCCGCCTGCTGGGCGATCTGGATGGTCAGCTTGCGTGTCTGCCCATCGGTGTAGGGCTTCACGCCGAGCAGTTCGCGTATCGCTTTGTGGTGGCGATACAGCGTGGCCAGCGATGCGAACTCGATCCTCTCGGTCGGTGCCATGCCCAAAGTGGCTGAAACATGCTCGACGAGCTCGACAGGAATGGCTTCGAGCGCCGGAAAGTGACGCAGGAACTCGAAGCATTTGAGCAGCACGAGCAACGCCAGGCGACGCTCCAGCGTTCGCGAATTTCGCTGCGCCCACTCGATTTCCTCGGGCCTCGGCGTGAACGACGCCTGCAGATCCTTGAGCGTCAGGGTCCTCGGAAACCGCGGGTATGCCGTGCGTTCGATGCTGGCCATGCGAAAGTCCTGATAGGGATGCACACAGGCGTGCAGCGTACCTGATGCGGTAGAGGCAGGCACTTGATGACAGAACCGTAATCATTCGGTCAGAGCGGCGCCGCCGCCGCCTTCATACAGTCCATTGCACCGAAAGGGATGAACCGCAGCACCGTCGGACTCACCTCGGCCGGAGAACCCAACCGCACTCTTCACCAAAGGACCCCAAATGAAGCGCTCTCTCAAGTCCCCCCTGGCACTTGCCATCCTGCTGACCGCGATCGCAGGCCCCGTCTTCGCCGGCAACTATGCCGAGGGCGACCCTCGGCCTGCGCCCCTGACCGCTTCCGCGAGCCGTGCGGCCGTCACGGCCGATACGCAGCGCTGGCTCCAGACCGCGCCGGACCAGGGCTATCCCCAGGGCAATCCGCGTGCGATCGTCGGCGTCTCGGGCAACAGCCGTGCGGCGGTGCAAGCCGACACGATGATCTGGATGCGATCTGGCCTGGCTGCCGCGCAACTGGGAGAGACCGGCGCCGACCTCTCGCGGCCCGTCTATCAACGAGCCGCGGCCGACTACGCACGGCGGCGCGCCAGTCCCGAGTTCGCCGCGCTGGTGGAAGACATCAAGCACAAGGGCGTGACGGCCACCACAGGGTCCGTCCGCAAGCTCGACTGAGAACCTGATTCGAGGCCGCCATTGCTGCGATCGACCGCGGCAGCGCAATGTGACCAATTCGGTCCTCGCCGGACAACAGGGGGTCGGCCACATGCGCTGC
This sequence comes from Roseateles sp., assembly GCF_052436255.1. Taxonomy (GTDB): domain Bacteria; phylum Pseudomonadota; class Gammaproteobacteria; order Burkholderiales; family Burkholderiaceae_C; genus Pelomonas. The sequence goes on along the minus strand of NZ_JBQVNP010000117.1, from coordinate 11,405 downwards.
CGCCAGCCAAACGGTGAAGGATCCACATGTATGAAAAAATACGCTGTTTGCTCTTCGACATTGATGTTGGCCCTTGCCATCGCAACGCAAGCGGCTGGCGCTGCGCCGATCGACGCCAACATTCAGACAGCACGGACTGCAAGTTCGTACGTCAGGCCGATTGGTGGCGAATCCTATTCGTCCGGTCAGGTCCAGCGCATCGATTGGGACCAGGGCAAAGTGCTGATCGCGCATGGCCCCATCGAGAACCTCGGCATGCCCGGCATGACCATGCTCTTTCGCGTGTCAGAGCGCTCGCAACTCAAAAACCTGAGCACCGGCGACAAGGTCCGGTTCAAGGCCGAAAAGACCAACGGCACGCTGTTCATCGTGGAGATCGTGCGGCAATAGTCCGCGACCAGGCCCAAAGCATGGGGGAGCCCACAACGGCACACGAAATGGCGCACGGCTCAAGCAGCCGGACCAATTGACACCTGCCAAGTCCCCGCATAATGTCGCATCGACACAAACAACGTCGTTTCAATCAAGAGTTCATCGTGACAACCTGCGCCCGCGCCATCCGCAAAGTTGCTGCCGCTTCGGGCGTTGGCACGGGAGGCGCCGTGGCCGCGGCTGTCGCTGCGCCGCATGCGGGTCATGCGGGCGACTTGAATGAACGACGCGACAACCTGCGTGGTCGGCGCGCGGGCACATGGAGATGAGAACTTTGCGCTCACTCCGGCATCCGGTCATCCGCATGATGATCGGCGTTCTGTTGTTCGCGCAAATGGCCATTGCGGCGTACGCTTGCCCGAACCTGACCATGCCTGTGGGCGCAGGCACGCAGTCGCGGGTGCAAGCTGCGGTTCCTGCGGATGCCGATCGCTTGGAACAATCCGGTCCGATGATGGTGAGCGACGCCTCACGAACCATGCCGGCGGACTGCGGCGAAGTCGATCCCCAGGCTGCCAACCTCTGCGCCGAGCATTGCAAACAGGGTCAGCAAAGCGCCGACCACACCCCGAGTCCGGCCGTTGCACCGGCGCTTCTCACGGCGCTGTACAGCGTCACGCTGTCCACAGCGACGCCCACTGCCGAGGCTGCCTATTACGCGCCCGGATTGCTCCTGCAGGCGGCGGCCCCACCGCACGCGATAGTGCACTGCTGCCTGCGAACCTGATCTCCCTCGAATAGCGAGCTGAGCCTGGGCCTGCGGCCTATGCTTGTCGCGCCGGTTCGGCCTCTCGACGCTTGCCTATGGCATGGCGACAGAGGGCCGAAGAACGACGCCCCTCATTGTTTGGAGATTGGTTCATGTTTCACAATCAAGCTGCCTTTGCACCGCGGAGCCGGCCGGCGATCCGCCAATCCTTGGCGGGCGTGCTGCTCGCCATGGCGCTCGGCGCCAGCGTGTACGCTCAGACGCCAGGTGCCGGTGCTCTGGCACTGCCGGACGCGCTGCGCCTGGCGCAAGACCGTTCGCAGCAGTTGGTGGCCCAGGATGCCCTCGCGACGGCGTCCCGCGAAATGGCCGTTGCCGCCGGCCAGCGGCCCGATCCCGTGCTGCGCGCGGGCATCAGCAATCTGCCGGTGAACGGCGAAGACCGCTTCAGCCTGACGCGCGACTTCATGACCATGCGTTCCGTGGGCGTGATGCAGGAGTTCACGCGCAGCGACAAGTTGAGCGCGCGCTCGGCGCGCTACGAGAAGGAAGCCGAAGCGGCCGACGCCGGCCGCACCCTGGCGCTGACGAAACTGCAAGCTGGCGCTGCGGCCGCCTGGCTGGATCGCTATTTTCAGGAGCGCGCGCGCGAGGTGCTGTCGCAACAGCGCGACGAGGCGAAGCTGCAGATCGAGGCGGCAGATGCCGTCTACCGCGGCGGCAAAGGCAATCAGGCCGACGTCTTCGCGGCCCGCTCGGCGGTGGCGCAAATCGAGGACCGCATCGTCCAGGCGGATCGCCAGATCGCGACCGCCACGACCGCGCTCGCGCGCTGGGTCGGCGCACCGGCCACCTCACCCTTGGGGCCGTTGCCGACGATCGACCAGGTTCCCCTTTCTCCCCAGGACCTTGAGTCGCGGCTGGCGCACCACCCGCAGATTCAGCTGATGCTCAAGCAGGAGGAAACGGCGCAGGCCGAGGCGCAGATGGCGCGCGCCAACAAGAAGTCGGACTGGACGGTGGAGCTGATGTACAGCCAGCGCGGTTCGGCTTATTCCAACATGGTGTCGGTCAACCTGTCGGTGCCGTTGCAGTGGGACCAGAAGAACCGGCAGGACCGCGAGCTGTCCGCCAAGCTGGCCATGGTCGAGCGCATGCGCGCCGAACGCGAGGAAGCGACCCGCAGCCACGTGTCCGAGGCGATGGCGATGCTGCAGGAATGGCAAAGCGATCGCGAGCGCCTGGCCCGCTACGACAACTCGCTCATTCCCCTGGCCGCCGAGCGGACACGGGCGGCGATTGCCGCCTACCGAGGCGGCGTGGCGCCGCTCTACGGGGTCCTCGAAGCGCGCCGCAACGAGATCGATGTCCGGATGGAACGCATCCGCCTCGAAATGGAGGCCGCGCGCCTGTGGGCGCAGCTGAACTACTTGATCCCCGAAGGCCATGTGGCGACCGCCACCGTGCCTTGAAGTCCTGAACACCGGAGAATTTTCATGAAACTCAAATCCCTCGTGCTCGGACTGGTGGCCGCCGGCGTGCTCGGCGCCAGTGGCTACGGGCTCTATGCGCTCGGCAAGCGCCATGGCGGCGACGGCGCTACAGCGCCGACGGCCGCTGCGGCGGGCGCTTCGGGCGACAAGATCGACCCCGCCACCGGGCGCAAAGTCCTCTATTGGCACGACCCCATGGTGCCAGGCCAGAAGTTCGACAAGCCGGGCAAATCGCCTTTCATGGACATGCAGCTGGTGCCCGTCTATGCCGACGCGTCCGGCGACGAGGGCACGGTCGGTGTCAGTCCTCGCGTGCAGCAGAACCTCGGGATCCGTACCGCCGAGGTTGCGCGCGGGGAGATGACGCCGCGCGTGGAAGCTGCCGGCAGCATCGCCTTCAACGAGCGAGACCAGGCGTTCGTGCAGGCCCGTTCGACGGGCTTCGTGGAGAAGCTGTACGTTCGCGCGACGCTGGACCCGGTGCGCAAGGGCCAGCCGCTCGCCGAACTGTACGTGCCGGACTGGGTGGCCGCGCAGGAGGAATTTCTCTCGGTGCGCCGCATGCGGGGAACCGATCTGGCCGTGCTCGTCGACGGCGCGCGCCAGCGCATGCGCCAGGTGGGCATGACGGACGACCAGATCGGGCTTGTCGAGCGTGCCGGCCGGGTTCAACCGCGCATCACCTTGGTCGCTCCGACCAGTGGCGTGATCGTCGAATTGACGGCGCGCGAGGGCATGACGGTCATGCCGGGCGCAACGCTGTTTCGCATCAACGGCCTGTCGACGGTGTGGGCCAACGCCGACGTGCCGGAGAGCCAGTCCGCCTTGCTGCGTCCCGGAACGACCGTGGAGGCGCGTTCGCCCGCACTTCCGGGCAAAGTGTTCAAGGGCAAGGTGCAGGCCATCCTGCCGGAGGTCAACCAGGCCACGCGCACGATCAAGGCCCGCATCGAACTGGCCAATCCGCAAAGTCAACTTTCACCGGGCATGTTCGTGGGCGTCGCGCTGAACGCCGACGTCGAGCAAGGGCTGATGGTCCCGACCGAGGCGATCATCCAGACCGGCCGGCGGATGGTCGTCATGGTCGCCGAAGGCGATGGCAAGTTCAGACCCGTGGACGTCGAGATCGGCAACGAATCCAACGGCCAGACCGAGATCAAGCGCGGCCTGCAAGCCGGCCAGAAGGTCGTGACCTCCGGCCAGTTCCTGATCGACTCCGAGGCCAGCCTCAGAGGGACGACCACGCGCATGGAGGACGCCGGCAAGACGGCAGGCCCCCCCAGCGGCGGTGCCGCCGCAGCCGCCGTGGAGCACACGGGCAAGGCCAAGGTCGAGGCCATCGGCAAGGACGCCGTCTCCTTGTCGCATGAGCCGATCCCCTCGATGCAGTGGGGGGCCATGACGATGGACTTCGGCCAGCCGGCCGGCGGTCTGCCGCAGGGCTTGAAGCCCGGTCAGAGCGTGAACTTCGCGTTCCAGATGAACCAGGCAGGCCTGCCGGTGCTGACGCGGATCGAACCCGCTGGGACGGGAATGCCGGCCATGCCAGCGCCTGGACCCGCCGCCAAGGACACGATGCCGATGGGCTCCTCGGAGAAGAAGCAATGATCGCCAAGCTGATTCGCTGGTCGATCGTCAACCGCTTCCTGGTGCTGCTGGCCACCGTGATGGTCAGCGCCTGGGGCGTTTACTCCTTGATGCGCACGCCGCTCGATGCGCTGCCGGACCTCTCGGATGTGCAAGTCATCATCCGCACCACCTACCCGGGGCAGGCGCCGCAGATCGTCGAGAACCAGATCACCTATCCGCTGACGACGACGATGCTGTCGGTGCCGGGCGCCAAGACGGTCCGGGGATTCTCATTCTTCGGAGACTCGTTCGTCTATGTGCTGTTCGAGGACGGCACCGACCTCTACTGGGCGCGCTCCCGGGTGCTGGAGTACCTGAACCAGGTGCAGTCGCGCCTGCCGGCGAGCGCGAAGGCGGCCCTGGGGCCGGACGCCACCGGGGTGGGCTGGGTCTATTCGTACTCCCTGGTGGATCGCAGCGGCAACCACGACCTCTCTCAATTGCGGGCGCTGCAGGACTGGTTCCTGAAATACGAGCTCAAGACCGTCGCCAACGTGGCCGAAGTCGCGTCGATCGGGGGCATGGTCAAGCAGTACCAGGTCGTGCTCGATCCGGACCGCTTGCGTGGCTACAACATGACGCACAGCAAGGTGGTCGAGGCCATCCAAAAGGCCAACCAGGAAAGCGGCGGCTCGGTGCTCGAGCTGGGCGAGGCCGAGTACATGGTGCGGGCCTCCGGCTACCTGAAGACCCTGGACGACTTCCGCAAAATTCCCCTGATGACGACCGATGCGGGCGTCTCGGTGCGCCTGGGCGACGTGGCCCGCATCCAGATGGGTCCCGAGATGCGGCGCGGCATCGGCGAACTCGACGGCGAAGGCGAAGTGGCGGGCGGCGTCATCGTGATGCGCTCCGGCAAGAACGCCCTGGAGACGATCGACGCCGTGAAGGACAAGCTCAAGAGCCTGCAGGCGAGCCTGCCGAAGGGCGTGGAGATCGTGCCGACCTACGATCGGTCGAACCTGATCGAGCGCGCCGTCGAAAACCTCACGCACAAGTTGATCGAGGAATTCATCGTCGTGGCGGTGGTGTGCTTCATCTTTCTCTTTCACCTGCGCTCGGCCTTCGTCGCGATCGTTTCACTGCCCATCGGAATCCTTGCCGCCTTCATTGTGATGCGGTACCAGGGCGTGAACGCCAACATCATGTCCCTGGGTGGCATTGCGATCGCCATTGGCGCCATGGTCGACGCGGCGGTGGTGATGATCGAGAACGCGCACAAGCACATCGAAAAATGGAACCATGAGCACCCCGATGAAGAGCTAAAGGGCGAGGCGCATTGGCGGGTGATCGGCGATTCGGCGGCCGAAGTCGGCCCGGCGCTGTTCTTCTCGCTGCTGATCATCACGCTGTCGTTCATTCCGGTGTTCACGCTGGAGGCGCAGGAAGGCCGCTTGTTCTCGCCGCTGGCGTTCACGAAGACCTATGCGATGGCAGCGGCCGCAGGGTTGTCCGCGACGCTGATTCCCGTCCTCATGGGCTACCTGATCCGCGGCAAGATTCCGGATGAGAACAAGAACCCGCTGAATCGATTCCTGATTGCTGTGTATCGCCCGCTCCTGGATGCGGTGCTGAGAGCGCCCAAGCTGACGATCGCCGCGGCGGCAGTGATTCTGGTGGCCAGCCTGTGGCCGCTGCAGCACATCGGCGGCGAGTTCATGCCGCCGCTGGACGAAGGCGATCTGCTATACATGCCGTCGGCATTGCCGGGACTCTCGGCGGGCAAGGCGTCCCAGTTGCTGCAACAAACGGACCGCTTGATCAAGACGGTTCCGGAAGTGGCGACCGTGTTCGGCAAGGCCGGCCGTGCCGAGTCGGCCACGGACCCTGCGCCGCTTGAGATGTTCGAGACCACCATCCAGTTCAAGCCGCGCGATCTGTGGCGCGCCGGCATGACCCAGGTCATGCTGGTCGTAGAGCTCGACCGCATCGTCAAGGTGCCGGGCCTGTCCAACATCTGGGTGCCGCCGATCCGCAACCGCATCGACATGCTGGCCACGGGCATCAAGAGCCCGGTGGGCGTCAAGGTGGCGGGGACCGACTTGGCGGAGATCGACCGGGTGACCGCGCAGATCGAGCGCGTCGTAAAAACTGTGCCAGGGGTCTCCTCGGCGCTGGCCGAACGCCTGTCTGGCGGCCGGTATGTCGACATCAAGATCGACCGTGATGCCGCGGCGCGCTTTGGCATGAACGTCGCCGATGTGCAGTCGATCGTCGCGTCGGCGATCGGTGGCGAGAACATCGGCGAGACGGTCGAAGGACTGTCCCGCTTCCCGATCAACGTGCGCTACCCACGCGAGGTCCGTGACTCGGTCGAACGGGTGCGCCAGCTCCCCATCGTGACCGACCGCGGCGCCCGCATCGTGCTGTCCGACATTGCAAAGGTCGAGGTGGTCGACGGACCGCCGATGCTCAAAAGCGAGAACTCGCGCCTGTCCGGCTGGATCTACGTGGACATCCGCGGCCGCGACCTGCGGTCCGCGGTGCACGATATGCAGCGTGCCGTCACCGAGCAGGTCAAGGTGCCGCCGGGCTACTCGGTCTCCTGGTCCGGGCAGTTCGAGTTCCTCGAGCGCGCCACCGCGAAGCTGAAGATCGTCGTGCCGTTCACGCTGCTGATCATCTTCGTGCTGCTGTACCTGACCTTCAAGCGCTTCGACGAAGCCCTTTTGCTCATGGCCACCCTGCCTTTTGCGTTGGTCGGCGGGATCTGGCTGCTGTACCTGCTCGGCTACAACCTGTCGGTGGCCGGTGCGGTCGGATTCATTGCCTTGTCCGGCGTTGCCGCCGAGTTCGGTGTGATCATGCTGCTGTATCTCAAGCACGCTTGGGACGATCGCATCGCGGAAGGGATGACCACCAACGACGACCTGCTGGACGCGATCCGCGAAGGCGCGGTCCTGCGCGTGCGCCCTAAAGCGATGACGGTGGCCGTGATCCTGGCGGGCCTAGTACCGATCATGTGGGGTTCCGGCACGGGCTCGGAGGTGATGCAACGCATTGCGGCGCCGATGGTGGGCGGCATGGTGACCGCGCCTTTGCTGTCCATGTTCGTGATCCCGGCTGTCTATTTCTTGATCCGCAAGAAGCGCGAGAAGCGTGCCGCGAAACCCGGTTTCTGGAGGCGAGGCCATGCCGCCGAGTGAGTCCCGTGGCCATCGGCTTGCCTGCATTGGCGCCTGTCTGCTTCTCGCGCTCTTCTGCGGCGCGAGCCAGGCATCCATGGGACGCGTTGCCGACGGGCGGCCAATGGTGGCGTCGGCGACGGCACCGGTATTGGAGGGGGCACAGCACCCGATGCCGAAGGCATTGGACGACATGCCTTGTGCGCAGTGCGACGCGGCCCCCGGACCGGGGGCGAACGGCGTCGGCGCAGAGGATGGGCCACGGGAAACGGCGGCGCGGCAGGAACACGCGACCTCGGTTGCCGACACCACTGTGTTCACAGATACCGGAGGCTGGCGACCGCGACTGCCGGTGCGCATCGCGTTCTGCCGGTGGCTCGATTGATCAACGGCGAAGGTCGCAGCTAGAGCCGTTCCACCGTTTGATCAATCACAGGAGTCCATCATGGAGACGATTTCATCATTGCATCGCTGCAGGGGTGCGGGGCACCCCGTCATGAGAAAACTGCTCATGTTTTCGGCCGGGACCGTGGCGTTGGGCGCGGGCCTGAGCGCCTGTGCCGGGCCCGGCTGGCGAGACGACGCCCAGACCGCCGCGCTCAGTCCCATGGAGCAATGCGCGGCCAAACAGCTGGTCCTGCCCCTCGACCACGGTCCACGCCCGCAGACCACACCCTACGAGAACAAGCTGCGCCAGCAGCGCTTTGATGCCGAGATGAAGGCCTGCAGGGCGGCGGCAGGAAAAGGGGTGGCTCGATGAATCCGCTTCGCCGCCGCTTCAGCGCGGCGACGGTGATCGCCCTGGCCATTCCCCCGATGTGGGCCACGGCGGCTTCGCCGGCTGTCGAGGTCTGGCGGGGGCGTGGCTGCCTGTGCTGCGAGGCTTGGGTCAGGCATCTGGAGCGCGGCGGTTTTGAGGTCACGGTCCACGACGGCGGCAACACCGAGGCGCGCGCGCGTCTGGGCATGCCGCTGAAGTACCGCGCGTGCCACACCGCGAGCGCTGCCGGCTATGTCCTGGAGGGACATGTGCCGCTGCGGGAGATTCAACGGCTGCTGCAGGAGCGGCCCGATGCCATCGGTCTGGCCGTGGTCGGCATGCCGCGCGGTTCGCCGGGGATGGATGGCCCGGCGTACCGCGGACGAAGAGATCCATTCAATGTGCTGCTCGTTCTCAAGGATGCGAGCGCCACGATTTACCAGTCCTACCCATGAAAGGAAACACCATGAAAACCCCACGTATGGCATTCGCCGCCGTGCTTTGCTCGGCGCTTGCGCTGCCCGCGCTGGCACAGAGTTCCATGCCGATGCCGTCCGGTGTCATTTTCAGAAGACGACTGCACCAATTGACGGGGCGTAACGCCAGGTGTGCAGTCGGCTCCTGACCACGCAATATCAGAAGTCATCTGCACCAATCTCGACTATGCTCAATACTCGTGTGCACCAAAGCGAGGTGTGAGCATGGCGTCAGACACATTACCAATTGCCGAGCAGGGCGTGGCCACCCTGCCCGATGCGGCATGGGCACAGGCCCGGCACCGGACCGAAATCATCGGGCCGCTGGCAGCGCTTGAAGTGGTTGGGCATGAAGCCGCCGATGCCGCTGCTCAAGCGCTGGGCCTATCCAGGCGGCAGGTGTATGTCCTGATCCGGCGTGCCCGGCAAGGTGCTGGGTTTGTGACGGACCTGGTTCCCGGCCAGTCCGGCGGCGGAAAAGGCAAGGGACGCTTGCCGGAATCAGTTGAGCGCATCATCCGCGAGTTGCTGCAAAAGCGCTTCCTGACCAAGCAGAAGCGTAGCCTGGCGGCGTTCCACCGCGAGGTCGCGCAGGCTTGCAAAGCGCAAAAGCTACGGGTGCCGGCGCGCAACACTTTGGCCCTGCGGATCGCCGGCCTCGACCCGCTCAAGGCCACTCGCCGCCGGGAAGGTCAGGATGCGTCCCGCAGCCTGCAAGGTGTCGGTGGTGAGCCTCCCGCCGTGACCGCGCCACTGGAACAAGTGCAGATTGATCACACGGTCATCGACCTGATCGTGGTGGACGAGCGCGACCGGCAACCGATTGGCCGTCCGTATCTGACCATCGCCATCGACGTGTTTACCCGCTGCGTGCTCGGCATGGTCGTCACGCTGGAAGCGCCGTCATCTGTTTCGGTCGGCCTGTGCCTTGTGCATGTCGCCTGCGACAAGCGTCCCTGGCTGGAGGGTCTGAATATAGAAATGGATTGGCCGATGAGCGGCAAGCCCAGGCTGCTCTACTTGGACAACGCGGCCGAGTTCAAGAGCGAGGCGCTGCGCCGTGGCTGCGAGCAGCACGGCATCCGGTTGGACTATCGTCCGCCAGGGCAGCCGCACTACGGCGGCATCGTGGAACGGATCATCGGTACGGCGATGCAGATGATCCACGATGAATTGCCAGGGACGACCTTCTCCAACCCTGACCAGCGCGGGGACTACGATTCCGAAAACAAGGCCGCCCTGACATTGCGTGAGCTGGAGCGCTGGCTCACGTTGGCGGTGGGCACCTATCACGGCTCTGTGCACAACGGCCTGCTTCAGCCGCCGGCGGCGCGCTGGTCAGAAGCCGTGGCGCGTGTCGGTGTACCGGCTGTCGTCACCCGCGCCTTGGCTTTTTTGGTCGATTTCCTGCCCATCATTCGCCGTACTCTGACTCGCACCGGCTTTGTCATCGACCACATTCACTACTACGCCGATGCGCTCAAACCGTGGATCGCACGACGCGACCGCTTGCCCGCTTTCCTGATCCGGCGCGACCCGCGTGACATCAGCCGTATCTGGGTGCTGGAACCGGAGGGGCAGCATTACCTGGAAATCCCCTACCGTACCTTGTCGCACCCGGCTGTCACCCTCTGGGAACAACGGCAGGCGCTGACGAAATTGCGGCAGCAGGGACGCGAACAGGTGGATGAGTCGGCGCTGTTCCGCATGATCGGGCAGATGCGCGAGATCGTGACCACCGCACAGAAGGCCACGCGCAAGGCGCGGCGCGACGCGGATCGACGCCAGCACCTCAAGGCATCGCCTCCGCCGGACAAGCCGATTCCGCCGAAAACGGACGTTGCTGATCCGCAGGCAGACAACCTGCCTCCGGCCAAACCGTTCGACCAGATCGAGGAGTGGTAGCCGTGGACGAATATCCCATCATCGACTTGTCACACCTGCTGCCAGCGGCACAGGGGCTGGCTCGGCTGCCGGCGGACGAGCGCATCCAGCGCCTTCGCGCCGACCGCTGGATCGGCTACCCGCGCGCGGTCGAGGCGCTGAACCGGCTGGAAACCCTGTATGCGTGGCCAAACAAGCAACGCATGCCCAACCTGCTGCTGGTTGGCCCGACCAACAACGGCAAGTCGATGATCATCGAGAAATTCCGGCGCACGCATCCGGCCAGCTCCGACGCGGACCAGGAACACATGCCGGTGCTGGTCGTGCAGATGCCGTCCGAACCGTCGGTGATCCGCTTCTACGTCGCGCTACTTGCCGCGATGGGGGCACCATTGCGCCCGCGCCCACGGCTGCCGGAAATGGAGCAACTGGCGCTGGCACTGCTGCGCAAGGTCGGCGTGCGCATGCTGGTGATCGACGAGCTGCACAACGTCTTGGCCGGCAACAGCGTCAACCGGCGGGAATTTCTCAACCTGCTGCGCTTCCTCGGCAATGAGCTGCGCATCCCATTGGTCGGGGTCGGCACGCGCGACGCCTACCTGGCCATCCGCTCGGATGACCAATTGGAAAACCGCTTCGAGCCCATGATGCTGCCGGTGTGGGAGGCCAACGACGATTGCTGCTCACTGCTGGCCAGCTTCGCCGCTTCGCTTCCATTGCGGCGACCCTCGTCGATTGCCACGCTGGACATGGCCCGCTACCTGCTCACACGCAGCGAGGGCACCATCGGCGAACTGGCGCACTTGCTGATGGCGGCGGCCCTCGTCGCCGTGGAGAGCGGCGAGGAAGCGATCAACCACCGCACGCTCAGCATGGCCGATTACACCGGCCCAAGCG
>NZ_JBQVNP010000116.1:0-16601 GCF_052436255.1 Roseateles sp. | reverse complement strand
GCGCTGCTGGCGCTGTCGGCCGTGGGAGCGGCGGCGCTGCGCGCGCACGAGCGCTCGCTGCTGCAGCTGGACCTGGCCCAACGCCAGGTCGCCGAGCGCGAGCGCGAACTCAGCGCCATCTTCGGCAGCGTGCAGGACCTGCTGTTCCGCACCGACGCCCTAGGCCGCGTCACCTTCATCAACGAGGGCTATGCCCGCCTCACCGGCCAGCCGGTGGCCCAGGTGCTGGGCCGGCCGCTGCAAGAGCTGTTCGGCGGCGCGCCCGCAGTGGCCGCGCTGTTCGCAGCCGGGGACGCGCACGAGGCCCGGCCGCACCAGCTGCGCGCCGACTGGAGCGCGACCGACGGCACGGCACGCAGCTTCGAGATCCACCTGGTGCCGCTGCGCCGCCCTGCCGGCGTGCTGGAGTGGGTGGGCAGCGCCGCCGACGTCAGCGGACTGGTGCGCGCCCAGGCCGAACTGCGCGCCCAGCTCGGCCTGGCGCGCTCGCTGCTCGCCAGCAGCCCGCTGCCGATGTCCGTGCTGGATGGCGACAACCGCTATCTCGACGTCAACCGCGCCTGGGAGCAGTTCACCGGCCGCAAGCGCGCCCAGGTGCTCGGCCGCAGGGCGGCCAGCTACCTGCACGCCGACGAAGCCGCCCTGCACAACGACCGCGACGCCGAACTGCTGGCGCGCGGCGGCGAGATGAAGTACGAGGCGGTCTGGCACGGCAGCGATGGCCGCGAGCGCGACCTCTTCATCAGCAAGTCGACTTTCCCGGACGCCGACGGCCGGCCCATGGGCATCGTCGTCTGCTTCATGGACATCAGCGACTTCCGCGAGGCCGAACGCGCCACCCGCGCCGCCCGCGACGCGGCGCTGCAGGCCTCGCGCGCCAAGTCCGACTTCATCGCCAACGTCAGCCACGAGCTGCGCACGCCGCTGCAATCCATCCTCGGCTTCTCCGAGCTTGGCGCGCTGCGCGGGCGCGAGCAGCCGCGCCTGGCCGAGCTGTTCGCCGACGTCCACCGCGCCGGCCAGCGCATGCTCAGCCTCGTCAACGACCTGCTCGACCTCAGCAAGATCGAGCACGGTGCCGAGCCCATGCACCTGGAGCGCCTCGACCTGCGCGCCCTCGCGGCGGCGGTCGCCCGCGAGCTGGGGCCGCTGCTGGCCGCCCGTCAGCTGGTGCTGGACAGTGACCTCGGCCATGACGACCTCGTCGTGCTGGCCGACCCGCTGCGCCTGCAGCAGCTGCTGGGCAACCTGCTGGCCAACGCGATCCGTTTCTCGCCCGAAGCCGGCCGCATCGAGCTGAGCGCCGCCCACGACGAGGACGGCGACGTCCGCATCACCGTGGCCGACCGCGGCCCCGGCATCCCGCCGGACGAGCTGGAAAGCATCTTCGAGGCCTTCGTGCAGTCCAGCGCGACCAAGAACGCCGCTGGCGGCACGGGGCTGGGGCTGGCGATCTGCCGGCGCATTGCCGAGACCCACGGCGGGCGCATCTGGGCCGCCAACCGCGACGGCGGCGGCGCCGTCATCACGCTGGTACTGCCGGCGGCGCACTTCGGCGACACGACACCTGCGGCACTCTGATGCCAGTGGAGCAGGTCGTCTGCGGTAGATTCACGCCGCCGCCCATCCCATGCCATGAACCGACTGCAAGCCGAGTTGCACCGCCTGTATCTCTTGCCCTGCGCCGACCCCGGCGACGGTGCTGATCAAGCGCGCCGGACCGACGCGGCCGGCAGGGTGCGCGCCCTGGTCTGCGAGCTGCGCGGCCCGGCCGACTGGGAGCCGCTGGGCCGGCTGTGGCGCAGTGTGCAGGCGGACCTGGAGCTGCCGGCGCCGGCCATTGCCGTGTCGGGCACCGAGGGGCTGCAGCTCTGGTTTTCGCTGCAAGCGCCGGTCGAGGTCGCCAGCGCGTCCGAGTTCCTGGCGCTGCTGGCGTCGCGCTACCTGCCCGGCATCGCGCCGGCGCGCCTGCGCCTGATGCCGTCGGTGGCCAACCCTTTGCACCACGCACCGCTGGTGCCCGCGCTGCAGGAAGCCACCGGCAACTGGTCGGCCTTCGTCGCCCCCGACCTGGCGCCGGTGTTTGCCGACACCCCGTGGCTGGACATTCCCCCCGGTGTCGACGGCCAGGCGGACCTGCTGGCGCGCCTGCAGAGCATCAAGCAGGCAGCCTTCGAGGCGGCGATGCAGAAGCTGCGGCTGGCCGCACCGCCACCCAACGCAACCGCAGACATCCAGGACCGTGGCCCTGCGGGTGACGCCCCGCGCGTGGATCCCCGGCACTTTCTGCAGCAGGTGCTCGACGACACGACCGCGCCGCTGGCCTTGCGCATCGAGGCGGCCAAGGCGCTCCTGCACGCCCCTGGCACGGCAGGCCCGCCGCGCTGAGCCATGTCGCCGCATCCGGCCACGCGGCCCTGACCCTGGCCCACCGCCTGCGCCTGAGCGAAGCCGCGGTGAAGCGCGACCTCGACCCGGGCCGAAGTCCACGCGCAAGCTGACGACGCAATGGTTCGCGACCCGCGTGGACGGTGTCTGTCCGAACAACCCCGTCTCTTGACAGCGGCCGAAGGTCAGTCGATGTCGAGGACGTGATGCAAAGCGCCGTAGGGCACGCTCCAGGACGCGCCAGCGGCATGAACGCTGGCGGTCTTGGGGTTGCAGCGCGTGATGATGCCCACGTGGGTCTGCAGGTGGCGATCGGTGAAGGAGACCGTCTCGCCGCGGTTGAAGTCCGCACGGGTAGGCCGAGCCGGGGCTGGCGGTGGCGCAGCCGTCGGCTCAGGCACGGCAGCGCCGTGCAACGACGGCTCAATGGCCGCGTAAGGCAACTTCCAGACCGCGTTGACCTCGGTGCTGTGCACCGTGAGGTGTGCATCGCGCATCTCCGTGATGCGGCCGCTGCGCATGATGTCGCGTCGCGCGTCGTAGAAGCGCACGACCTGCCCGAGGTGCAGATCCTTGCGGATGGCCACAATGCGCCGCGGGTCCGTCATCAAGCGATCCAGCAGCGCGGATAACTGGTACAGCTCCAGGCTCGTGGCCCGGTTCATCGCCTCGATCAGGACGGCGTCCTGCATCGGCGGGGTTCGGCTCGTCATGCAGGCTTCCAGTACATCGGCAGCAGTTCCTCCAAGCGGTCCTGCCGGTGCCCATTGATGCGTTGGAGCACGTCGCGCAGGTAGGCATAGGGCTCCACGCCATTGAGCTTGGCCGTCTCGATCAGGCTGAAGGCCACCGCCGCGGCCCGGCCGCCTCGCTCGGAGCCTGCGAAGAGCCAATTCTTGCGTGACAGCGCTACCGGCTTGAGGGCCCGCTCGCTCAGGTTGTTGTCCGCCTCCAGGATGCCGTGCTCGACGAAGGTGTTCAGCGCGGCCCAGTTGCTCAGGGCATAGCCGAACGCCTCGCCCAGGGGCGACTTGGGCAGCACCGTGGGTGCGTGGCCCCGGAGCCAGTCGTGCAGGTCCTGCATCACGGGGCGGGTCTGCTCTTGCCGCACCCGCAGCCGCTCGTCGGGATCGGCGTCACGGATCTCGCCCTCGATGCGGTAGATCTCGGCGAAGAACTTCATCGCCTGGTGTGCCAGGCCGGGAGGCGAGCCCTTGGGCGCGTCCTTGACGATGCGCGCAAAGCGCCGCCTGGCGTGGACCAGGCAGGCGGCGTGGGTGATGCCCTCACGGAACGACTGTGCGTAGCCCGCGAAGTCATCGGCCTGAAGGAAGCCGCGCCAGGCGCCGAGCATGCGGCGCGCGTGCTCACCAGCACGGTCGGTGGTGAAGTCGTACAGCGCAGCAGGTGCAACGCGCCGCCAGAGCCCCTGCTCGTCGGGCAGCCAGCCACCGGCCAGATACACCCACAACCGCGCGGTGAGGGTCTTGCCGCGGCCGTCGCCACGCTGGGCCTTCAGGGCCAGCGTGGTGTCGTCCGTGAAGATCACCGCGCTGCCCAGCACATGGCGCTTGAGCAGCGGCATCAGCGGTGATAGCAGCTCGGCCGCTCCCAGTGTCCAGTCGCACAGGGTCTGGCGCGACACGGGTGCCGACGTCCCGGCATGGTGGCGGCCGAGGATGCGTTCGACGCGGGCCAGCGGGTTGTGGTCGGCGTACTTGGAGACGGTCACATGCGCCAGCAGCCCCGGCCCGGCGTTGCTGCGCGCCAGCGGCGAGGGCTGCGCCCAGGCGGTGCGGATGGTGCTGGCGCCGCGTTCGTCCTCGCAGCGGTACTTCAGCCGTGCGTGCTGCAGTACCTCCAGCTTGGCGGGCGTGTACTCCAGCGTCTCGGTGATCTCCTCGCCGATGCAGACCACCCGTGCGAACTGGGCCTTCTCCTGTTCGCTCAAGTCATGCTCGACGCGCCGGCGCGGCAAGTCCGGGTCGATGGCCGGGCGGCCGCTGCGGCGGCGGCGATGGCCCTTGACCTCGTCGAACGCCTCAGGCAGCACGGGGATCTCCACGCTGTCTTGCCACAGCTCGGGCTGCAACATGCTCAGCGCCTCGCCCCGAGGGCCGAAGACCTTGCGCTTGAACTCCGCCAGCTGCGAGGCCAGCGAGGCCATCTGCTCGTTGGCCTGCTGGCGCAGGGCTGCAAAGGCGGCGCCGGCCTGCACCAGCAAATCCTTGAGGACTTCCACGTCGTCGGGCAGTGCCGAGCGGTCGACGGGGGAGGCCATGAGTTGCATGGGCCGACATCATGGCCAGCGCCGTCGCCAACGCGAAGTCGGTGAAGTGCCGATTGCCTTAACGAGTTCGCAAATGCCTCAGGCCACGGTGCTGACCTCCAGCGGCGAGAGTCGCCGCACCCGGCTCAGATCGATCCCCTCGAGCCACGCCACCAGCTCACTCATGGCGATACCGTTGCCGGCCAGGCGTGCCGGGTGGGTGAAGCGCCCGCGCTCCAGCCGCTTGTACAGCACCCAGAAGCCGTGCCGGTCCCACACGAGCAGCTTGGCGCGATCGCGGCGACGACCGATGAAGACGAAGACCTGGCCCGACAGCGGGTTCATCCCCATCGCCGCCGTCACGATCTGCGACAGCCCGTCGATGGACTTGCGCATGTCCACGGGCTCGGTGCAGACGAAGGCGCGAACCGCCGACGACAGGATCACGCCAGGCGCTCCAGTACGCGCGAGAGCACCTGCTGCGCCGGCTCGCCCGTCAGTCGCAGCGTCAGGCCCTGCAGCACAACCTCGATCGCCGAAGCCGGCATCAAATGCGACCTTGTGACCTCGACAAACGGCGGCGACGACGCAGTCGCACCCGACGTCGATCGTGCCGCGCTGCTCCTCTTGCGCCCACTGACTCGGTGCCGAAACGTCGATAGCGCCAGACCATGCGTTGAGCAGTACTGTCGAATGCTCAGGCCCTGCTCGATGCGTCGGCGTCCATGTCCCTGCCAGAACGCATCGTCGTAAGCCACCATGGGCTTGCCCGTGCGCCAGTCGATCTTGGCGCTGTGCGCCTCGGTGGACACCGGGCCCGTTGCCGCTCCATCCAACATCAGTCTCTCCACAAAAGATGAAGAGCTGACCTTCGCCCATTAAGCGCAGGGCTGCAATGACGGGGATGTGCGGACACTCACCGTGGACGAGCGGCACGGGCGCTGCGTCAGGCGGCTGACGGCGCTGCGCAGTTGAGAGCCTGCCGGCCGGATCAGCGCGGCCCGGCGGCCTGGGCCGCACGCGCCTTGTCGGTGTACATCTTGTATTGCGGAATCGCCACCGCGGCCAGGATGCCGACGAAGAAGATCACGGGCATGATCAGGCCGAGTAGTTTCACACCGAGGGTGTTGGGTGGCGGCGGCGGGCCAAAGCGGTTGTCGCCACGGCCGCCGGGCCAGAAGATCCACACGAAAACAATGACCGGAACGATCATCGTCAGCGTCCACCAGCCGCTGATGTTGATGTCGTGGCAGCGCTTGATGCCGGTGATGACACTGAACCAGATGACGACGACGGCCGCCAGCACGGTGGCCACCGACGAGGCAGTCCCTCCCAAACCGAACAGCAACGCGGTCAGGCCGATGTAGTAGATGACCGACGCGCCGGTGCCGTAGGCGAGATAGCGCAGCCGCCCGATGCGGCCCTGGGCCGAGAAGACCTTTAGCTCCGCCACCGCGCTGGAGGGCAGGTCCGCGACATGCGCGCGGGGTGGGGCGTACTGGTTCAGCGTCGATTCGGTCATGGGTTCTCCTTGAAAAAACTACAGCAGCCCGGCCCGCTTGACCTGGTGATAACGGTTCACCAGGGTGGCCGCGAGCGCGCGGGGTTCGACGTCGATGGACAGCTTGTCGTGGTCCACAACACGGGCGAAGGCATCGTCGCGGGCCTGCGACAGCAGGTGGGCGCTCGCCACCGCCGTGGCGTCGTCCGCACCCTGGATGGCCTGCCCGGCGATGCGGGCCAGGGCCGTCTCGCGCAGGCTGGCCAGCAGCACCAGATGGCGGCGACGCAGCAGGCGCAGGGCGGGCTGCAGTTCGGGCGAATCCTCATCGCGGAAATTGGTCAGGATGATGACGAGCGAGCGGCGCCGCAGCTGGCGCGACAGCGCCTCGGCGGCGGCCAGGTAGTCGGAGTGGTGGCCACCGGGTTGCAGGTCGTGCATCTTGTTCATCAGCGCATTGAGCGTGCCCATGCCCTTGCGGGGCGCGCAATCGCGGCTGGCGCCCTCCGCGCCGCCGAAGGTCATCGCACCCACCTCGTCGCCCTCTGAGAGCGCGACATAGGCCAGCAGCATCAGCGCATCCAGCGCATCGTCGAAATGGCTGCTCTCGCCGGCGCCGGCGGACTGCTCGTCGGCGCGCATGCGGCGGCCGCAGTCGAGCAGGAACATCACGCATTGGTCGCGCTCGTCCTGGTACTCGCGCACGACGGGCCGGCGCAGGCGCAGCGACGCCTTGGCGTCGAGATGGCGCAGCGGGTCGCCGCGCTTGTACTCGGCGAGCTGGCGGAAATCGGTACCCAGGCCGCGCTGGACAAAATTCTTGATGCCGATCTGCGCCAGGCGCCGGTCGCCGCTGAGCCAGGCATAACGCGCCAGTGCCGCGAAGTTGGGATAGACGCGCAGTGGCTGCGCCTGCCCCATGCGCTCGCGAACCTCGAAGGCGCCGGCACGGCTGCGCCAGAGCACCTGCGTGAGGCCGAGCACCACCACGCCGCGCCGGCGCGCCGTGGCATGGAACTTCAGCGTGCGGCGGCTCTGCGCGGCCATGCGCAGGCGCTGCGGCAGGCCCTCGAAGTCGAACAGCGGGTCGAGCTCGTCGAACACCTGCAGCGTCCAGGCCAGCCGACCGGGATTGACGAGGTCGAGCTTGAGCTCGGTCGGCGCGCCGATGGCGAACGCGGCCGGCAGACGCCGCTCGACGCGCAGGCCGCCCTGTCGCCAGAGTCGCAGGCTGCGCCACAGGTCCCAGCCGGCAAGGACCAGCAGCGCGCCAAGCAGCCCGCCGGCCAGCGGCACCACGGTTGACAGCGGCACGCCGAAGCTCAAGGCGAACGCAGCGGCCAAGCCCAGGCCGGCCAGCACGGCAATGCTGGCGCGCGTAGGCAGCACGACGCGACGCGTGGCGGAGTTCAAAGCCGCGGCGCCTCCACGCTCTCCAGCGCCGCCTGCAAGATTTCGTCCAGGTCCCGGCCCTCGATCTGCGCATCCGGCGCCATCGTCACGCGATGGCGCAGCACGGCCAGCGCCTGCGCGGCCACATCGTCGGGCGTGATGAAGTCGCGCTCGTTGATCAAGGCCATGGCGCGCGCCGTGCGCACCAGGGCCACGCTGCCGCGCGGGCCGGCGCCGACTTCAAGGCCCGGCCAGTTGCGTGTCGCGCGCACCACGCGCACCGCGTAGTCGATGACCTTGGCATCGGCATGCACCAGGCCGCACAGGCGCTGCAGCTCCAGCACCTGCACATCGTCCAGCACCGGCTGCACGGCCTCCAGCGGCAGCTCATGGCCGGCGCGGCCGGTGGTGACGAGTTGCACCACCGCCGTCTCCTCGTCATGGGTCGGGTAGCCGATGCGCACCTGCAGCAAGAAGCGGTCGAGCTGGGCCTCGGGCAGCGGGTAGGTGCCTTCGGTGTCCACCGGGTTCTGCGTGGCCATCACGAGGAAGGGCCGCGGCAGCGGCAGGGTCTGCCCCTCCAGCGTGGCCTGGTATTCCTGCATCACCTCCAGCAGGGCGCTCTGGGTCTTGGCCGGCGCGCGGTTGATCTCGTCGGCCAGCAGCAGGTTGGTGAACACGGGGCCCTTGCGCACCCGCAGGCGCCCCAGGCCCGCGCCGGTGTCGTCCAGCACGCTGTGGCCGACGACATCCGCCGGCATCAGGTCGGGCGTGAATTGCACCCGCGCGTACTGCAGGCGCAGCGCCTGGGCCAGCGCCCGGGCCAGCAGCGTCTTGCCCAGCCCCGGCACGCCTTCGACCAGCACATGGCCCGAGGCGACGACGGCCACGAGCATCTGCTCCACGACGTGCACCTGGCCGACGACGGCCCTGGCGATTTCGCTGCGCAGCGCATGCAGCCATTGCGTGGCGAGCTTGAGTTCCTCGGGCTTGATCATGGTGGGGAGAGCCTTTCTTCGGGAGTTCGTTGGAGCCGGCGCCGGGCGGTTTCGAGCAGCTGCAGGCGCTGCGGCAGCTCGGCCCGGGTGCAATAGCGGGCGGCGAGGGCGGCATAGATGTCCACCGCCGCCAGACCGGTCGCGGCCGCGATGGCCTTTACGCGCTCGTTGACCGGCAGGCGCGCATAGCGCGGCAGGGTGCGGATCGCCATCTCGGTGAGCGCACGCTGCTGGGCCGCCAGCAGCGCCTCGCGGCCACTGCCTTGCAGGTAGGCGCCCAGGCCACGCACCTGCTCGGAGATGGAGCGGCGCAGCCGCGGCGCCGGCGCCAGCCGCGGCCCGAATCGCACGGCGGCACGCCACAAGGCGGCGGCCAGCGCCAGCCCGCCGATGACCAGGGCGATCCAGCCGCTATGCCACAGCCAGGGCAGCAAGGCCTCGCGCTTCTCATGCAGATAGATCCAGGCCGTCGCACCGGGCTCGGCCTGCAACGCGGCGGCCAGCACCAGGGCGTTGTCGCAGGGCAGCACGACGTTGTTGCTGAAAACCTGATGGCCCGTGTTGAGCACCGTCACGCTGCCCTGCCCGACCGGCACGCGCAAGACCTGCACTGCTTGAGCTGGCGGCCTGGCCTGCAAAGCCTGCGTCTGCCGGGCAACCACCGTCTGCGTGGCCGGCGTACCGTTCACGCGCGCCAGCGACCAGACAGCGGCATGGCCCGGCTTGGCACGCAAGGTCCACCCCGGATCGAAGAAGGCATTGCAGGCGACGACCGCCTCGGTGTCACCCCACAGCGGCGGCGTTGACGCCAGCGTGGAACGTACCGGTGCCGTCGCGGCGCGGCCCCGTAACGCTGGTGTTGCGGATGGCATTGATGCGGGCGATGAGGCCTTGGGCCGCTCGGTCGACTTCACATAGACCGCATGGACGGGCACCCAGTTGGCCAGCGTCGTGTCCTGCCAGTCGTCATGCGCCGTCAGCACCAGGTGCCCGCCACGCCGGACCCATTGGTGCAGCTGCTCGGCCCGTTCGGGCATCAGCTCCCAGTCGTTCGACAGCAGCACGAGGCGGGCCTGCCGGGGCGGCAGGGCCATCAGGGACTCGTGATGCACGGCCTGCATGCCAAGGCGGCGCAGCAGTTGTTCTGCAGCGTAGACGGGGTTGTCGCGGGCCTCGCCCTGGGCCGGCCGCGGGCGCTCGACGGCCACCCATTCGGTGTTGATCGACAGCCACCAGCCACCCAGGAAAAGGCCCAGTACGACCAGCAGCCAGGCCAGGCGTTCACGCGTCACGCCCGCACTCCTGGCGCCGGCAAGTGCCCATCAAAGCCCCGGCACAGCGCCTCCATGGCGTCGCCCGGCACCTGCCGCCGGGCATAGGCCACCGTCTGCCAGGCGCCGACAAGCTGCGCCAGGAAGGCCTGCGACGCGGGCTTCAAGCGCGGGGCCGCCAGTGCCTGGCATTCGCGCTCCGTGCTGGCCGCGCGGATGGGCACGCCGTAGCCATGCGCCAGGCGCGAGAGCGCGCCCCGGTACAGCAGCGACAACGCGGCGCGCTCCTCGCCACGCTGCCACAGACTGAGCGCCGCGACGCCGATGTCGGCGGGCAGGCTTTCGGGGCGGATGTCCAGCGTGCCCACGTGGGTAGGCGGCTCGGCCTGCAGCGCGGCGCCGCCGGACCCGCGGCCGAGCCAGTCGCGCAGGCGCAGCAGCACCCAGATCAGCAGGCCCGCACCCACCAGCCAAATCGCCACCCGCAGGCCGGCAGACAAGTTGCCGATGAGGTCCAGCCACCAGCGGACCTCGCGCTGCTGAGCCGGCTTGGTCTCTTCCTTGTCCTTGAAGCGCAGGGACTTGGTGGTCTCCACGCCGGGCAGCAGCGGGTCGGCCCGCACGGCGCTGGCCGCCGCGCGGACGGCGCTGGCGCTCATGGCCGGTTGCGCCACGGCCTGCGCACCCGCGTCCACAGCCGCGAGGCAAAGCAGCGCCGCCCACATCACGCCCTCACGCAAAAGCACGGCGGAACTCCTGTTCGATGTCCCAGGCCTCAAGCGCGACGCGCCGGTTCAGGTACATCGCAAAACCCGCTGCCACGTAGAAGGGCTCCAGGAACAGCACCACGGCCATGTAGCTCATCGACATCACGAGGTGCAGGCCCAACTGTCCGGCGGCGTGCGCGCCGGGGTTGACGAGCCAGTCCCAGACATCGGCGCTGCGGTTCTCCGGCGCGAACCACCACAGCAGCGCGACGAGACCATAAGTCAGCACGGCTTCCGCTTGCGCGAAAGCCGTCTGCAAGGCAGTGGCGGCGCCACGGTTGTCGTTGAGCATCAGCTTTGAACGCTTGCGTCGGGCGCTGCCGCGCTGGCCTTCGAGCTGCTCGATCGGCTGCGTGTAGGCCCGCCACGGCGAGACGCGCCGCCACAGCAGCGTGCGCAGCAACTGCCCACCCAACACCTGGCGCCGGGCGCGCCACAGGTCGCGCCAGTGCGTGGCCTCGCCGAACACCGCACGCGCCAGCACGAACACGAGGACGCGGTCCAGCCAGGGCTTGAGCCAGAAGACGATCAGCACCGGCGCCCAGCCGTAGCTGTCCGCCGTGCACAGAGCCAGCACGGCCACGACGAGAAAGACCGGCGTGAAGCAGCGCCAGACCGAGCGCGCATGCCGGCGCACCAGCGCCAGGCCCAGGTCGCAGGCTTCGCTCTGGCTGCGCGGGCGCAGCGCGATGGCCAGGCCTTCAACGCGCATGCCTGTGCTCCCCGCGGCCGGCCAGCAGCAGCCACATCAGCACCAGCGCCCAGCACAGCGCGGCCACGCCGTACTTCACGGCCGGCGCGATCCAGGCGGCACCGGACCAGAACGCCTCGAAGACCGCCGCCACGAACAGCAGGAAGAAGGCCGCGTAGACCAGCGGCACGGCCGCCAGCGCGGCCGCCCGCAGCGCCTCCAGCCGCGTCATGCGGCCGGGGGCCAGCCAGCCCAGGCCCAGGCGCAGGCCGGCCGCGCCGGAGAGCACGATGCCGGTCAGCTCGAAGGACGAATGCGTGGCGACGAAGGACCAGAAGTTGTGCCCCAGGTCCGCCCGCGTCAGGTGCCCGGCGACGGTGCCGATCATCAGCCCGTTGTAAAGGAGCACGAAGGCGCTGCCGACGCCGGCCAGGATGCCGGCACCGAAGCAGCGAAAGCCGATGCCGATGTTGTTGAAGATGTAGTAGCCGAACATCTGCCAGTCGCCGCCGGCCTCGCGCAGCCGGCCCATGGACCGGTTGCCGTCGGCGTACATCTGCTCGTAACGCAGCAGCTGGGCGGCATCCAGCAGGCGCAGCGCGAAGTCCGGACCGGTCAGTGCCAGCGCAAAGGCCAGCACCAGCGGCAGCACGAACAGCGCGAGCGCGAGCAGGACGAACTGCCCCTGCGCACGGACGGCGCGAGGCAGGTCCACCCCCAGCATGCGACCGAGCCTGCGCAGGCCGTAGTCCTGGCGCCGGTAGATGAGCTGGTGGGCGTCCTGCGCCAGAGCCTCCAGTCGCGCCACCAGGTGGATGGGATAGGCGCGCGACTGCGCCAGCGACAGGTTCTCGCAGACACGCCGGTAGCGCTGCGCCAGCAGCGCGCCGTCCACGGGCTTGCCTTGCTGCGCCTGGGCAAGTTGCTCGGAAAAATCCTTCCACAGGGCGCCGTACTCGGCCTCGAAACGCATCGGCGTCAAGCGCGCCTCCCCATCAGCCACTGCGCCACGCCCAGCAGCCGCTCGACGGTGTCGCGCTTGGGGTCCTCGGCCTTCACCGGCGGCAGCACGCAGGCGGCCATCTGCGCCAGTTCCTCGAAGCGGGCCGGCGTCAGGCGCCTGGCGCGCCCGGCCCAGGACAGGATGGCCGCCTGCTCGCGCGCGCTCAACGGCCGCGTGGGGGCCAGCGGCGCGGCCGGCGGGGGCGTGTCGTGCAGCACGACCGGTTCGGCATGGACAACCAGCGTGCCCGCCGCCAGGTCGCCCAGGCGCTTGCAGTCGCGGTTCATCAGCATGGTCACGATGCCGAAGCCGTAGGCCAGCGGCAGGAAGTCGGCCACTCGCAGCAGGTTGCGCGTGAACGAGGCTGCCGGCGTCACCGGCAGGCCGGTGTCCATCACGACGCGCAGGCCCACCGCGCGCTTGCCGGGCGTCGCGCCCCAGCGGCTCAACTCGAACACGATGGGATAGAGCCACTCCACGCAGAACATCCCCAGCAAGGTCAAGCCGACACCCAGCCCGCCCCAGGCGCCCAGCGCCATCAGCAGGCCCAGGTCGATGACCAGCCGGATCAGCAGGTCGAGCAGGAAGGCCATCGTGCGCGCCACCAGGCCGGCCGGCCGCAGGGACAGGCCGATGCCTTCCGGGGTCTCGACGAGCGCCAGCGTGTCGACACGCTCGGCCCGGGCCGTCTGCGGCGCGCTCAGAGCTTGATCACCTGGGTGTCGGCAATCGAGTCATGCAGACATTTGCGCGACGCGCGGAAGATCAGCAGCGAATCGATCAGGCTGTAGATCATGACGACGCCCAGGCTGACGTTCATCAACAGCCCGACGCCATAGCGCAGCCCGAGCAGCCGCCAGGCCTCGGGCCGGGAACCGTCGGAACGCACGATGCGCAGCTTGAACAGCATCTTGCCGAGCGTCTGCCCGCGCGTCACCAGCGGCCAGCCCTGCACGAGAAGGAACAGGACCGCCGCGAGCACCAAGGCGCCGGGCGTCATCGACCAGATGCCGTCGGCGTCCGCCCGTGCTTGGGCGTCGGCGATGGGCTTGAGCACGGGGATCATGAGCGCGACCCAGAGCACGCCAGCCCCGATGAAGCCGTCCACCAGCGCCGCGATGAAGCGTGTCCCGCGGCCGGCCAGCACCGCTTCGTCCGGCGCAAGGTCGGCCACATGCGCCTGCGGTGGCGCGAAACGCTGGTCTGCCACATCCGACATTCACTGCTCCCTGAGTTTTGCGGCGGATTCTGCCGCGTGTTTGCAGGTCGCCGGATGGGTGTTCTTCACCTGCCCGGTGATGCCAGTGGAGACGCCGGCCCCGCCTTGTTGAACAGTGCCGGACGCGACAGGCGGCTGTCATGCGCCGCCCCAGAATGCCCCCCACCCACAGCCTTGGAGCCTCCATGAACGCACGCGCCAGCTTCACCCGCATGGACCAGAGCAGCCGCGAGGACTGGGGCGTCATCGTGCCGCAGGCCATGCAGATGGCCCGCACCCTGCCGGACCGCGTGCTGGCCCACCTGCGGTTGCTGGACGGCGACTTCGGCGGCTTTGCGGTGGACCGGCTGACGCATTGCCTGCAGACCGCGACGCTGGCCCACCGCGACGGACGCGACGAGGAATACGTCTGCTGCGCGCTGCTGCACGACATCGGCGACACGCTCGGCAGCTACAACCACCCGGACATTGCCGCGGCCATCCTCAAGCCCTTCGTGACCGACGAGAACCTGTGGATGGTTCAGCAGCACGGCATCTTCCAAGGCCACAACTTCTTCCACCACATCGGCCTGGACCGCGACATGCGCGAGCAGTTCCGCGGCCACGCGCATTTCGAGCGCACGGCCGAGTTCGTCGAGTGCTATGACAACCCTGCCTTCGACCCGACCGCCGAGGCCCTGCCGCTGGACTTCTTCGCGCCCATGCTGCGCCGCCTGATGGTCCAGCCGCGCCAGTCGATTTACAAAAAGGCGATGGGCGAAGGTTGAGTGCTGGCGAGACAGCGCCGCAGTGCCACCCCGCCTCGGCGGCGCTTCGGGGTTTCAGCCTTCCAGCCGCGCGGACAGCCCGGCGGGCAGGCGCCGGGTCAGGTCGGCCGCGCTCTCGTGCACCACGTCCTTGTTCTGCTCGCTCTCGACGGCAGCGGCCACGTTCGGATCCAGCGCCTTGCGCAGATAGCCCAGCATGCGTGGCGCCGCGATCAGGTGCAGGGCGTCATAACGCTTTTCCCGCTGGCACTCGGCCAGGCGCCCGGCGATGCGGGTGGCGAAGGCCTGGGCCTGCAGATGGCGATCGGAATCGCTGGCCGAGACGGTGGCCTGGCCCTGTGCGCCGGTGCCGCTGGCAGCGCGCCGGCCATGCGGTGCGTCGTGGAACTCACCCTCGCGGGCGTGGGCACCGGGGTCGGTCAGTTCCTCGACCGGCACCAAGTCGCCAGCCTCGGGCGGCAGTTCAAGGATGCGGGCGATGGCCTCGTCGGCCGCCAGGAGCCACACTGTCTTCATTGACTACTCCGTTCATGGAAGGACAGTGTTGCCGGCAATCTGCGTTCCTGGCGCAGTAACTGGCGGTGCACCGCTCAGGGCTGCGCCGCAGCCTCGCCGTACCGCCGCGGCAGTAGCACACGGAAGGTCGTGCCCACGCCCATCTCGGACTGCAGCTCGGTGGTCGCGTCCAGCAGGCTGCACAGCCGCTTGACGATGGACAGCCCCAGGCCCTCGCCAGGCACCGCGCGGATCTCGCGTGGGTCGTCCGGCGCGGGGTAGGTGTCCGCCAGCTCGACGTCGACATGCGTCACCTTGCCGCTGGCATGGTCGGCCGTGACCTGTCTGGCCTGTTCGGTCGCCTCCTCGATGGCCCCGGCCAGTTGCGAGCCCGGCCCGGCATGGAAGCCCGGCCCGGTGTCCTTGACCTGGAGGAACCAGCGGTCGCTGTCGGTCGCTGACCCCGGCCCGCAGCTCACCGTCACGCCGCCGCTGACGGTGTACTTGAGCGCATTGATGACGAGGTTCTGCGCGATACGGCGGATCTTGACCGCGTCGCCTTCCACCGCCATCGGCGCTTCGGCGCTGAACCTGAGGTAGAGCGCACGCTGCTGGGCATAGGGCTGCATCTCCTCGCACAGCCCCGCCAGCAGCGCGGCGACCTCCAGGGGCGCCAGCACGCGGTGCTCCAGGCCACCCTGCAGGCGGGCCAGGCTGGTCACGTCGTTGAGCAGATGGCTCAGGGAGCCGACATTGCGGTCCAGCAGGCGCACGAATCGCTCGCGCATCTGCTCCGACGCCTGCGGCGACGCCAGGCCCGCGGTCGCGCTCGCCACGACGCCCAGGCCGCCGCGCAGGTCATGGGCGGCCTCGTGCCACAGGCGGGCGCGCTCCTGCTCCAGCTCGCGCATGGCCTTCAAGGCCAGCTCCAGGTCGCGGATGTGGCTGGTCGCCTCGATCTGCTGCAGCTCGAAATACTGCGACACGCTGGCGCTGATGGCGTCTGCGCATTGCCTGGCCCAGATCCGCCGCGCCTGCGCCATCACGTCGGGGGCCAGTTCGGCATGAACCATGGCATAGCTTTCCAGCTCCACCACGACGCATTCGTTCAGGCGACCGAGTTCACGCGTGACCTCGCTCAGGTCGAACCCCTGCTGCCAGCGGTGCAGGCCATGGGCGGCGGCATCGCCTTGGTGGACGTCGCGGCCGTCCACGTCGGCGCCGTCCGAGGTGCCGGCCAGCGTGCGCTCGAAGTCCGCCAGCAGCGCCGGAATGTGGTCGTGAAACTGGGCGCGCGGCAGCGAGGCGCCCGTGGTCAGCATCGGGTCTTCAGTCACGGCGCCGCGCCAGGCCTTCAGGATGGCATCGCGACGTTGCTTCAAATGCGCGCCGACCGCGGCGAGTTCTGCAATACCCATGACCTCATCCTTACGTCTGCCCGGCAGGCTAAAGCTCTCGCCATTGTCGGCTGAAGCCGTTCAGCCTCTGGGCGCACCGAATTGCCACAATCCGCGCTGTCCCCGACCTCCTGCCGACCCCCCGATGCGCCTGTTGCTTGTCGAAGACGACCCGATGATCGGCGAGAGCCTGCGCGAGGCCCTGCGCCGCCAGGGCTTTGCGGCCGACTGGGTGCGCGACGGCCAGGCCGCCGATGCGGTGCTGGCCAGCGGCGAGCGCTTCGACGCCGTGCTGCTGGACCTGGGCCTGCCCAAGCGCGACGGCGTGGCCGTGCTGCGCGCGATGCGCGGCCGCGGCGACGCAACGCCGGTCATCGTGCTGACGGCGCGCGATGCGCTCTCGGACAAGGTCGCCGGCCTGGACGCGGGCTGGGACCGGCGCC
>NZ_JBQVNP010000115.1:0-16612 GCF_052436255.1 Roseateles sp. | reverse complement strand
GCACGGGGTTGCCGGTGTCGCCGCCCTGTTGAGCCGCGCCGAGCGCCTCGCGATAGGTGCGCACGGCGTCGCGCCAGTGGCCGCTGCGTGCCTGCAGCAGGCCCTCTTCGCGCAGCACGCGATGCAGGTAGGTGCCGTCTTGCCCGTAGCGCTCGCGGGCCAGCGCGGCGGCTTCTTGCAGCAGTGGGCCGGCCTCGTCGAGCCGCCCCTGCGCCATCAAGGCCTGCGACAGGACCGTCAGGCGGCGGTGGTGCTGGCCCGGCAGCGCCGGCAGCGCGTGGCCGATGGCAACGGCCTGGCGCGCTTGGGCCTCAGCCTCGGCAGCGCGGCCGGCGGCGAGCGCCCACAGCGCCAGGTTGTTGTGCAGCTGGGCGACCTGATTGTGGGCCGCACCGAACTCGGCGCGACGCATGGCGAAGGCGCGGTCGAGGTGGACGCGCGCCTCGGCCAGCCGGCCGAGGTTGCTGAGCGTCATGCCGACGGCGTTGTGGGCGTCGGCCAGGTCCGCCGCCGGCGTGGCGGCCGCGGCCGTGCGCAGGGCCAGGCAGCGCTGCGCGGCCACGGCGGCGCCTTCATAGTGGCCCTGGCGGTTCAGCGTGAAGGCCAGCTTGTACTGCAGCGCGGCTTCCTGCACCGGGCGCGCCAGGCCGTCCGGGCCTTCCAGCGCGATGGCTTCGCGGTAGGCGCGCGCAGCGGCGTCGAGTTGGCCGATGTTCTCGTAGACGGTGCCCAGCACGTCCAGCAGACGGGCGCGCTGCTCGGGTTGCTGATGCAGCGTGCGCTCCAGCTGGGCGTGGCCGCGGTCCAGCAGCAGCCGGGCGGGTGTGTCGGCCGCTCGCATGCCGCGGTTCTCGGAGTCGGCGCCCTCGAACAGCCCGGTGACAAAGCGGCTGATCTGCTGCGCGGCCTGCGCCTGCCGGCGGGCGTTCTCGCCTTGCTCCAGCGCGGCCTGTTCGGCAGCACGCGCGCGGTCGCGCTGCTGCGCCAGGCTCCACGTGAAGGCCGCAGCCATCCCCAGCGCCCCGGCCCCGGCCAGGCAGGCCAGCCAGTGGCGGCGCAGGGCCAGCACCATCACGTAGCGGCGCCGTGCCGGGCCGGGGCCCCAGGCGCGCACCGGGCGGCCTTGCTGCAGCCGCTGAAGTTCGGCCCGCAGCGCGCCGACGCTGTCATAGCGCTGCGCCGGCTGCGCCGCCTGGGCCATCGTCCAGACCGCCGCCAGCGCCCGCCCCCGCAGCCCGCGCGGCAGCCGGGCCTCGGTGAGGCATTGCAGCAGGCGGCCCAGGCTGAAGATGTCGCTGCCGGTGCCAGGTGTTGCGCCGGCCAGTTGCTCGGGGCTGGCAAAGGCCGGCGTCAGCGCGGGCGCCTCGTCCGGCGTGTCGCCCTGCACCAGCCGCGCGATGCCGAAGTCCAGCAGCCGCACCTGGCCTTCGGCGTCGACCAGCACGTTGGACGGCTTGATGTCGCAATGCACCACCAGCCGCGCATGGGCGTGGGCCACTGCGTCGCACACCTGGTCGAACAGCGCCAGCCGCGTGGCCAGGTCGGCGGCGTGGTGCTCGCACCATTGGTCAACGGGCTCGCCGTCCACCAGCTCCATCACAAGGTAGGGCTGGCCCGCCGGCGTGCTGCCGCCATCCAGCAGCCGGGCGATGTGCGGGTGGCGCAGCCCGGCGAGGATCTGGCGTTCGCGCGTCAGCCGCGCCAGCGAGGCCGCATCGCCGCGGCTGCGCAGCAGCTTGATGGCCACCTGCTGCTCGTAGGCGCCGTCGGCGCGCTCCGCGCGCATGACGCGGCCCATGCCGCCTTCGCCCAGGTCGCCACACAGCCGCCAGGGCCCCAGCCGGTCGCCCGGGTACAGCGGCTCGGGCGGTGGCTGCAGGGCGCGGGACGCGGCGGCGATTGGCGCGCCGATGCGGGTCGTGAGGCGGTGGGCCTGCAGCAGCGCCCAGACGTCGTTGCGCAGCGCCTCGTCGGCGTCGGTGGCTTGCAGCGCGGCCCATTGCGTGGCGGCGTCGCCCAGCTCCACCAGCGCGTCGAACAGCGCCTTGCCCCGGGCGTAGCGGCTGGGCGCGTGCATGCGGGTCCGGGGGTCAGGCTTCGAGGCCGGCGCGCCCCAGGCCGGCGGACAGCCAGGCGCGCGCATGCCGCAGCTCGCGGTCCACGGTGGCCACCGACAGCGCCATCACGCTGGCGATCTCTTCGCGCTCCAGGCCGACGAAATAGGTCAGCTGCACCACCTGCGCGGCACGTGCGTCCTCGACTTCGAGCTGCTGCAGCAGCCGTTCGAGCGTGAGCAGGTCGGCGGTCTGGGACTCCTCGCCGACGTCGCTCAGCGTCCAGTCCACCAGCTGCCAACCCGCGCCGCCGGCGCGCTTGGCGGCCAGGCGGCTGCGCGCATGGTCCACCAGCACCTGGCGCATCACCAGCGAGACCGTGGCGAAGAAGTGCTGCCGGTCGTGCCAGTCCGGCGGCCGGGCCATCAGCTTGAGCAGCGCCTCCTGCAGCAAGTCCTCAGCGGCGAGCGACGGGGTGTCCGCGCCACGCAGGCGCGACTGCGCCAGCCGCAACAGCTCGCCCTGCACCCAGGCCAGCAGCTGCCGCAGCGCCTGGCCGTCGCCGGCCTGCCAGTCGTGCAGCAGCCGGGTGAGGGGGCGACCGTCGGCGGCGGGGATGGCTGGCGAAGGCGCGGGCGTTTTCATCGATCCGGAGCGCGGCGCGGGGCCGCCTTGAGTAGCCGGCATTGTCACCACGGACAGGGCGTTCGCTCCCCGCAGTGGCCTGTCCCCTGTTCGGGTGCTTGCCGGCGTTCACGGCAGGCGGGCGCGTGCCACTTTCTTCACGTCATCGAAGTCGCCGCGCCAGAGCTGGTCGTCCGGGCATCGGCCATGCGCCGGTTCTGCGAAGGGGCTTCTCATGCCTCCAGCCACAGGACCGCGAACCAGTGATTGGGGTCCGTCCACACCTTGCCCGGCTTGAAGCCTGCCCGTGCCGCCAGGGCCTGGAAGCCCTCGACGGTGTACTTGTGCGAGTGTTCGGTGTGCAGGGTCTCGCCCTCGTTGAACACATAGATCTCCCCACCCAGCTGCAGTTCCAGCGGACGGATCGCACGCAGGTGCATCTCGATGCGGCGGTAGGCCGGGTTGTAGAAGGCCAGATGCTGAAAGCCGTCGGTCGGGAACTCGGCGCCGAGTTCCTTGCGGGCGCGGTCCAGCAGGTTCATGTTGAACGCGGCGGTGACGCCTTCCACATCGTTGTAGGCGGCGTGCAGCACGTCCTCGTCCTTGACGAGGTCGATGCCGATCAGCAGGCCACCGCCGGCGAGTTCGGCTGCCGCCAGGCGCAGGAAGGCGTCGGCCTCGGCAGGCGTGAAGTTGCCGATGCTGGAGCCGGGAAAGAAACCGACGCGCCGGCTGCCTTCAACGCAAGCGGGCAGCGCATGCTGGCGTGTGAAGTCGGCCACCAGCGGGTGGATGGCCAGGCCGGGATAGTCGCCCGCCAGCCCGTCGCAGGCAGACAGCAGGTGAGGCCCGGAAATGTCCACCGGCACGAACTGCAGGTTGTCGCGCGGGATGGCGTCCAGCAGCAGGCGCACCTTGCGCAGCGCACCGGCACCGTATTCGACGAGCTGCACGCGCTCACCGAACTGTGCGGCCATATCGGCGGCATGCGTCTGCAGCAGTGCCAGCTCGGTGCGGGTCGGGTAGTACTCGGGCAGATCGCAGATCTGCTCGAACAGCCTGGAGCCGACCTCGTCGTAGAAATACTTGGGCGAGATGGCCTTGGGGATGCGGCTCAGCGCGGCGTGCAGGTCGTCCGCGAACTGTTCGTTCTCCACTGCGGCGCGGGGCTGGCGCCATTCGATACCTGGTTTCATCGTGCGAGCCTCACTCCACTGAACTGCCAGCGCGCCGCCGGCGGAAAAAAATTGCGGTAACTCGACCGCGCGTGACCGGCCGGCGTCGCCAGGCTGCCGCCCCGCAGCACCTGCTGGCCAACCATGAACTTGCCGTTGTATTCACCCACTGCGCCCGCTGCCGGACGGTAGCCGGGGTAGGGCGCATAGCTGGAGCGCGTCCATTGCCAGGCTTGGGTCTCGGCCTGGGCGAAGGCGGGCAAGCCGCATGCCGCCTCCCACTCGAACTCGGTGGGCAGCCGCGCGCCGGCCCACTCGGCAAAGGCGCAGGCCTCGTAGAAGCTGAGCTGCATCACGGGGGCCTGCGGGTCCATCGGCTGCGCGCCGTGCAGGCCGAAGACGCGGCCGTCCTCCAGCCAGTAGGCCGGCCGCTGCCAGCCCTGGGTCTGGACCATGGCCCAGCCGTCGGACAGCCACAGCAGCGGCTCGCGATAGCCGCCCGAGGCGATGAAGTCGGCGAATTCGCCGCAGCTGACGAGGCGGTTGCTGATCTCGAAGGGCGCCAGCAGCGTCTGGTGGCGCGGGCCTTCGTTGTCGAAGGCGAAGCCGCCGCCTTCGTGGCCGCCGTGACCGATAGCGACGATACCGCCGGGGTGCTGCAGCCAGCGCTGCTCGACGGTCATCGCCGGCTGAGGTGCCGATGTGTCGTAGGCCGGCAGCAGCGGGTTGCAAGAGAAGGCATGCAGGATGTCGGTCAGCAACAGCTCCTGGTGCTGCTGCTCGTGGTGGCAGCCCAGCTCGATCAGCTGGCGGGCGCCGTCAGGAGCCGCCTTTGTCAACTGAGGCAGCAGATCGGCCAAGGCCGCGTCCACATGGGCGCGGTAGGCCTTGACCTCGTCGAGCGAAGGCCGGCTCAGCAGCCCGCGCTGTGGTCTTGCGTGTCTGGGCCCCAGGCTTTCGTAGTAGGAGTTGAACAGGCGCGGCCAGCGTTCGTCGAAGACGCGGTAGCCGTTCAGATGGGGCACTAGCACCATGGTCTCGAAGAACCAGGTGGTGTGCGCCAGATGCCATTTGGCGGGGCTGGCGTCGGGCATGGACTGCAGCTGGGCGTCTTCGTCCGACAGGGGGGCGGCCAGCGCGAGCGAGTGGGCGCGCGTGGCGCGGAGCAAGTCGGGCAACATGGGGAGCAACCGTAACGCAATCTGCTGCCAACGGTATGTCAGTGCAGGGTCTTGCGCTGTAGGACGTTGACCCCTGTGGCGTGGCGCAAGAAAAGGGGCGCGCCCCCCTAGGTTGCGAGGGTCGTCACGGACGCCGTGCTGCGAGGCCTGCGATCGGCGAGGCCGCGGCCAGGCCGACGGCGATGCCCAGGCCATTGGCCAGCAGGTCCAGCCAGTCGGCACTGCGCGACGGCACAAAGCTTTGCGCGAGCTCGATGGCGCCGCCGTAGACCAGCAGGGCGGCGGCCAGCGCGGGCCACTGGCGTGGCCGCGGCCACAGCGCCCAGACGGCGGCGAAGGCCAGCGCGGCAAAGGCGAGCGCGTGGTTGGATTTGTCCCAACCGGTATCGACGGTCCTGGGCGGCGCGGGCGACAGGGCCAGCCAGGTCACGGTGATGAGCAGCAGGGCGAGCAGCGCGCGCCACAGGCCGCGGCGCTCAGGGGCAAAGAGGTTCAGAAACTGGCTGGACATGGCCGGACGCATTGTGGCCGCGTGCCGCTGCGCGCTGATTGCGGGCCGAGCACCGGGCCGAGCACCGGGCCAAGCACCGGGCCAAGCACCGGGCCAAGGGGCCTCACTTCATCTGTGTCATCCAGCCCCTGGCCTGGCGCAGGTGCGCGTTGAGCTGGGCCTGTGCGGGGCCGAGGTCGGCGTCGGTGACGGGCAGCTTCTCCTGCAACGCCGCGTCGATGAAGTCGCGCGAGGCCGAGTTCAGCATCCAGTTCATCGACGGCGGGCGCTGGCCCTTGACTGCGGGCAGGCGCAGCTCCGCCACCTGGGCGCAGCCGCCGATGCGTTTGATGAGTTCGACCGACGAGTCGCGTCCGCGGCCGCCGTTGCTGTTCAGGATGCCGCGCGGCGGTGCGACGAGTTCATGCAGGTTCATGTGCGTGGCGCGGTAGCGGCGGCCGTCCAGCGGCTGGGCGTCCGCTGCCTGGGGCGCGTCGCGGCACAGCCAGTCCTCGACCTGAGATGGGCTGTTGACCAGCAGCAGCAGGCGCAGCCGTGAGCGATCAAGCACGCCTTGTGAAGCACAGTCTTCATCAGGCTTGCAGACACGCAGCCGGCCCGCCGCTTCCAGCTCGCGCAGCAGGTCCGACAGCATCAGGGTGCCGCTGGCCTCCACGTAGCCGCCGTCGCCCAGGCGGTCCCAGATGCGGCCGACGTCGTCGGCCGCTTCGTCGGTGTGGGCCTCCTTGAAGAAAACGGCCGCGGCGGGGCTGATGTAGGGGAAGCGGGCGCTGTTGTGAACCGCCTGTGCCAGCGTCAGGTGCTCGACGTCCAGGCCCAGCGCGGGGTCGAGCAGGTCGATGCCGTCACCTGCGGGCAGGATGAAGTCGGCCTGGTAGACGCGCTGGCCACGCTCCAGCGCGGCCGTGTTCAGCGCCAGCAGCGGCAGCCATTCGGCCTCGGCGGCGCGGCCGTGCAGGGCGGTCAGCGGTTCGCCCCAGGGGTTGGCGTGGGCGGCCGGGCGCAGGGGGCATTGGCTGGCCAGGCTCCGCGGCCAGTCGCGCGCCCAGACCTGCTCCAGCCCCAGCGAGCGGTCGGCGCTCGGCAGGGCCACCGGCAGCAGGCGTTGCATCAGGTCGGGGTAGAGCAGGTAGCCCACCGGCGTGGCCAGGTGGTCGCGCCCGGTGAAGTCGCGCACCAGCTTCCAGGGCGTGCAGGCGGTGCTGTCCACAGCCTGGCGACGCGCGTCCACGGCGGCGACGAAGCTGGCCGCGCCCAGAGCGCCGCCGGAGGTGCCGCTGATGGCGAAAACCGAGTCGGCGAAGTTGACGCCCTGCTGTTCCCCCAGTTCCTGCAGCCGGGCCAGCGACGCACCGCCCCAGTAGGCCGCACGGGATGCACCACCGGTCACGGCGACGAGGACGAGCGGGCGCCTGCCGTCGGCACCGACGGTGCGCAGCCAGGCCTGCAGCCAGGCATCGGCCGGCTGGCGGCTGGCAATGCTCGCGCGTGCGCTGCGGTAGGGGTCGGCGACGCGGTGGTTGTCGTTCAACGGCGCGAAGGCAATGAACAGCAGCAGCGGCAGGGCGGTCAGCGGGTAGCCGAGCAGTGCCTTGGGCACATAGGTCAGCATGACGCCGCCGAAGACGATCCAGCTGCCCATGGCCAGCAGCACGAGGGCGGGCGCGCCAAGCGCGCGGGCGGTCGCCTCCGGCCAGGCCGCCAGCGCGCCAAAGATGGCCCATTGCAGCAGCAGCACCAGCACGACGAGCAGGCGCGATGGCGTGCTCATGCGGTCCTCGCGCTCCAGCAGCGCGATGGCTTCGCGCCGCCCATCCAGGGCCAGCCAGCGCGCCAGGCTTGAGCCAGCACCGAGCTTGAGCAGCCAGGCGCGCCGCCGCCAGACGAACAGGCTCAGGCCCACCGTGACGGCCAGCAGCGCGACGCCGATGAGGCGCTCGCGCGGCTGCAGCAGGAAGAACAGCGCGATGGGCAGTCCACCGCCAGCGATGAGGGCGCGCGGCAGCCAGCGACGCAGGCGCTCGCCGAACAGCGGGCGCGTGCATTCGCCCAGCGAGTCGGGCTTGAAGCGGCGGTCCAGCAGCAGCCGGGCGGTGTACCAGGCCAGCAGCTGCCACAGGGCGAAGGCGAACACCAGCACGGCGGTCTGAGCACTGCCGACCTCGAGCGACAGCAGGGTCTCGCGCGCCTGCTCCAGCCCGAGCAGCACCGCCACGCCGGCAATGACGATGCCGACCGGGAAGGCGCACAGCCACAGGACGCGCAGCAGGTAGAGCACGCGGGGCACGTCACCCTCGGGTTGCGCCGTGGGGGGGGCGGCGGGCGGTGGCGGACCGGGCTCCATGGGCGGCTGAGGCGGCGGCGGCGGGGAAAACTGCGGCGGCGGCGCGGGCTCGCGTGGCGGGTAGACGACCGGGATCAGCATGGCCGCACTCTAGCCCCGGCATGCAAGGCGACCAAGGGCGTCGCCACGCCCGTGCGGGCGTGGCGACTCGTGGCAAACCCTGCTCATGTGGGCGGCGCGCAGCGGCGCTCGTACATTTGCCGGCACGAGGATGTCGGGGAGGACACATGGACAAGAACCAACTGCTGCCGCTGCTGGGCGGCTTCCTGCTGGGCGGCCTAGTGGCGGCGGGCTCGCTGTGGGCCTGGCTGTCCCGCCAGCTCAGGCGCGAGCGCCAGCGCGTGCACAACGTCGAGCAGGCGCGCCAGCTGTCGGCACAGCAACTGACGCAGGCCCGCAAGCAGATCGAGCAGGTGCAGCGCGAGAACCATGAACTGCGCCTGGCGGTGCGCCCCACGCCGCGCCCAGCGCCTGCGGTCGAGGCGCCGGTGGACGCCGCCGACGCGGCGCGCCTGTATGCCGAGGCCAGGATGCAGCCGGCGCCGCCGAAGGAAACGCCCAAGGCATTCAAGGACACGGTGGTGCTGCGGCGCAGCCCGGACTCCACGCTGGACTGAACCGCGGTTGCCCGGCCTTGTCACTGCCGGGACAAGACCGCGTCATGGCGGCTGCCTAGAATCGAACGGTCGTTCTATTCTGGGCCGGCTGCCGAGACGCAGCGGGCTCGCCAACCGAGGTCGTGCCCATGACAGCCCATTACGAAGTTCGCGGCGCCGTTGCCGTGATCACGCTCGACAACCCGCCGGTCAACGGCCTGGGTTTTTCCACCCGCTCGGCAGTCGCTGCCGGCGTGGAGCGTGCCGAAGCCGATCCGGCCATCACGGCCCTGGACATCCCCGGCGCCGGCAAGGCGTTCTCGGGTGGTGCCGACATCAAGGAGTTTGGCTCGCCCAAGGCCTTGGCCGAACCGAACCTGCTGAGCCTGATCGCTGTCGTTGAGAACTGCAGCAAGCCGGTCGTCGCCGCGATCCACAGCGTGTGCATGGGCGGTGGCCTGGAGCTGGCGCTGGGCTGCCACTACCGCGTTGCCCAGACCGGCACCAAGGTCGCACTGCCGGAAGTCAAGCTGGGCCTGCTGCCCGGCGCTGGCGGCACGCAGCGCCTGCCGCGCGCGCTGGGTGTGGAGCCTGCGCTGAACATGATCGTCAGCGGTGAGCCGGTGGAGGCGCAGATGCTGGCCATGGTCCCGGGACAGAAGCTGTTCGACAAGATCGTCGAGGCCGACGTGGTGGACGCGGCGGTCAAGTTTGCTGCAGAGGTGTCCGAGAAACGGCCGCTGCCCAAGGTGCGTGAGCTGAAGGCCCGCCATCCCAACGCCGACGCCTACTTCCAGTTCGCCCGCAACATGGTGGGGGGCATGAGCAAGAACTTCCCGGCGCCGCTGCGCTGCCTGGAGGCCGTGGCCGGTGCCGTCAACATGAAGTTCGACGACGGCATGCGCGCCGAGCGCGAGGGCTTTGCGGCGC
Organism: Roseateles sp.; assembly: GCF_052436255.1. Lineage (GTDB taxonomy): Bacteria > Pseudomonadota > Gammaproteobacteria > Burkholderiales > Burkholderiaceae_C > Pelomonas. Next base: position 7,197 of record NZ_JBQVNP010000115.1, on the reverse strand, counting down.
TGATGATGACGCCGGAATCGAAGGCCCTGCGCCATCTGTTCTTCGCCGAGCGCGTGGCCAGCAAGATTGCCGATGTGCCCGAGGGCACGCCGCTGCGCAGCATCGCCAAGGTCGGCGTCATCGGCGCCGGCACGATGGGCGGCGGCATCTCGATGAACTTCCTGAACGCGGGCATCCCGGTCACCATCCTGGAGACCAAGCAGGAGGCACTGGACCGCGGCGTCGCGACGATCAAGAAGAACTACGAATCCCAGGTCAAGAAGGGCAAGCTCAAGGAAGACAAGTACGCCCAGCGCATGGCGCTGCTGAGCACCACGCTGAGCTACGACGACCTGAAGGACTGCGACCTGATCATTGAGGCCGTGTTCGAGGAGATCGGCGTCAAGGAGACGGTCTTCAAGCAGTTGGATGAAGTCGCCAAGCCCGGGGCCATCCTGGCGTCCAACACCTCGACGCTGGACGTCGACAAGATCGCGTCCTTCACCAAGCGCCCGCAGGACGTGGTGGGCATGCATTTCTTCAGCCCGGCCAACGTGATGAAGCTGCTGGAAGTCGTGCGCGGCAAGGAAACCGCCAAGGACGTCCTGGCCACCGTCATGGCCATTGGCAAGAAGATCAAGAAGACGGCGGTCGTGTCCGGCGTCTGCGACGGCTTCATCGGCAATCGCATGATCGAGCAGTACAGCCGCCAGGCCGGCTTTCTGCTCGACGAGGGCTGCAGTCCGCAGCAGGTGGACAAGGCGGTCGAGAAGTTCGGCTTCGCGATGGGCCCGTTTCGCATGGGCGACCTGGCGGGCAACGACATCGGCTGGGCCATCCGCAAGCGCCGGGCGGTCGAGCGCGCCAACATGAAGTACTCGGCCAGCGCCGACCGTCTGTGCGAACTGGGCCGTTTTGGTCAGAAGACGAGTGCCGGCTGGTATGACTACCAAGCCGGCAAGCGCGACGCGATTCCGTCGCCGGTCGTCGAAGAGATGCTGGCCAAGCACCGCGAGTCCATTGGCGCCAAGAAGCGCGACATCAGTGATGAGGAGATCGTCCATCGCCTGGTGTTCGCCCTGGTCAACGAGGCCGCGCATCTGCTGGAGGAGGGCATTGCCCAGCGCGCGTCCGACGTCGACATGGTCTACCTGACCGGCTATGGCTTCCCGATCTTCCGCGGTGGCCCGATGTGCTATGCCGACACGGTGGGCCTGTTCAACGTCGTGCAGGCGATGAAGCGATTCGCAAAGAACCCGATGGACGACGGCGCGTTCTGGACGCCGGCTCCCTTGCTTGCTCGCCTCGTGGCCGAAGGCCAGAGCTTCACCTGACGCGACCGTCCGACTGACAAGGATCAAGACATGAGCAACGCACTGATCGTCTCCACCGCCCGCACCCCGCTGACCAAGAGCTGGAAGGGCGCGTTCAACATGACCCATGGCGCCACACTCGGCGGTCATGCCGTGCAGGCCGCCGTCGAGCGCGCCGGCATCGAAGCCGGCGCCATCGAGGACGTGCTGATGGGCTGCGCCAATCCTGAAGGCGCCACCGGCGCCAACATCGCGCGCCAGATCGCGCTGAAGGCCGGCCTGCCGGTGACGGTGAGCGGCGTCACCATCAACCGCTTCTGCTCCAGCGGCCTGCAGACCATTGCCATGGCCGCGCAACGCATCATCGCGGGCGAGGGCGACGTCTACATCGCCGGCGGCGTGGAAAGCATCTCCTGCGTGCAGCAGGAGATGAACAAGCACATGCTGGCCGACCCGGCCCTGCTGAAGATCAAGCCGGAGATCTACTGGAGCATGCTGCAGACCGCCGAGAACGTGGCCAAGCGCTACAACATCTCGCGCGAACGCATGGACCAGTACGGCGCCGCCAGCCAGCAAAAGGCCTGCGCCGCCCAGGCCGCCGGCAAGTTCAACGACGAGATGATCTCGGTGACAACGACCATGGGCGTGGCCGACAAGGTCATGGGCTTGATGAGCAAGGAAGTGACCGTGAGCGCCGACGAAGGCCTGCGCGAGGGCACGACCTATGAAGGCATCAAGGACTTGCGCACCGCGCTGCCCGGCGGCGTCATCAGCGCCGGCAATGCCAGCCAGTTCAGCGACGGCGCCGGCGCCTGCGCGCTGGTCAGCGAGCAGTACGCGTCCACGCACAACCTCAAGCCCATCGGCCGCTTCCTCGGCTTCGCGGTGGCCGGCTGCGAGCCCGACGAGATGGGCATCGGCCCCGTCTTCGCGGTCCCGAAGGTGCTGAAGAAGCTGGGCCTGACGGTGGCCGACATCGACCTGTGGGAACTCAACGAGGCCTTCGCCGTGCAGGTGCTGTATTGCGCCGACACGCTGGGCATCCCGATGGACCGCCTGAACGTCAACGGCGGCGCGATTGCCGTCGGCCACCCCTACGGCGTCTCGGGCCAGCGCCTGACCGGCCATGCCTTGATCGAAGGCAAGCGCCGTGGCGCTAGAAAAGTCTGCGTGACGATGTGCATCGGCGGCGGCATGGGCGCGGCAGGCGTGTTCGAAGTTCTCTGATGAGCGTGACGCCGGAACTGTTCCTGGCGATGGGTCGCGAGATCCTCGCCAAGCAGCCGTTCAGCGTGCTGCTCGGCGCGGAGCTGGCGGCGCTTGCGCCGGGCCGGGTCGAGTTGCAGCTGACCCTCAAGCCCGAGCACCTGCAGCAGAACGGCTTTGCGCATGGCGGCGTCGTCAGCTATCTGGCTGACAACGCGCTGACCTTCGCCGGCGGCACGGCCATGCAGGTGCCCGTCGTCACATCGGAGTTCAAGATCAACTACGTGCGCCCGGCCGTGGGCGAGCGGCTGATCGCGCGCGCCAGCGCCGACGCCGTCAGCAAGACGCAGGCGGTGTGCCGCTGCGAGGTCTTCGCGGTGAAGGACGGCGTGGAGAAGCTCTGCGCGCTGGCCCAGGGCACCATCGTCCGCCTCGCGCAGGACTGACATGCACGTCGACCTGCGCGGTGCCGGCGGCGAGCGGCTGGAGTGCGAGGCCTGGGTCATCAAGCCCGGCCGACAGGTTTCATTCACCGAGGCCGAGGTGTACGCAGTGGGGACCAGCGGCGAGCGCAGGCTCGTCGCCCAGGCCAGCGGCGCCATGGCCGTCACCAAAGCGGAATAGCACCGATGCGCGAGACCCTCGAGTTCCTGCTGTACGACTGGCTGCAAGCCGATGACCTGACGGCGCGCCAGCGCTTCGCCGACCACTCTCGCGAGACCTTCACGGCCGTGCTCGACACGACCGAGCGGATTGCCCGCGAGAAGTTCGCACCGCACTACCGGCTGATGGACACGGAGGAGCCCCGCTTTGATGGCGAGCGCGTCCACCTGCCGGCGGCGACGCTGGAGGCGGTGAACGCCCTGGTCGACTCCGGCATGTTGGCGGCAACCAAGGACTACGAACTCGGGGGCATGCAGTTGCCCTGCGTCGTTGACACGGCGGCCCATGCTTTTCTCAGCATGGCCAATGTCCATGCCGGCTCGTATGCCGTGCTGACGACCTGCAATGCCAATCTGCTGATGGAGCATGGCAGCGAACGCCAGCGCGAGGTCTTCGCCAAGACGCTGCTGGCCGGCCAGTGGTTCGGCACCATGTGCCTGTCGGAGCCGCAGGCGGGCTCGTCGCTGTCCGACGTGGTCACGCGCGCCGAACTGGAGAACGCCGACGACCCGCTCGGCCCGCGCTACCGGCTACGCGGCAACAAGATGTGGATCTCCGGCGGCGAGCATGAGCTGCGCGAGAACATCGTCCATCTGGTGCTGGCCAAGATCCCGGGGCCCGACGGCAAGCTGATTCCGGGCACCAAGGGCATCTCGCTGTTCATCGTGCCCAAGCGCATGGTGGGCGCCGGCGGCCAGCTGACCGGCGAGCGCAACGACATCGCGCTGGCGGGGCTCAATCACAAGCTCGGCCATCGTGGCACGACCAACTGTCTGCTGAACTTTGGCGAGGGCCGCTTCCAGCCGGAAGGCAAGGCGGGCGCGGTCGGCTACCTGGTCGGCAAGCCCCACGAGGGCCTGCGCTGCATGTTCTTCATGATGAACGAGATGCGCATCGGTGTGGGCCTGGGCGCGACGATGCTGGGCTACGCCGGCTATGAGGCGAGCCTGGCCTACGCCAAGGACCGACCTCAAGGGCGCGCGATGACGGCGGCCGGCAAGGACGCCGCCAGCCCGCAGCGGCCGATCATCGAACACGCCGATGTGCGCCGCATGCTTCTCGCGCAGAAGAGCTATGTCGAGGGTGCCCTGGCGCTGGAGCTTTACTGCGCCCGCCTGGTGGACGAGTTGAACACCGGCCTGGATGCGGCCCGCAAGGCCGAGGCGCAGGCCCTGCTGGATGTGCTGATCCCCATCGCCAAGAGCTGGCCGAGCGAGTGGTGCCTGGAAGCCAACTCGCTGGCCATCCAGGTGCTCGGCGGCTATGGCTACACGCGTGATTTCCCGGTCGAGCAGTACTGGCGCGACCAGCGCCTGAACATGATCCACGAGGGCACGCATGGCATCCAGGCGCTGGACCTGCTGGGCCGCAAGGTGGTGCAGCAGGGTGGGGCGTCGCTCGCCGCCCTGGCCGCCCGTATGCAGCAAACCATCGAACGCAGCATCCAGACCGACTGGGCGCCGCAGGCGAACCAGCTGGCCGCGGCGCTCGCCCAGGTCGGCGGCGCGACCAAGAAGGCCTGGAGCACCGGCGAGCCCGAGGAGGCGCTGGCCAACGCCACGCCCTATATGCAGGCCTTCGGCCACACCGTGCTGGCCTGGCTGTGGCTGGACGTGGCGCTTGCGGTCGAAAGGTCGGTCCAGGGTGACAGCGACTTCGCCCAGGGCAAGCGCGCCGCGGCCCGCTACTTCTTCGCCTACGAGCTGCCCAAGATCGGCGCCTGGCTGGACGTCGTCGCGCGCCGCGAGCCGCTGTGCCGCGAGATCAAACCTGAATACTTCTGAGAACCGGAGAAGACGACATGACAAGCAAAGTGCAGGAACTTTTCGACCTGAGCGGCCAGGTTGCGCTGGTGACTGGCGGATCCCGCGGCCTTGGGCTGCAGATCGCCGAGGCGCTGGGGGACGCCGGCGCCAAGATCATGCTGACCTCGCGCAAGGCTGCTGACCTGGAGGAAGCCGCAGCCCAACTTCAGGCGCGCGGCATCGACACCCGCTGGATCGCGGCGGATGCTGCGGTGGCGGAGGACGCGCAGCGCGTCGTCGCCGAAACGATGGAGCGCATGGGCCGCATCGACATCCTTGTCAACAATGCCGGCGCCAGCTGGGGCGCGCCCGCCGAGGAGCACCCCATCGAGGCCTGGGACAAGGTGATGAACCTGAACATCCGCAGCCTGTTCGTGTTCGCCCAGGCCGTGGCCAAGGCCAGCATGATCCCGCGCAAGTCGGGCCGCATCATCAACGTGGCTTCCATCGCGGGCCTGTCCGGCAACTCCGCCGTCATGAAGACCATTGCCTACAACACCAGCAAGGGCGCGGCCGTCAACTTCACGCGTGCGCTGGCCGGCGAGTGGGGCCAATACGGCATCACCGTCAACGCGCTGGCGCCGGGCTTCTTCCCGAGCAAGATGACCAAGGGCCTGCTGGCCACGGTGGGCGAGGAGAAGATGGCGTCCCATGCGCCGCTGAACCGCATCGGCGACGACGAGGACCTCAAGGGCGCGGCCTTGCTGTTCGCGTCGCGCGCCGGCAAGCACATCACCGGCCAGATCCTGGCGGTGGACGGCGGCGTCTCGGCCATCCACGGCGGATGAGCTTTTCGCCATGGAGTTTCCGGTCCACATCCCCTTTGTCCAGCAACTCGGGTTCACGCTGCATGCGGTCGGCGACGGCGAGGCCGAGCTGCGGCTGACGGTCAGCGAGCAGCACCTCAACTCCTGGCGCGTGGCCCATGGCGGCGTCGTGATGACGCTGCTGGACGTGGCCATGGCGCATGCCGCCCGCAGCGTCAACCGGCACCTGCCGGACCTCGGCCCGGGTGTCGTCACGGTCGAGATGAAGACCAGCTTCATGCGCCCGGGAGAGGGCGAGCTGCGCGCGGTGGGCAGGCTGCTGCACCGCTCGACGACGATGGCGTTCTGCGAGGGCTCGGTCTTCAGCGCGGACGACAAGCTTTGCGCCCACGCCACCGGCACGTTCAAGTACCTGCGTGCCCTGCCGGCAGGCCGCCAGCTCAAACCTTTGGGCGGCGAGGGCGACTGAGCCCTCGCCCGAATCCCCGTCTGGCTCCCGGGATTGAGTGGGGTTTCTGAAACGCCGTTCCAATAACGGGCACAATCGCGCCTGCGCCAGCACCTTCACCCGGGTGCGCGGTTGGCCAGGTTGCTCAGCGGGACCATGCAGTCCCGTCCCTTTCAAGGATGACGCCTGGCATGACGGCCCGCCCTCCGGCCCCTCTGGCCTGAGCCGCAGCGGCCCAATGCACGCGGAACGGCCTGTGTCGTTCCGGTCCTCATTCCGCTACCGAAAGCACCGCCATGAAGATCGCCCTCATCATCGAGAACAGCCAGGCCGCCAAGTCCGAGATCGTGCACAGCGCGCTCAAGACCGTCGTCGAGCCGCTGGGCCACAGCGTCCACCACTACGGCATGTACGCGCCCGAGGACAAGGCCTCGCTGACCTATGTCATGAACGGCCTGCTGGCCGGCATCCTGCTCAACAGCAAGGCCGCCGACTTCGTCGTCACCGGCTGCGGCACCGGCATGGGCTCCATGCTGGCCTGCAACTCCATGCCGGGTGTGTTCTGCGGCCTCGTGATCGACCCGACCGACGCCTTCCTGTTCGGCCAGATCAACGACGGCAACTGCCTGTCCATGCCCTATGCCAAGGGCTTCGGCTGGGCCGCCGAGCTGAACCTGCAGGACTGCTACCGCAAGCTGTTCGAGAACGAGCGCGGCGTGGGCTACCCCAAGGAGCGCGCCGCCATCATGGCCAAGAACCGCGGCATCCTGAAGGACCTCAAGGCCGCCTCCTGCAAGGACATGCTGAGCACGCTCAAGGCCGTCGACCAGGACCTGCTCAAGGCCACCGTGTCGGGCGAGAAGTTCCAGGAACTGTTCTTCACGAACTGCCAGGACGACGCCATCGCCGCCCACATCCAGGGCGTGCTGAAGAACTGAAGCCGGTCAGCCGCGCCGGCCGCGTTCACCAGCGCAGCCAGCGCGGGCCCAGCCAGGCGCCCAGCGCCATGCTGGCCA
>NZ_JBQVNP010000114.1:0-16786 GCF_052436255.1 Roseateles sp. | reverse complement strand
GCGGGGCGGGGGGGGCGGGGGGGCCTCCGGGGGCCCGCGCCCCCTGGGGGGGGGGGTCCCCCACCACCCGGGGGGGGGGGGGGCGGGCCATGCAGAGCGATCAGGGAACAGGCATTGTCAAGCAATGTCCACACCCGGCCGCAGCAGGGCAGCCGCCCAGGCGCCCGTATTTCGCGGTGCGGGAGTCGGCCGTGCAGGCTTCAGAGCGCGTCGGGCACGACGCTGCCGCTGGACTGCGCCCGGTTGGACAGGAAGGCGCGCAAGACGCGCTCGGCCGCCACCGGGTCGTCGCGCCAGGCGCCGTGGCCGACGCCGGCAAAGCGCTCGAACTGCACCCATTGCGCCGGCAGCGCCGCGACGATCTCCTCGGCATCCTCGGGCGGCGTGACCGGGTCGGCCTCGCCGGCCATGACCAGCACCGGGCATTGCACGTTCGACAAGCCGGGGCGCAGATCCATGTCGCGCAGCTCCGTGCGGGTGTGGGCGAACAGAATCTCGGGCTTGAAGATCATCCAGCCGCCGGCATCGGGGTTCCTGGGCTGGGTGTTGTAGAGATGGCGGCAGTGCTTCTCGTAGACGGCCCAGGTCGCGGGGCCGGGGTTTTCCCAGAACTCGCGCGTTGCCGCCGCCGCATCCGGCCCGCCAAGGGCGCCGAAGCGCTCGATCTTGCGCGCCAGGCCGAAGTGGTGGGAGGTGCTGGACAGCACGACCTTGCCAGGATGCGCCGGATGCCGCGCCAGGTAGCGCTGCGCGACGAAGCCGCCGAAGCTCTGGCCCAGCACGATGGGCTTGACGACACCCAGGGCGTCGCACAGCCGCACGATGTCGTCGGCGAACACGTCCAGCACCCACTCCTCGGCCGGCCGCGGGTCGCTGCGGCCATGGCCGCGCAGGTCGAAGTAGACGATCTGGCAGAGGTCGGTGAAGCGGCTGAAGAAGGGCCTGAAGGCGGTGTGGTCGAAGCCCGGGCCGCCATGGACGAGCACGAGGGTGGGCTTCTGGCGCAGCAGCGGACCGTCGGGTTCGTGGCCCAGGCCTTCGATGTCGACGAAGAGGCGGATGCCGGGTTGGATTTCGATGTGCATGGATATCCGGCGCTAAGGAGATTCGCGTTGGTGGCGCACTTCCAGCACGAAAACAGTGTCGATGCGCGGCATGTATTCGTAACGGGCGACATAGCCCCGAGCTGCCCTGCCTATCACCAACTCCCTGAACTTCACGCCTGCGCGGCGTCCGATCTGCGGTGCATGCATCAGCACGTCCAGACCCAAAAGCAGCTCATCGATTCGTTCCTCGATGTTGTCGGGATCGTGCGTCAGCAGGAAATCTCGAATGCGCTCCAGGTCAGCCAATGCAAACGGCGTGAACTGGATCTGCGTCATCAGACGATCTTCCTCGCCAAGGGGCGCTTGGCCTTCTTGCCTGCCGCAGTCGCTCTCATGTAGGCCTTGACGTCATCCCAAGGGACTGCCTCGCCCGTTCTCAGGAACTCAGCCCAGCGCTCCTCGCAGATGCGATCTGCCTCGGCATCGAACTCCGCCTGCGCAACCGATTCGGCAATGGCGTCGCGAATGAAGGCGTGGGCGGTCTTGCCGGCCCGAGCGGCCGCCTCGCTCACCCGCTCTTTCAGGTCATCTTCCAGGCGGATCGTCGTGGTGGTCGACATGGCAGCTCCTTGTATGTAGCGCAATTGTGCTACACCACCTTGCGCAGATCCAGCGTGAACGGGAACTCCAGGCTGCGCTGCGGTTCGGCCACCTCGACCTTGCCCGGCGTGTGGCCCATCGCCACGAAGCGCGACAGCCGCCGGCTCTCGGCCTCGTAGGCGTTGACCGGCAGGGTCTCGTAGTTGCGCCCGCCGGGGTGGGCGACCGAGTAGCGGCAGCCGCCCAGGCTCTTGGCCTGCCAGGTGTCGACCAGATCGATCGTCAGCGGCGCATGGATGCCGATGGTCGGGTGCAAGGCCGATGACGGCAGCCAGGCGCGGTAGCGCACGCCGGCGACGAACTCGCCGACCCGGCCGGTAGGCTGCAGTGGCAGGGCCACGCCGTTGACGGTCACGCGGTGGCGGGTGTCGACGAGGCCGGTGACATGCACCTCCATGCGCTCCATCGACGCGTCCACATAGCGCACGGTGCCGCCGGCCGAGCCTTCCTCGCCCATCACATGCCAGGGCTCCAGCGCGGCGCGCAACTGCACATGCACGCCGCGCGCGACGAACTCGCCGAATTTGGGGAAGCGGAACTCGAAGTGCGGCGCGAACCAGGCCGCGTCGAGCGCATAGCCGGCGTCCTGCATGTCCTGCATGACGTCGTTGAAGTCGTCGCGGATGAAGTGGGGCAGCAGCCAGCGGTCATGCAGCTCGGTGCCCCAGCGCACCAGCGGCGCGCGGTAGGGCCTTCGCCAGAAGCGCGCGACCAGGGCCCGCAGCAACAGCTGCTGCACGATGCTCATGCGCGCATGCGGCGGCATCTCGAAGGCGCGCAGCTCCAGCAGGCCCAGGCGGCCGGTCGCGGAGTCGGGCGAATAGAGCTTGTCGATGCAGAACTCGCTGCGGTGGGTATTGCCCGTCACGTCCACCAGCACGTTTCGCAGCGTGCGGTCGACGACCCAGGGCGGCATCGTGCTGCCGTAGCTGGCTTCGGCCTTGTGGATCTCGGCCAGGGCGATCTCCAGCTCGCGCAGCTGGTCGTTGCGCGCCTCGTCGACGCGCGGCGCCTGGCTGGTGGGGCCGATGAAGAGACCGCTGAAGAGATAGCTGAGCGACGGATGGTTGTGCCAGTAGGCCAGCAGCGAGGCCAGCAACGACGGGCGGCGCAGGAAGGGCGAGTCCGCGGCGCAAGCGCCGCCCAGCACGAAATGGTTGCCGCCGCCGGTGCCGGTGTGGCGGCCGTCGATCATGAACTTCTCGCTCGACAGCCGCGTGACGCGGGCGGCTTCGTAGAGGAACTCGGTGTGCGCCACCAGCTCGCGCCAGTTGTGCGCGGGGTGGATGTTGACCTCGATGACGCCGGGGTCGGGCGTGACCTGCAGCAGCTTCAGGCGCGGGTCGCGCGGCGGCGGGTAGCCCTCCAGCACGATCTGGTAGCCGGTGTCCTCGCAGGCGCCTTCGACGGCGGCCAGCAGCTCCAGGTAGTGCTCGACCTTCTCAAGCGGCGGCATGAAGACGTACAGGACGCCGCTGGCCTTGCCGTTGGCTTCGGCCGACGGTCCATTCGCCCGTCGGGGGTCTCGCGCCTCGACGCAAAGCGCGGTACGCGCCAGTTCTGCGGCACTTTCGAAGCGTGCCGGTATCGCGGCCGCATCGGTGGCAACACCTGCGCCGGCGGGCGCCGAGCCGGCCGCGCCGCGCAGGCCCGGCGTCGGTCCGGCCGAGGTCACGCCCTGCACCTGGGCGCGCAGGGTGGCCGCGGACGGCAACATGCCGCGCGGCGCGAACGGGTCCTGCTCGATCAGGTAGGGGTAGTCGCCCTTGCTGACCCAGGGCAGTGCGTCCAGCGGCAGGCGCCAGCCCATCGGCGAGTCGCCGGGATGCAGGTACAGGCGCTCGTCGCGGAAATACCAGGGGCTGGTCAGCCAGCGCGGGCCGCCGAGCGGCGCGCCTTCCTCGCCCGCACGGGCGATCGGCAGCACATAGCCAACGACATGGGACAGGCCCTGGTCGAAGACGCGGCGCAGGCGGGTGCGCTCCATCTCGTCGTCCAGGCGCGCATCGAAGGGGTCGACGTTGACGGGCAGGCGGCGCTCGCGCCACAGGTAGTAGAAGGTGTCCTCGTAGCCGGGCTGCACATGCGTGTCGGGCAGCCCAAGACGACGCGTCAGCGCGCCCATGAAGTGCTCGGCGTGCGTGCTGGTGTAGGCATGCGCCGCGCGCTCGTCGGCAAACCAGTCGGGGTTGCGCCAGCACGGCTGGCCGTCGGCCCGCCAGTAAATCGACAGCGCCCAGCGCGGCAACTGCTCGCCCGGATACCACTTGCCCTGGCCGAAATGCAGGAAGCCGCCGCGACCATATTCGTCGCGCAGCCTGTGCGTCAGCTGCTGGGCGTAGATGCGCTTGGTCGGGCCCAGCGCGTCGATGTTCCATTCGGGCGCGTCACGGTCGTCGATGGCGACAAAGGTCGGCTCGCCGCCCATGGTCAGCCGCACATCGCCGGCCACCAGTTCGCGGTCCACCTGCTCGCCCAGCGACAGCACCTCGGCCCACTGCGCGTCGGTGTAGGGCCGGGTCACGCGCGGCGACTCGTAGATGCGCGTGACGCCCATCTCGTGGCCGAACTCGACCTCGCTCTCGTCAACGCCGCCGCTGATGGGCGCGGCGCTGCCGGGCGTGGGCGTGGCGGCCAGCGGGATATGGCCCTCGCCCGCCAGCAGGCCCGAGGTCGGGTCCAGGCCGATCCAGCCGGCGCCCGGCAGATAGACCTCGCACCAGGCATGCAGGTCGGTGAAATCGACCTCGGTACCGCTCGGGCCGTCGAGCGCCTTCTCGTCCGGCGTGAGCTGGATCAGGTAGCCCGACACGAAGCGCGCCGCCAGGCCGAGGTGGCGCAGCAGCTGCACCAGCAGCCACCCGGAGTCGCGGCAGGAGCCCGAGGCCTTCTCCAGCGTCTCCTCCGGTGTCTGCACGCCGGGTTCCATGCGGATCAGGTAGGAGACGCTGTGCTGCACCTTCTGGTTGAGCGCGACCAGGAAGTCGATGGTGACCTGGGGCTTGCGGTCGATGCCGTCCAGATAGGCGGTCAGCAGCGGCGTGGCTGGTTCGGTGACCAGATATGGCGCCAGCTCGGCGCGCTGGGCCGCGTCGTAGTCGAACGGGAAGCTCTGGGCGTGCGGCTCCAGGAAGAAGTCGAAGGGGTTGTGCACCGCCATCTCGGCCACCAGGTCCACCGTGACGGTGAACTCCGTCGTCTTCTCGGGGAAGACCAGCCGCGCCAGGTAGTTGGCGAAGGGGTCCTGCTGCCAGTTGATGAAGTGACTGGCCGGCTCGATGCTGAGCGAGTAGCTGAGCACCGGGGTGCGGCAATGCGGTGCCGGCCGCAGGCGCACGACCTGCGGGCCGAGGCTGACCGGCCGGTCGTACTTGTAGCGGGTGACGTGTTTAAGGGCGACGTGGATTGACATGCGTGGCCCTGGCGGTCAAGTCGAGGGAACAAGGAAGTCTCGGCTGATGCCGGCACCGAGATCGGCGACCTCGGCGAGGAAATCGTCGAGGAAGGGGTGCAGGCCCTTGGCCAGGATCTCGTCGATGCGGCCGAAGGCCAGCTCGGCCTCCAGCCGGCCGACGCGCCGCAGCGTCTCGCCCGACTGCGGATTGGCCACGCGCCTGAGGTTGGCCAGCATGCGCGTCACGCAGTGCGACAGCGAACGCGGCATGTCGGGGCGCAGGATCAGCAGCTCGGCCACCTTGTCAGGCTGGATGACATTGCTGTAGACCTTGCGGTAGATCTCGAAGCCCGACACCGAGCGCAGCACGGCCGACCAGTAATAGAAATCGCGCGCGGCGTCGCGGTCGGTGCCGCTGCCGTCCTGGCGATAGAACTTGACGTCGATCAGCCGCGCGGTGTTGTCGGCTCGCTCCAGAAAGGAGCCGATGCGGATGAAGTGGAAGGCCTCGTCCTGCAGCATGGTGCCCACCGTCACGCCGCGCGACAGGTGGCTGCGGTACTTGACCCATTCAAAGAGCTGGGACGGGTCGCGCGGCAGGGCGCCTTCGCGCAGCAGGCGGCGGAACTCCAGCCAGGTCTGGTTCATCGTCTCCCAGACCTCGGTGGTCAGCGCGCCGCGCACGGCGCGGGCGTTCTCGCGGGCCGCCCGCACGCAGTTGAAGATGGACGAGGGGTTGCTCTCGTCGGCCACCATGAACTCCATGACATCGCGGCTGTTGATGGACGCGTACTTCTTGCCGTACAGCGCATTCAGCTCCGAAATCGACACCAGGCTGCGCCAGGACTGCTCGGCCTCCTCGGTCGACTGCGGTTGCAGCGAGGTCTGGTAGGCGATGTCGAGCATGCGGGCAGTGTTCTCGGCTCGCTCGATATAGCGGCTCAGCCAGAACAGGTGGTCAGCGGTTCTCGAAAGCATCTTGTGGTCTCCCTCAATCTTCCAGAACCCAGGTGTCCTTGGTCCCGCCGCCCTGGCTGCTGTTGACGACCAGGGAGCCCTCCTTCAGCGCCACCCGCGTCAAGCCGCCGGGCACCATGCGCACGCTGGACCCCGACAGCACGAAGGGTCGCAGATCAATGTGACGGGGCGCGATGCCGCTGTCGACGAAGGTGGGGCAAGTGGACAGGGACAGCGTCGGCTGCGCGATGTAGTTGCCCGGGTTGGCGACGACGCGCTCGCGGAAGGCCTCGATCTCGGCCTGGGTGGCCGCCGGGCCGACCAGCATGCCGTAGCCGCCCGCGCCGTGCACCTCCTTGACCACCAGTTCGCCCAGGTGGGCCAGCGTATAGGCCAGGCCCTCGGGTTCGCGGCAGACATGGGTCGGCACGTTCTGCAGGATGGGCTTCTCGCCGAGATATAACTCGAACATCTTCGGCACATACGGGAAGATGGACTTGTCGTCGGCGATGCCGGTGCCGATGGCGTTGGACAGGGTCACCTTGCCGGCCTTGTAGGCATCGACCAGCCCCGCGCAACCCAGTCGGGAATCGGCCCGGAAGACCTGCGGGTCGAGGAAGTCGTCGTCGATGCGGCGGTAGATGACGTCCACGCGCTTCGGGCCGCGCGTGGTGCGCATGTAGACGAAGCCGCTGTCGACGAACAGGTCCTGGCCCTCGACCAGCTCGACACCCATCTGCTGCGCCAGGAAGGCGTGCTCGAAGTAGGCCGAGTTGTACATGCCCGGCGTCATGACCACGACGGTGGGGTCGGACACGCCCGAGGGCGCCACGCTGCGCAGCGTGTCCAGCAGCAGGTCGGGGTAATGCGCCACCGGTGCGATGCGGTGCTGCACGAACAGCTCGGGGAACAGCCGCATCATCATCTTGCGGTTCTCGAGCATGTAGCTCACGCCGCTGGGCACGCGCAGGTTGTCCTCCAGCACGAAGTAGTCACCACCGCCGCCCGCATTGCCGGCGCGCACGATGTCGACGCCGGCGATGTGGCTGTACACGCCGCCGGGCACGTCCACGCCCATCATCTCCTTGCGGAACTGGGCGTTGTTGAGGATCTCGTCGGCCGGCACGATGCCGGCCTTGAGGATCTCCTGGTCATGATAGACATCGTGGATGAAGCGGTTCAGCGCTGTCACCCGCTGGGCCAGGCCCGCCTGCATCGATGTCCACTCGGCGGCCGGGATGACGCGCGGGATCAGGTCGAAGGGAATCACCCGCTCGGTGCCCTCGCCGGTGTCCTTGTCGCCGTAGACGGCAAAGGTGATGCCCACGCGGCGGAAGATCAGCTCCGCCTGCTCGCGCCGTTCGCGCATCAGCGACTCGGGCTGCGCCGCCAGCCAGCGGGCATAGGCTTCGTAGTGGGCGCGGATGCTTGTGTTGTTGCTGACCGGCGGCGCTGCGCCCTGGGTCTGTGATTGGCTTTGCGATTGGCTAGGCGCAACCGCGGCGTTCATCTCGTCGAAAGGCGTCTGCATCGTCGCTCCTGTTCCCAGCCCCGCCGACGCAATTTCCGCGCCCGGGCGGGTGGCGGCTTGTGGTGCGTGCGGGCACTGCTTGGGTGCAGGATGCCCGCCACGCTGGCGTCGAGGCACCAGGTTTATACCGGGGCTCGACGCCAAGGCGCCTGGGGCGACCTCAGAAGCGCACTTGCAGACCCGTGCTGGCCGAACGCCCGGGCTGCGGCGCCAGCGCCCGGATCGTCGGGACCGCCGTCGCGTTGTAGGCCAGCTTGTTGCCGAGGTTGTCCAGCTTCAGATACCAGAGCGCATCGAGTTGCCCCCAGCGAACCTGCCGCGCCAGGCTCAGGCGCACGGTGCCGTAGCCGGGCGTGGGCATGTCGAACTGGGCGACGCGAGTCTGGCGGGCGGCGCCGCGCCATTCGACCTTGCCCGACCACTCGCCCCACTTGCCCTCCAGCCCCAGCATCGCCCGCAACGGCGCCAGGCGCGGCAGCGCTTGGCCGGTGCTGCGGTCGTCGCCGCGCACCGCATCGATCTGGCCCAGCACCGCCAGCGCCGGGTGGGCCTGCCAGCGGCCCTCCAGCTCCACGCCGCGCAGCCGCGCCGGCACGGCCTGGAAGGCGTAGACCGGCAGGCTCTCGCCTTCGTCCTCCACGCTCTCGCCGGTGGCCTGCAGGGCGATGTAGTTGGCAAAGCGCGTCTCGTAGACGTTCACATGCACATGGCTCTGCGCGGCTTCCCACTTCAGGCCGACGTCCGCGCCCTTGGAGCTCTCCAGTCCCAGGTTCGGGTCACCGCGCTCGAAGGCGGCGCTGGCCACATGCAGGCCGTTGGCGAAGAGCTCGTAATAGGCGGGGGCGCGCTGGGTGCGGTTGAGGTTGGCGCTCAAGCTCCACGCGTTGTTCAGCGGCAGCACACCGCCGAGGGCCAGGCTCAGGGGGCTGAAGCGGCGCGACTGCGCGACACCGAAGCGCTCGCCGCCGTCGGACGCGACGGTCGCCTTTTCGCTGCGCGCCCCGGCCGTCCAGTCCACGCCCGCCAGCCTGGCCTGCTCCAGCACGAAGACGCCGGTGCTGCGCGTACGCGTACTCGGCACGAAGGCCTCCTCGCCCAGCGCCGAGAAGTCCAGCGACTCCGTCTGCACGCCGACGACGCCCTTGAGCGGGCCGAAAGGTGTCGGCAAAGCGGCATGCTCCAGCTCCAGCCGGCCGTCCGTGCCGCGGCTCTTGAAGACGGTACCGACTTCGTCGCCTTCGAACTCGGTGTGCTCGTAGCGGTTGCGGCTGAGCTGCCAGCCGATGCGGCGCAGCGGCCCGCTGGCCGTGGCCCACTCGCCGGCCGTGGCGACGCGCTGGCGCTGCATGCGGATGGTCACGTCGGCCTCGGCCGTGGTGCCGTAGTCCGTATGGAAGTCGTCCACCGACACGCCGGCAAAGCCGCCCTGGAAGAACACCGAGCCGCCGACGGCGCCGCCATGGCTCTTGGCGGCGGAGTTGCGCACGCGGGTGCGGCTCTCGCTGCCGTCCTCGGTCGGGCTGTGGAAACGCGGCGCGCGCTGGTCACCGGCCTCGCGGCCGGCCAGGTCGACATGCCAGCCCCAGCCGGCATTCGCCTGGCCGCTGCCGCCATCCAGCACGACGGCACCGCTCCTGTCGTTGCTGGCGCCACCCAGGCGCACCTCGGCCGCGCCGCCGAGGCCCGACGTGAAGACGCGCGGGATCCGGTTGTCCAGCGTGTTGACGACGCCGCCCACCGCGTTGCCGCCGTACAGCAGGGCCGCGGCACCACGCAGCACCTCGATCTTGTCGATGACCAGCGGGTCGATGGCCACGCCGTGGTCGAAGCTCAGGTTGGAGGCGTCAACGGAAGCGCCGGAGTTGTTGAGGATGCGCACCCGGTCACCGTCGAGGCCGCGGATGCTGGGCCGGCTGGCGTTGGGGCCGAAGTTGGTGGCCGCCACGCCGGGCAGACCTTGCAGCGTGTCGCCGAGGGTGGCGGCGCGGGTGAGCGTGAGCTGATCGCCGGACAGGGAATCGCTGGGCTGGGCCAGCAGCTGGCTCCTCAGCGGGTTGCCGGTGACGACGACCTTGTCGAGGGATTCAGGGACTGCAGTGGATTGAGCCTGGGCGGCCAGAGTGAAACAGGCAGCCGCGAGGGGCGCCAACGCGAAGGAACGCATGAGAAAGATTTCCGCGAGAAAAGACAACAGCCCACGCTCCGACCAGCGGGCGCGGGAAGACTTGGGTTTCAGGCGGAAACGGGCGGTGCGCGGGCCGGCGGCAGACCGGCATCTGCCACGCATCGGGCGCCCGCGGGAGCCAGGCGCGGCGCCGCATGTACGGCCGGGACGGCGGGCAGGGCCACCGGTGCGTCAGTGGGCGCGCCGGTGCCGAGGTTGGCGGCCGACACGCAGAGGTCGCAATGGACCAGGTGAGCAAGGCCATTGTCACGGCCATCGCCGGCGTGCGACAGCGCATGCACGCCGGCCATCGCTTGCGCAATGGGCAGCAGCAGGGCCAGCCACAACAACCAGATTCTTGACCAACGACGGGGTATCACGGGCGCAATCCTAAACTGGGCCCCTTTTGAGCCCTGAAGTCACCCTGTCATGAAGCTCATCGACACCATCCTGGCCGACGCGCCGGCCATCACGACCATCCGCCGTGATCTGCACAAGCACCCCGAGCTCTGCTTCCACGAGGAGCGCACGGCCGACGTCATCGCCAAGGCGCTGACCGACTGGGGCATCCCCGTCCACCGCGGCCTGGGCAAGACCGGCGTGGTCGGCATCGTCAAGAACGGCACATCGGACCGCGCCGTCGGCCTGCGCGCCGACATCGACGCACTGCCGATGACCGAGCGCAACCAGTTCCCGCACGCCAGCGCGTACCAGGGCCGCATGCATGCCTGCGGCCATGACGGCCACACCGCGATGCTGCTGGCAGCGGCCAAGCACCTGGCGCGGCACCGTAACTTTGACGGCACGGTCTACCTGGTCTTCCAGCCCGCCGAGGAGGGCGGTGGCGGCGCCCGCGAGATGATCAAGGACGGCCTGTTCGAAAAGTTCCCGATGGAGGCAATGTTCGGCGCCCACAACTGGCCGGGCATGAAGGCCGGCCAGTTCGCGCTGAAGGCCGGGCCGGTGTTTGCCAGCAGCAACGAGTTCAAGATCACGCTCAAGGGCAAGGGCTCGCACGCCGCCATGCCGCATCTGGGCGTCGACCCGGTGCCGGCCGCCTGCCAGCTGGTGACGGCCTTCCAGACCATCGTCAGCCGCAACAAGCGCCCCATCGATCCGGGTGTCATCTCCGTGACGATGATCCATGCCGGCGAGGCGACCAATGTCGTGCCCGACTCGGTCGTCATGGAAGGCACGGTGCGCACCTTCACGCTGGAGCTGCTGGACCTGTTCGAGCGCCGCATGAAGGCCATGACCGAGCAACTGGCCGGCGCCTTCGAGCTGAGCGCCGAGTTCGAGTTCCGCCGCAACTACCCGCCGACCATCAACCACGCCGCGGAGACCGAGTTCGTGCGCCACGTGCTGACCGACATGGTCGGCGCCGACAACGTGCAGGAGTTCGAGCCCACCATGGGCGCCGAGGACTTCAGCTACTACCTGCTCGACAAGCCCGGCTGCTATTTCCTCATCGGCAACGGCGACGGCAGCCACCGCATCGGCGGCCACGGCATGGGGCCCTGCATGCTGCACAACCCCAGCTATGACTTCAACGACGAGCTGATCCCGCTGGGCGGCTCGATGTGGGTGCGGCTGGCTGAAGCCTGGCTGAATGGAGCCCCTCGCCCGGTCACGCCACGCTGAACGCGGGCAGGCCCAGCCGGTCCCCCGAGGGGACGGCGATGCTCGCGGCGTTGAGCCGCGAGCACATCGCCAGACGGGCCGGCTTGGGAGCGGCCCGGCGCTCGGCCCGAAATTCGGAAAGACAAACCGCAGTGAACCAAGAACAAGTCATCGCCGACACCCGTGACTGGGTCGTCAAGGCCGTCATCGGCCTCAACCTCTGCCCCTTTGCCAAGGCCGTGCATGTCAACGAGCGCATCCGCTATGTCGTCAGCGACGCCACCGGCCCCGAGCAGCTGCTGAAGGACCTGGCGCGCGAGCTGCTGGCGCTCAACCGCGCCGACCCGGAAGACGTCGACACGACGTTGCTCATCCACCCCGGCGTGCTGACCGACTTCCTGGACTTCAACGACTTCCTGGACGCCGCCGATGCCCTCGTCGACGAGCTCAAGCTCGACGGCGTGCTGCAGATCGCCGACTTCCACCCCGGCTACCAGTTCGAGGGCAGCGAGCCCGACGACATCGCCAACTACAGCAACCGCGCGCCCTACCCCACGCTGCACCTGCTGCGCGAGGAGAGCATCACGCGCGCGGTGGAGTCCATGCCCGACACGGCGGCCATCTTCGAGGGCAATCTCGACACGCTTGAAAAGCTCGGCCACGAAGGCTGGGCGGCGCTCGGCCTCAAGCGCTGAACGGCCCGGCCGGCGCTACTCCTTGACCCAGGACAAGCCGGCAGCAGCCTTCCTGGGCGAACTGGCCCGCGTGCGCAGCACGGCGTCGAAGCCGCTCTTGCCGCCATTCCAGATCGCTGTCAGCAGGCCGACGACGTCATCGCGGCTGCAGCTGTCGAGGTCGGCGCGGAATTGCTTGATCGCCGCGGCCAGCATGTCGCGCGGCAGCTCCTGGTGGGTCGCCAGCACCAGGAACATCGCGGCGAACAGGTCGGGACGGCTGGCGCACAGCGCCTGGATGCGCCGCAGCGCCTCCGGCGGCGTGGCCCGCTGGCCCGGCTGCAGCCAGGTCAATTCGTCGAGGCTGGCCCCGGCAACTTCGTCTTGCGCTTCATCGGCCATCGTGGGTCTCCTCGTTGCCACTCGCAGGCGGCTTTGATTTCTCACGGCGCCGGACAAGTGTCAGGCATTTATGACCCCAAGCGTGCGGCAAACCACGCCACGCCAGCCGGCGAGCGCGTGCTGACGCGCCAGTCATGCGGCAAACTGCGCGGCTGCCTGCCCTGAGAGCCCCTCGCCGCCATGCAACCCAAGACACTCGCACTCATCGACGACGACGCCGAGTATTCGGAGTTCCTGACGCAGTTCCTCCAGGAGCAGCAGGGCATCGCGGTCAGCCGCTTCGACGATAGCAATGCGCTGCTGGCCGCGCCCGATGCCTTCGCCTTCGATTTCTATCTGGTCGACCTGATGCTGCCGGGGGTCAATGGCGTGGAGCTGATCAAGATCCTGCGCCGGCGTACCGATGCCGGCGTCGTCGTCGTCTCGGGCCGCCTTGGCCCGGAGGTCTTCCGCGAGGTCATCACCGCCGGGGCCGACATGTACCTCGTCAAGCCCGTGCAGTTCGAACAGGTGGCCCTGGCCATCGCGGCCGTACAGCGCCGCGTGGTCAAGCCCTCGGCGGCTGACGCTGTCTGGAAGCTCGACCGCGCCAGCGGCGAACTCGTCGTGCCCGACGGCACGCGTATCCAGCTGAGCGAGGCCGACCGCCAGTTGCTGGAGTGCTTCGCCCAGGCCGGCGGCGAGCCGGTCACGCGCGAGGCGCTGCTGAACAAACTTGGCCGCGAGGTCGTCGAGGGCGAGGCCGACGACGGCCTGTCGGCCACCATCTACCGGCTGCGCCGTCGCATCGAGCGCGCCACGCCGACGCTGGTGCCGCTGCAGAGCAAATCGCGGGTCGGCTATGTCTTCCGCGCGCCACTGCAGCTGATTTGAAGCCGCGCGTCCGGTCTCGCCACGCTGAACGCGCGCCGGTCCAGCCGGACCGCCCAGGGGACGGCGATGCTCGCGGCATCAAGCCGCAAGCACATCGCCGACGCGGGCCGGCTTGAGGCGGCCCGGCGCTCGGCCCGCCAAGCACCTACTTCAGCACCACGGCATTGCGGCCGCCGCGCTTGGCCTCGTACAGCGCGGCGTCGGCGCGGGCGATCAGCGGCGCGGGCTCGGCATCCTCCAGGGAGGCCAGGCTGACGCCGATGCTGACCGTGAGCTTGCCGACGGCCGGGAAGGTCGCGGCCTCGACCGCGGCGCGGATCTTCTCGGCCGCCATGACTGCCTCCAGCGGCCCGGCCAGCTCGGGCAGCAGCACGGCGAACTCCTCGCCGCCGAAGCGCGCTACCACGTCGGTGATGCGCACCGTGGCCAGCAGCATCGTGCTGAGTTGACGCAGCACCTCGTCGCCGGCCGGATGGCCGAACTGGTCGTTGATGCGCTTGAAATGGTCGACGTCGATCAGCAGCAGGCCGTGCACCCGAGCGTTCTGCCTGCCGTAGCGCCGATCCAGCGCCTGCGCCTGGATGAGCCGCGCGTCCAGGCTGCGTCGGTTATGCAGGCTGGTCAGCGGATCGCGCGTGGCCAGGTACTCCAGCTGGGTGTTGGCGGCCTGCAGCTCGGCAGTGCGCTGCTCGACCAGGGTCTCCAGCGTGGCATTGGTCTTTTGCAGCTGCCGCTCGGTGTCGAGCAGCGAGCCCGCCATGGACTGCATGGCCTGGCTGAGCCGCGCCAGCTCACGGGCCGCCGGCCGCTCGGGGAAGTCGGGCACGATGCGCTCTGTTTCCACCCGCACGGCCAGGCGCGCAAGTTGCTCGACCGGGCGGCTGATGCGGCGCGCCAGCAGCAAGGCGGCCAGTGCCAGCGCGGCGGCGGCCAACAGGCCCAGCAGCACCAGTTCACGCATCAGCTCGCGCACCGGGCGAGTGGCCTGCTCCAGCGGCTGGCGGGCCACGATGCGCCAGCCCAGGTCGGCATTCGTGCGCGCCTGCAGCGCGGCCTCGCTGACCAGATAGGCCTTGCCGGCGAACTCAAGCTCGCCCTCGAAGCGGCCATTCGCCAGCTTGGGCAGCACGCTGGCGCCGCCCGCCTGGACCAGCTTCAAGGCCTCCGGGTAGAGCACGCGGCCCTGGCGGTCAATGATGAGGGCGTCGATGCCGCTGCCCGGGTTCTGGCGGCGCACCACGCCGTCGACCAGGCCGGTCACCCAGCGCCAGTGCGCATGCATGCCGATGACGCCACGCAGCCGGCCCTCGGCGTCGCGGATGGGCGCGGCAAAGTCGATGAAGCGCGTGGGTTCGCCGTTGGGCAGGGCCGGCAGCATCATGGCCAGCAGCTTGGACTCGTGCACGTCGCCGACAAAGATGCGCTCGCGCGCGGCAATGAACCAGTCTCGCTGCGCCACCGAGCGTCCCACCAGCATGCCGCCGGTGGCCTGCAGCACGGTGCCGTCCGCGTCGGTCACGCCCAGCCAGGCGAACTCGCCCTGCAGCACCTGCCGGCGGTGCAGCACGTCGCGCACCTGGGCCGAATCCAGCGGCCCCTCGACGAGATAGGGCGCGAGGCTGAGCAGCTCGATCTCGCGCTCGCGATCGCGCAACTGGGTCGCCAGCAACTCGGCGGCCGACACCGCCGCGGCGCGCACGGCGGCCTGCTGGGCGCGGTAGATCTCGTCGGCGGCCAGCTTGCCCACATAACCCCCGACCCCGGTCAGGATGGCCAGCGCCAGGCCGCCGATCCACAGGCTGACCTGGCCGCGCAGGCCGGGCAGGCGGCGCGCGCCGGCAGCTTGCGGCACCTGGGGCGCGACCGAGGGAGGGGCTTGGGTGTCGGGCATCGGAGGATGCGGCAGTCACGGCCAGTCTAGGCCGGGCGGGCGCCCGCGCAAACGACGCCCCGCTCAGCCGGCTTGCGGCAATGTCAAACGCATCACGGTTCCCAGCGGCCCGGTGCGCAGCAGCTCGGCGCTGCCGCCATGCATGTCCATCACGCGGCGCACGATGTAAAGGCCCAGCCCGTGGGCAGCCTCGTGGCCGCCGCTGCCCCCATCGCCACGGGCGCCGCGCGTGAACAGCCGCGGCAGCAGCTCGCGCGGGATGCCCGGGCCGGCGTCGGCCACTTCGAACTGCAGGGCCGCCGGCTCGTCGAAGTCCATCACATGCAGGGTCACCGGACTGAGGCCGGGCGCGTACTTCAGCGCGTTGGAGAGCAGGTTGCGCAGCGCCAGCCGCAGCAGGCTCATGTCCATCAGCGCCGTGCGCGTGGCGGTGTGGCGATGCACGACGATGCGGTCGCGCTGCTCGCGCGGCAGATCGGCAATCGTCACGGCGATCAGCGTGTCGATGTCGGTATCGCCGCGCGCGATGCGCCCGCCGCCGGCGTTGGCGCTGTTGTTGTTGATGGCCGTGACCACGTCGCCCAGCACCAGCCCGTACTTCTGCAGACGCGCCGGGTCGAGTTCGAGTTGGAACTCTTTCGTGAAGCCGCCGAAGTTGTTGATGTCCACCACGCCGGCCACCTGCTTGAGCGCGGGAATCACCTTCCAGCGCTGCAGCTCCGACAGCTCCATCAGGTTCTTCGTGTCCGACTCCAGCGTGTAGCGGTAGATCTCGCCGGCCGGCCCCGCCACAGGGCCCAGGCCGGGCTGCGCGCCTGAGGGCAGGCTGACCTGCCCGATGCGCTCGGTCACGCGCTGGCGCGCGAAGTAGTCGTCGGTGCCGTCCTTGAAGGTCAGGGTGATGAGCGACAGCCCGAAGGTGCTGCTAGAGCGGATCGAGGCCAGCCCCGGCGTGTTGCTCAGTGCGCGCTCCAGCGGCGTGGTGATCTGCTGCTCGATCTCCTCGGCGGCCAGGCCGTTGACCTGCGTGGTCACCTGCACGTTCACGTCGCCGAGGTCGGGGTACGCCTCGACCGTCATCTGCGTCCACGACCACGCGCCGAAGAGCACCAGCGCCACCGACATCGCCCAGGCCAGGTGCCTGCGGCGGAAGAACTGGGTGATGATGAGATTAATCATTCAGCAGCACGCCACCACGCACCACCACACGCTCGCCCGCGGCCAGGCCGCTGCGGATGCGCACCTTGTCGCCGTCTTCGCGGCCCAGTTCCACCATGCGCCGCACGAAGGTCCAGGGCTCGGCCTCGACGAAGACGCTCACGCTGTCGTTGTTCATCAGCAGCGCCGAGGCCGGCACCTGCGGCTGCGAGCCCTGCGGCACGCCGAGCACCGCGGTGGCGAACATGTTGGGCTTGAAGAGCCCGTCGGGGTTCGCAAAGACGATGCGTGCGCGGGCGCGGCGCGTGTCCGCGTCGAGCACCGCGCTCACGAAGGCGACCTTGCCGGTGAAGCTGCGGCCCGGGTAGGCGGCCAGCGTGACCACCACGTTCTGCCCCGGAGCGACCGTACCGACC
>NZ_JBQVNP010000113.1:0-17047 GCF_052436255.1 Roseateles sp. | reverse complement strand
GCGGCGCATGCGGGCGCGCAGCAACCCGAGCTGCTGGTCACGCTGCCGCTGGCCGGCGTGGACGGCACACTGACGCGCCGCCTGAAGGACAGCCCCGCCACCGGCAAGGCGCGCCTGAAGACCGGCACGCTGCGCGACGCCGTCGGCCTGGCCGGCTTCGTGCCCGACGCGACCGGCAGGCCCTGGGTTTTCGTTGCCCTTGTCAACCACCCCCAGGCCGCGGCCAAGGGCCGGCCGGTGCTGGATGCGCTGGTGAACTGGGTGGCCGCGCAACAGTGAGGCGTCCGGATGGGGGCGCGGCCGGTGCGGCAAGCGCCCGCCGCATTGGCTACGCCGTCAGCCACGCGTCCGCGAGCGCGTCCACGGCGCTCAGGGCCCGAGCCACCGAGGCGGCCAGGGCCGGGCCACCGGCCTCCTCGTGTTCAATGGCCACCGTTTGCACCTGGGTGATGCCGAGGAAGCCAAGCACATCGCGCAGCGCCGTGTCGGCGTGGTTCATCGCCGCCAGCGGACCGCCGGCATCGAAGCCGTTGCCGCCGCGCGAGGTCAGCAGCACGGCGCGCCGCGGCCGGTCGGCCAGCAGGGGCACATAGGGGTTGTCACGGCCAGGGTCGAAGTCGAAGGTTGCAGCGATGCGCACGATGTTGTCGACCCACGCTTTCAGCGGCGCCGGCATGCCGAAGTTGTACATGGGCATGCCGATCACCAGCAGCTCGGCGGCCTTCAGCTCGCGCACCAGGGTGTCGCTTTCGCGCAGCACGGCATGTTGCGCGGGCGTGCGCCGGTCTTCGGGCGTGAAGGCCGCAGGGATCCATTCGTGGCGGACCACCGTCGGCTCTGATGCCGCCAGATCGCGGTACACCACTTCGTCTTTCGGGCGGGCCGCGCGCCAGCGGTTGACGAAGGCATGGCTCAGACGCCGGCTGTGGGAGCCGTGGGGGTGCTCGCCGGCGCGGCCGGGTCGTGCGCTGGAATCTATGTGCAGGAGACGGGTCATGGGATGCTTGTTTTCAGATGAATCAAAGTCAGCTGGTATGAGACTGACGCGAGTAATCTAAAGACGGAGATATCCTGTGACAACTGATCATTTCTTGGCCGTTTCGACAAGATGAATTCATCTATGAATGCCCGACTGTTGCCGCCGCTGTCGGCTCTGCGCGCCTTCGAGGCGGCGGCACGCCACCGCAGCGCGAAGCGGGCGGCCGAAGAGTTGTCGGTGACGGGCACGGCGATCAGCCACCAGCTGCGCGCGCTGGAGGAGTGGTTGGGGCTGCAGCTGTTCCTGCGCAAGCCGCGCCAGCTGGAGCTGACGGCGGCGGGACGGGAGCTGCTGGCCGACATCGGCTCAGCGTTCGACATGATGGCCAGTGCGGTCGCGCGGCTGCGTGCCGTCCCGCGGCGTCAGACGGTGACGCTCTCCACCACGCCCGCCGTCGCATCGCGTTGGCTGCTTCCGCATGTGGGTGCGCTCGCGGCGTTGCACCCCGACCTGGACTTGCACATTCACGTCACGCACGAGCCGGTGGCCCTGGACGGGCACAGCGCCGACCTGGCGATTCGCTACGGCAGTGGCCGTTGGCCCGGGTTGGTGGCGTGCAAGCTGTTCGACAACGTGTTCGTGCCGGTCTGCAGCCCGGCGCTCAAGCTCCGGCGCGCGCGGGACCTGCCGCGCCATGGCCTGCTGCACTTCGAGACCTGTGCTGGCCGAAGCGCACCCCTGGGCTGGGGCGGGTGGCAGAAGGTGGCGAACGTGCCGGGGCTGGATCCAACGGCCGGCCCGGTGTTCTCGGACGAGACCCACACCATCGGGGCAGCACTGGCGGGCAACGGCGTGGCCCTGATGAGCCGCGCCCTCATCGGTGACGAGCTGCAGCGCGGCACCTTGGTCTGCCCGTTCGGCCCCGAGCTGCCGGGCGAGCCGTTTCATCTGGTCTACCCGGAACACCGGCGCGGTGATGCCACCGTGATGGCCGTGCGCGACTGGGTGATGGGCCTGTTGCCCTTGCTTGCGGCGGCGCGGCCGTCAGCCACGACATCGCTTGGACGCCATGAAGCTGTGGAGGCCCGCGCCTAAGCGACTGCCGGTGCCAGCAGCCGGATGGTGCCGGCATCCGCGTCCATCTCGGCCAACGCACCCACCGGCACCGTCAGCTTGCGCTTGATATGTCCGATGGCGGCGCCGCGAAAAACCGGCACGCCCAGCGGCAGGCAATAGTCGTCGAACACCTCGTCCAGCGTCAGGCTGCCGTAGCCGTCGCCGGGTTCGCATTTGGTGAAGCGGCCGAGCACGACGCCGGCCAGCTGGCCTAGCGCACCTGTCAGGCGCAGCGTGGAGAGGCAGCGGTCGATGCGGTAGATGTACTCGTTGATGTCTTCCAGGAACAGGATGGCACCGCGGCAGTCGGGGAAATAGGGCGTACCGGCCAGTGACGCGAGCACGGTCAGGTTGCCGCCCACCAGCGGGCCCTGGGCCTTGCCGGCACGGATCGTCGTGATGCGCTCCTCGCGCGCGACAAGGTCGTCGGCGGGCTTGAAAACCGGGTTGCGCAGCACGGCCGCCTCGGCATTCATCACGAGGCTCTTGAAGCTCTGCACCGAGAAATCGTTCCACTCCGACACGGCCACCGGGCTGTGGAAGGCGACCAGGCCGGTCTGGCGGTGGATGGCGTTGACGAGGCTGGTCAGGTCGCTGAAGCCGCCGAAGAACTTCGGTTTGGCGGCGATCAGCCGGTAGTCCAGCTTGTCGACGATGCGGTTGCAGCCGGAGCCACCGGTCATGGCCAGGATGCCGGCCACCGAGTCGTCGGCAAACATCGCGTTGACGTCGGCGGCGCGCTGGGCGTCGGTGCCGGCGAACGGCCCGCGCCGCGCGGCGACATGCTGGCCCGGCTTGACCTTGAAGCCCAGGGCCTGCAGCGACTCGATGGCGATCTTCAGCGGCTCGCGCTCGAAGGTGGCATTGGCTGGGCTGACCAGGCCGACGGTGTCGCCGACGCGCAGCCGCGGCGCCAGCAGGGGGCGGGCTGCGGCGCGGGCGGGTTGGGCGGCGGCCAGCACGCCGGTAGCGGCGGCGCTGAAGTGGAGCAGTTGACGGCGGGACGGGTTCATGGCGCTGCATCAGTCAGGAGTGGAAGGCTCACCGCCTCCCTGGCCGCGTGGACTCGACGACCATGCGCGGCATTGTGTGCGCACTGGCGGCAAAGGCCGATGGCGCCTGCCCACATGGGGAAGGGCCGGCCGCTGCGGTCCAATGCGTGCATGAATCCTGACCTGCCCCCATTGCCCCCACTGCCCCCGCTGGCCCCGCTGGCCCTTGGCCGCTACCGCCACTACAAGGGCGGCGAGTACGAGGTGCTCGCCGTGGCCCGCCACAGCGAGACGCTGGAGGCGGTGGTCGTCTACCGGCCGCTCTACAACGACAGCGGCTGGTGGGTGCGGCCTTACGAGATGTTCACCGGCACACTGGCGGTCGACGGCGCCACGCGGCCGCGCTTCGAGCGCATCGGCGAGGCAGATCGATAGGATCCCGGCCGGGAGAGCTGTGATGGATGAAGGAACCCGGGCGCCGCTGCCGATGGCCGCGCCGCAAGATGACAAGCCCGCGCGGGGGCGCAGCGCATGGCTGCTGGAAGGCGCGCGCGTGCTCGTGTTTCGGGCGCCCCGGTGGCAGGACCTGGCCGCGCGGCCGCTGACCCTGGCGGTGCTGGTGCTGGCCGGCTATGTGCTGGCGTTCGGCTTGCAGTGGGCGCTGGCCGATGAATCGGCAAAACCGCTGTGGACGGGCTTGCTGAGCGGCTGGATAGACATCGCCGTCATCGCCTGGCTGTGCTGGATCGTGGCGCGTTCGGCAGACGGCGGCGATGCGTCCCGGCCGAGTGCAGCGACGCTGATGGCCCTGCTGTGGAGCGCGACGCTGGTGCTGAGCCTGGGCGAAGGCGCCCTGGCACTGGTTCTCGGCGCGGTGTGGGGCCCGACCGCCGACTGGCCCGCCAGCCTGCATTGGGTCAGCTGGCTGGTCGCCATCTGCTGGACGGCGCTGATGCAGATCCGGCTGCTGTGGCGCTTTGCCGGGTCGGCCGCCGTGCGCGGCGCGGTGTTGCTGCTGGTGCCGGTGCCGCTGGCGCTCAGCGGCTGGTTTGCGCCGACGGTGCTGTGGTGGGCCGAACCGGTTGCAGAAGCTCAGGCCGAGGCGGCGCTGCCGCTGACCGACGCGATCGTCGCCACCCAGCCAGAGCTGCTCGCGCAGGCGCTGGACGGGCTGCAGCCACCGCGCCCCGGGCGCGTGAACGTGTATGCGCTGACCTACGCGCCGTATGCGTCAGAGGACGTCTTCATGCGCGAGAGCGCGGTCGTCGCCGACACCCTGCGCGAACGCTTCGGCGCCGAGGGCCGCGTGGTGGAGCTGGTGGTCAACCCCGCCACGGGCATGACCCTGCCCTGGGCCACGCCGCTGAACCTGCGCAAGACCATCGCGCGCATGGCGGCATTGATGAACCGCGAGCAAGACGTGCTCTTCCTGCACCTGACCTCGCATGGCGGCGCCGACGGCAAGCTGGCCACCCAGTCCTGGCCGCTGCAGACCGAGCCGGTCACGCCGCAGTTGCTCAGGCGTTGGCTGGATGAGGCCGGCGTGCGCTGGCGTGTGATCTCGGTGTCGGCCTGTTACTCGGGCAGCTGGATAGAGCCGCTGGCCGGTGACGGCACGCTGGTCATGACGGCAGCGGATGCCGACAACACCTCCTATGGCTGCGGCAAGCACTCGGAGCTGACCTTTTTCGGCCGCGCCATGTACGAGGAGGCGCTGCGCGAGACCTGGTCCTTCAGCGAGGCGCATGCGCAGGCGCGCAAGGTCATCGAGGTGCGCGAGCGCGAGGCGGGCAAGAGCGATGGCTACTCGAACCCGCAGATCAGCGAGGGGGCGGGCGTGCGGGTTGTGCTGCAGCGGCTGACAGAAGAGCAGCGCAATCGCTGAGGCCCCGTCACTAGAACAAGCGGAGCACTTCAATGCAAACCTACGCAACCATCGAGCGCCGGGTGGTACGCATCCTCGGGCACCCGAACAGCGGCTGGTCTCCGGCTGATCCCGACGACGACAACGCGCTCGAGATCGAGTTTCGATTTGCGGTCACCGGCGACGGAAACAAGGGCTTCCTGCTCGTCTACCAATCCTCGGATGGCCGCTATGCAGCAGATTCGTGGCACGCCACCATGGAAGAGGCTTTCGATGTCGCGCAAGCGTCCTATGGCATCACGCGATCGGAGTGGATGGCGCCGAACCCGGTTCCGTAGCGCCAACGTCGTTCCCAACGCACCTTCTCTATGCACATCGCTCTCGAATCTCCCGACCAGCCCGACGTCATCGCCCTCATCGCTGAACTGGATGCCTACCAGGACGGCCTTTACCCACCGGAAAGCCGGCATGCACTGGACCTTGCCGCGCTGACCCGCACGAACGTGCTCTTTGCCGTTGCGCGAGACGAGGCAGGGCGCGCGGTGGGCTGCTGCGCCATCGTGCTGGGCACCGGATCGGGTGAACTCAAGCGCATGTTCGTGAGCCCGTCTGCCCGCGGCCAGGGTCTGGCGCAGCGCTTGATGGCCCGGCTCGAGGCCGAGGCGGTGGCGCGTGGCTGTCGACTGCTCAGGTTGGAGTCGGGCCCGTTCCAGCTGGAGGCGCTCGCCCTGTACGCCCGATGCGGCTACGAGCGCTGCGGGCCGTTCGGCGGCTATGTGGACGACCCCTTGAGCGTCTTCATGGAAAAGCCGCTGGAGGTCAAGGCTGCGGAGAGCAGCAACGTTGATGCAATGAATCCCGCCGCTCCTGAGTTCCTTCGCTTCACGGCGCCCGATGCCGAGGCCCACGCTCGCAACATCTCGATGCTGCGCGAGAAGCTGGAACAAGCGCTGCTGGCGGGCGACACGCTGGCGACCGTGGACCACGCGGCCGACCTCGGCGGCCTGCTCACCACCGCCCGGCAGGAGTTCGAGGCCGTGGACCTGCTGCGCGCGCATTTGGGGGCAGCCGAAGCGCATCCACACGCGCAAGCAACCGCCTGGTACTGGAACGCCTATGCGACTGCCTTGCAGTACACCGGCCGCAGGAGCGCCGCCGAGCCTTGTTTCGCCAAGGCCCTGGACTTGTGCGCCGCGGGCGGCTGGCTTCGCCTGCAGGCGATGGTGCTGCACCACTGGGGCCGCAGCCTCGCCGAACAGCAGCGCTTTGATGAAGCCGAGGCCCGCATCGGCGAGGCGCTGGCGCTGCGTGTCGAACTGCAGGACCCCAGACAAGCGGGGTCGAGGCGCGCTTTGGAAGCCTTGGCGGAATTGCGCGCTGGCCAGGCAGCTGTCGTAAGCCCTGATGCGGCGCCGACCGTTCAGCCATCTGGCGGGTCTTGACCCGGCCTGCTCCGCATCGACCATGAGTACAGCCCTCACGCTGGCGCGATGAGCTCCGATTGGTGAGGGGCCCGACAGGGCTGTCTGCGACGGCTCCATAGGGCGGGTCGCGACCCACCATGCGTCGTCAAAGCACCCGCGGCAAATCCCTGCGCACCGCCACGCGGTCGCCGAAGTCGAAGTGCCACCATTCGGTGGTGATGGCGTGAAAGCCCGCCTCGCGCATCGCCGCGCGCAGCCAGCCGCGCTCGACGAGGTGTTGCGCTGTCAAGGCGCCCAGGGCAAGGTGCTCGGCCTCGTGGTCGGGGTGGGAGGCCAGCGTCATCTCGTCGAAACCTGACCCCATGTCGACCTCGCGGCCCTGCGGATCCAACAGCGTCAGGTCGACAGCCATGCCAAAGCTGTGGATGGAGCCGCGCTCGGGGTGGGCGAGGTACATGGTCAGCGGCGTGCCCTGCAGCTCGTCCCACAGCCGCTGCTGCACCCGCTGCGGACGCAGCGCATCCAGCACCAGCAGGCGGTAGCCGGGGCGTCGCGCCTGCAGCCAGGCGGCGGCTTGTTCGAGCGCATCGGCGGCCTCGCGGCGCAGCCAGTGGCAGTCGATGCCTTCGTAGACCGAGTGGCCCACGAAGTTGTCGGCCGTGGCATAGCGCAGGTCGACGGCGATGCCGTGCCTCAGTGTGGCCAGGCGCCGGAAGTCGGGGTGGGCGGCGATGGCTTCGATGGGAAGGTGATTCAAGGCAGTCTTGCCAGGTGCTCGTGAGCCGCGGCGGTGATGAACTTGACGAGGCGGCGCGAGGCCTGGGCCAGCGGCGCGCTGGCGGCGCTGAGCAGATAGAGCTGGACCGGCACGGCCGGTGCCAGCGGGCGCACGCGGACCTTGGCGGGGTCGGCGCTTGCGGCGGTGAAGGGGTCCACCAGGGTCATGCCGACGCCGGCCTCGACCAGGGCGCGCGCCAGCTGATAGGTCTGCACGGTGATGCGGCTGGCCAGCGGTTGGCCGAGGGCTTCGCCGGCATGGTGCAGCAGCCCGGAGAGCGGGTCGTCGCTTTGCAGGCCGACGATCTCGGTGCGGATGTCCGCGAGGCTGAGGGGCCCCGCCGCCTGAGCCTCGGGGCTGCCGAGCGGACACAGCGCCACCATCGTGCCGCTGGCGATCGACTCGGCCTTGATGCCGGGGTGGCGCGGGTCCTGCAGCGACAGGGCCAGGTCGGCCTCGCCGAGCAGCAGGGCCGAGACGATCTCGCGCGTGTGGTGGGTGGCCAGCGAGCAGCTGGCGTTGGGGTAGGCCTTGCACCACGGCGTCATGGCCGCTGGCACGATGGCTGTTGCAAGCGCCGGCGTGGCGACCAGGCGCACCTGCTCGCTCTCGCCGCTCTTGAGGTTGGCCGCGAGGCGCCGGATGCCGACGAGGTCGCGGTTGAGCTTGTCGATCTCGACGAAGAGACGCTGCGCTTCGGGTGTCGGGTAGAGCTTGCCGCGCACGCGGTCGAACAGCGCCATGCCGAGCTGCAGCTCGCAGTGCTGCAGCACCTTGGTGACGGCGGGCTGGGAAATGTGCAGCAACTGGGCGGCGCCGCTGATGGTGCCGGCCTGCATGATGGCGTGGAAGACTTCGATGTGGCGAAGCCTCATTTCCGGTACACACCCTCAAAGTCCACCGAGCCGTTGGGCGCCATCTTGAAGCCCACCACATCCTTGCGAACGGGGATGTAGACGGTCGAATGCGCCATCGTGATCCACGGGCGCTCGCGCTTGAAGATCTCCTGGGCTTTCTCGTACATGGCCAGGCGCTTGGCCTGGTCCGGCATGGCGCGGGCCTCGTCGATGAGCTTCTCGAACTCGGCGTTGCAGAACTTGATGCCGGCCGTCTTGTTGGCCGCACAGCTCAGATTGGGCGTCAGGAAGTCGTCCGCATCGCCGGTCTCGCCACTCCAGCCGCTCATGTAGACGTTGTGCTCGCCGTTGTTGGCGCGCTTGAGGTATTCGCCCCACTCAAAGGTCTTGATGTTGGCCTTGACGCCGATCTTGGCCCAGTCCTGTTGGATGAGCTGGGCCATCAACTGGCCGTTGGGGTTGGTCGGCCGCGTGACGGGCAGGGCCCACAGGTCGATCTCGAAGCCCTTGGCGAAGCCGGCCTTGGCCAGCAGGGCCCTGGCCTTGCCGGGGTCAAATTCGTTCTTGAGCTTGTGGTTGTAGCCGGGGATGGCGGGCGGGAAAGCGCTGACCGCCTGCATTGCGTCGCCGCGCGGAAACAGCGCCTTGAAGATGGCGCTGCGGTCGATGGCGATGTCCAGCGCCTCGCGCACCTCGCGCTTGTCGGTGGGCGGCTTCTTCAGGTTGAAGGCCAGGTAGGAAATGTTGAGCGCCTGGATCTTCTGGATGTTGACGTTGGGGTTGCCGGCCAGCGAGGCGACATCGACATCGCGAATGGCCGCGGTCACATGGCATTCGCCGGCAGCGATCTTCTGTACCCGCACATTGGGCTCGCGGCTGATGCTGAAGACCAGTGCCGACGTGGCTTGCTTGCCGCCCCAGTAGCCCGGGTGAGCCGTCATGCGCAGCACGTCGTCCTTGGCATAGCTCTTGAACTGGTAGGGCCCGGCGCCGACGGGCTGGATGTTGATCTGGGATGCCTTGCCAGCTTTCAGCAGCTGGGCGGCGTATTCGGCGGAATGAATGCCAGCCCAGGCGAAGGCGAAGTTCGCGACAAAGGTCACATTGGGCTGGTGGAGCCGGAAACGAATTGTGCGGTCGTCGAGCTTGTCGATGCCGGCGATCAGCTTGGCCAGGCCAAGGTTCTGCGGATAAATGAAGTTGGCGGGAAAAGCCTGGTTGAAGGGGTGATTTGTATCGATGAAGCGTTGGAATGTGAACAGCACATCGTCGGCGTTGAAGTCCCGCGTCGGCTTGAACCAGGGCGTGCTGTGGAACTTCACGCCCGGGCGCAGCTTGAAGGTCACGCTCTTGGCGTCAGGGGCGATTTCATAGCTGGTCGCGAGCTTGGGTGCCAGCTCGGTCGTGGGGCGTTTGAAGTCCAGCAAGCCATCGAACATCTGGGAGCTGACGGTGTTGGTGCTGGCGCTGTCCCACAAACCCGGGTCAAAGCCTTCCGGGCTGGCGTCGGCGCAGTAAACCACTGGCTTGCCCTGGGCGTCGGCAAGGGTGGCGGCGCTCAGCAGGGACAGCGCGACGAGGGCGGTGGACAGGGGCTTCATCACGATGATTTCAGAGGAGAAGAGGGCTGGAATTGTTTGGACGGGCGCGGCGCGCGACAAGCGCGTTGGCGGGCGCATTGCATAACGCAAACTTATACCGCCAGGCAATCCCGCGCCGGTAACGTTTCGCCACGGTCGCTTCAAAGCACGCCGTCAGAATCCGCTCCGCCACCTAGGCCCCCCCTAGTACCGAAATGCAGCGAAGCCCGCTGCTAAGGATTGCTTTGCCATGACAGACCCCCAACGCCGTAAGTTTCTTCAGTACTCAGCCGCACTCGGCGGCACCCTGCCTTTGGCGGGTTGTGGTGGCGGCGGCGAGGCCGTCGCCCAGGCTGCCGCAGCGGAAGCCCCGGCGGCCTCGGCCGCAGCCCTGATGTTGCCGGGCACGCCAGCCAAACCGGCACCCGCCCCGGCACCTGCTCCTGCGCCCACCGCGCCGGCTCCCGCGACAACGCTGGGCCTGTTCACCGGTGCGATGCAGTTCAGCCTGCTGAGCCCCAAGACTCAGGTCAAGGCGCCGTTCAGCCTCGGCTTCGCATTCAAGCGTGGCGACATCCCCGCCGGCAGCTCGGTGGGTTCGAACCTGGCCAACCTGCAGGTCACGCCGCGCACGACCTGGCCCGATGGTTCGCTGAAGTTTGCGCAACTCGCCGGTTTTGCAGACCTGACGGCCAATGAGCTGTCGACCATCCGACTGCGCCGCGTCGCCGCCGACACGCGAGTCATTTCACCTTTGAGCTTGGCCGACCTGAAGAAGACCGGCATCACGGCCGAGTTCGGTGCCGGCGCGCTGGGCTCCGCCAGCTTTGGCGCGGCCGACTGGGACAACCCGCAGACCAACTGGGTCAGTGGCCCACAGATGTCGTCATGGATCTTCCGCAAGCCGGTGGGCAGCGACGCCCACCTGGTGGCCTGGCTGGAGGTGCGCCTGTTCGCCGGTGGTGCCGTCGAGGTACTGCCCTGGATCGAGAACGGCTACCTGATGGTCGCCGGCCCGACGAACAAGTCGGCGACCTACACCTTCAACATCAACGGCACGCAGCGCTTCTCGGCGGCCATTGACCTGCCCCACCACTGCCGCACGCCGCTGATCAACGGCACGGCGCTGTCCTACTGGCTGGGCGCCGACCCCGATGTGACGCCGCGCCATGACCTGGCCTATCTGCAGGCGACCGAGCAGGTGCCGACGTACAGCGCGCGGGTGGCGCCGACCGCACCGGTTGCCGAAGCCCTTGCCGCCAACTTCTCGCCGTTGGCCAAGGCCAACATCATCTATTTCAACGACAGCATGCGCTCGCCTGGCTATCAGGCGCCGATCGGCTTGCTGCCGCAGCACGACGCGCTCTACCTGACTTGCGAAAGCGCGGCCACATATGGGGCGGTAGTGCGCAACGGCTTTGCGGCCGGCCGCTATGCGGTGCACTATCGAGACGAGAAGACGCAGCGGCCGATCCGCTTCTCTCAGTACGCCAACCTGGCGTTGAACCTCGAAGGCAGTGCCTTCGGCGACCAGGGCGGCTCGACGCGCAGCCAGTACACGCCCAAACCGACGGGAACCGGTGCGCCCGGCTGGGACTGCGCCCACAGCCCGGCCGTCGGCTACATGGCCTATCTCGTGACAGGCCGGTTCTACTTCATGGAGCTGGTGCAGTTCGTTGCAACGGCCAACTACCTCGGCAAGGGCGACAACGACGTGCTGCGGCGCGGCGCGCTGGGTCTGGTGCAGTCCTGTGCTGGCGCCTGGCAGGTTCGCTCCGCGGCGTGGCAATGGCGCGCATTGGTAATGGCCCTGAACGTGACGCCCGACAGTGACAGCGTGCTGCAGTCGGAATTCCAGGCCAGCGTGCAGGCCAACATCGACAACTATCACGCCGTCTACGTTGCCCAGCCCAACAATCCTTACGGCTGGGTCCAAGGCGAGAGCTACAACCGCAGCGGCCCTTACTTCGATGCGCCGTGGATGCAGGATTTCGTGACGGCGGCCTGGGGCTTTTCGCTCAGTCTGGGTCTGCCTCTTCCTGCCGCGTCGGCGAGCAAGCACGACGCCTTCTTTCGGTGGAAGGCGCGCAGTGTCGTCATGCGACTGGGCCCCGCCAATGGGTTCTGGTATGTCAACGGCGCCCCGTACACGATGAGCATCTCTCCCGCCTCGGCACCGGACTACCAGCGCGGCAAGGGGCCATGGCATGCCGACGATGCGGCCGTCTATGCCGCCACTTACGCCAGCCAGCCGAGCTGGTTCGGCAAGGTCGAAGGGCAACTGGCTGCCGAGATCATGCCGGGCGACCGGGCGATGTGGGGCAACTTGATGCCAGCACTGAGTTATGCCGTGCGCCATGGCGTGACTGGCGCGGCCACGGCCTATCAGCGCGTGGTCTCGTCAAGCAACTATCCGGCGCTACGCGACGCCTTCCACACGGCACCGGTATGGTCGGTGGCACCAGCGCGCATCTCGCCAGCATGGCTGGCCGGCAAGCCGATCGGTGAATGGTTCGAGATCACCGGCACGGCGGGTGCCGGTGGCGCGGCGGTCGATGCCTTCAGTGGCATGGCGATCAACGAGCTGACCAACGAGCTGTTGATCGCGGCAGCAGGCGGCCACAACGATTCATCGGACAACCGCGTGGTTTCCTTGTCCCTCGCAGCCGACACGCCAAGCTGGGTCGTGCGCGCTGCCCCGAGCAAGACGGTCCAGGCAAACGTGGCC
Source organism: Roseateles sp. (assembly GCF_052436255.1). GTDB lineage: Bacteria > Pseudomonadota > Gammaproteobacteria > Burkholderiales > Burkholderiaceae_C > Pelomonas. The sequence goes on along the minus strand of NZ_JBQVNP010000113.1, from coordinate 4,729 downwards.
TACTACACCGACGGCCTGCCATCGTCACGCCATCTTTACAGCTCGCTGCACTTTGTGCCGCAGGTCAACCGCTTGATGTTGTTCGGGTCCTATGGGACCTATGGATCTGCGTGGGCCTTCCCGAAGGTCGACGCATTCAACCTGGATACCAACAAGTGGGATCCTGCCGGCACCTGGGCAGACATGCAGGTGGGCGCCTACGGCGCTGCTCAGATCCGGGCGACCGGTGAGGTCGTCAGCACAGCACTGAAGAAGTGGTCGCCCAGCGACCGCAAGTGGACGGATCTCGTGACGGTCCGTAGCGGCGACTCGGTGCGCTGGCCCATGGCCATCGACGCGCGTCGCAACCAGATTTTCACTCTGCAGTGGGGAGATGGACAAAGCTTCGACCCGCAGCGTCTGCAGGCGAGCCGGGTGCCGCTGAGCGGCGGGCCGCAGGTCTCGGTCAGCTTCAACCCCAGTCCCGCGCTGACGCAGTGGCTGGCCGAGAAGCCCAGCTATGCCGGCATGGACTACGACATCGACAACGATCGCTTCCTGTTCTACGGCGGCCAGGGCGAGGCGGCGGGCCGGGTCTATGTGGTCCAGCCCAACGATGGCAATGTGTGGGACATGAGCCTGCTCAGCGTTGGCCCCGGCAGCGTGAAGATCGCGCCGACCCCAGGCGCCGGCCTGCAGAATCGCCTGCGCTACATCCCCGCGCTGCGTGGCTTCGTCTTGCTGGCCCGCGCCAACGCCAACCTCTACTTCCTGCGCACAGCCTGACAGAATCGGCCCATCATGTGGGCCGGCTTCCAGTCTCTAACCATCCAGCGTGACGGTGTCACGCTCTTTGCCCGCCAGGGCGGCCCGTCGGATTCCGGCAGGCCGCCCTTGCTTCTTTTGCACGGGCATCCGCAAACGATGGCCATGTGGCACCGCGTGGCGCCGGTGCTGGCGCAAACGCGGCGCGTCGTGCTGATGGATCTGCGCGGTTACGGCGACAGCGCCCGCCCGCCCGCCGGCGAGGCCAGCGCCGCCTATGCCAAGCGCGAGATGGCGCTGGACGCGACGGCGTTGATGCAGTCGCTGGGCCATGAGCGCTTTGCCGTGCTGGCCCACGACCGCGGCGCGCGCGTGGCGCACCGGCTGGCGCTGGACCACCCGCAGGCCGTCACTCGGCTGATGCTGCTTGACATCGCCCCCACGCTGGCCATGTACGAGGGCACGACCGAGGCCTTCGCGCGGGCCTACTGGCACTGGTTCTTCTTGATCCAGCCGGCGCCATTGCCCGAGCGTCTCATCGAGGCCGACCCGCTCGCCTATCTGCGCGATGGCATGGGCCGGCGTGGCGGCGCGTTCTTCGCGCCCGAGGCCTGGGCGGCGTACGAGCGCTGCATCGCCAGGCCCGGCACGGCCGCGGCCATCTGCGGCGACTACCGCGCCAGTGCCGGCATCGACCTCGACCATGACCGTGCCGACCGCGACGCCGGCCGGCGCGTCACGCAGCCGCTGCGGGTGCTGTGGGGCGCGCAGGGCGTCGTCGGCCGCTGCTTCGAGCCGCTAACCCTTTGGCAGGCTGCGGCAGTCAACGTCAGCGGCCGCGCCGTCAGCAGTGGCCACTACCTCGCCGAGGAGGCGCCCGAGGTGGTGCTGGCCGAGGCAGCAGCTTTCTTCGACAAGGACGAGTGATGCAAAAGATTGCCGTGATCGCCGGTGACGGCATCGGCCAGGAAGTGATGCCCGAAGGCCTGCGCGTGCTGCGCACGGTGGCCGAACGCTTCGGGTTGCCGCTGCAGTTCGACGAGTTCCAGTTCGCCGACTGCCGCTACTACGCGCAGCATGGGCAGATGATGCCGGACGACTGGAAGGACCAGATCGGCGGCCATGACGCCATCTTCTTCGGCGCCGTCGGCTGGCCCGCCACGGTGCCCGACCACATCAGCCTGTGGGGTTCGCTGCTCAAGTTCCGCCGCGAGTTCGACCAGTACGTCAACCTGCGCCCGGCCCGGCTGCTGCCCGGCGTGCGCTCGCCGCTGGTGAACCGCCAGGGTGAGGCGCTGAAGCCCGGCGACATCGACATGTGGATCGTGCGCGAGAACACCGAGGGCGAGTACTCCAGCGTCGGCGGCCGCATGTACGAAGGCACCGAGCGCGAGATCGTGCTGCAGGAGACGGTCATGAGCCGCATCGGCGTGGACCGCGTGCTGCGCTTCGCGTTCGAGCTGGCGGCGTCGCGACCGCGCGCCAGGCTCACTTCGGCGACCAAGAGCAATGGCATCGCCATCACCATGCCCTACTGGGACGAGCGCGTCGAGGCCATGGCCGCGCAGTACCCCGGCGTGACCGTCGACAAGTTCCACATCGACATCCTCTGCGCCCACTTCGTGCAGCGGCCTCAAGCCTTCGACGTGGTGGTGGCCAGCAACCTCTTCGGCGACATCCTGTCCGACCTCGGCCCGGCCTGCACCGGCACCATCGCGATTGCGCCGTCGGCCAACCTCAACCCGACGCGCGAATGGCCCAGCCTGTTCGAGCCGGTCCACGGCTCGGCGCCCGACATCGCCGGCAAGGGCCTGGCCAACCCCATCGGCCAGATCTGGGCCGGCGCCATGATGCTGGACTTTCTCGGCCACCGGGCCGCCCACGACGCCGTCATGGCGGCCATCGAGACCGTGCTGGCCGGCCCGGCCGAGCACAAGACGCCGGACCTCGGCGGCACCGCCTCATGTGCCCAGCTGGGCGAGGCCATCGCCCGGGCTGCCAAAATGGAAGCATGAAGTCCATCGCCTACACCCGTGCCCAGGCCCTGCCCGCCTTGCTCCAACAACGCATCGCCGTGCTCGACGGCGCGATGGGCACCATGATCCAGCGCTACAAGCTCGGCGAAGCCGACTACCGCGGCGAGCGCTTCAAGGACCATCACAAGGACTTGAAGGGCAACAACGAGATGCTGATGTTCACGCGGCCCGACGTGCTCAGCGAGATCCACGAGCAATACCTCGCGGCCGGTGCCGACCTCATCGAGACCAACACCTTCGGCGCGACTTCCATTGCGCAAGAGGACTACGGCCTGGCGGAGCTGGCCTACGAGATGAATGTCGAGGCCGCCAAGATCGCCCGCGCCGCCTGCGACAAGTACTCGACGCCGACCAAGCCCCGCTACGTGGCCGGCGCCCTTGGCCCCACGCCGCGCACCGCGTCCATCAGCCCCGACGTCAACGACCCCGGCGCTCGCAATGTCGACTTCGACACCCTGCGCGCCGCCTACTACGAGCAGGCCAAGGGCTTGCTCGAAGGTGGCTGCGACCTGTTCCTCGTCGAGACTATCTTCGACACACTGAACGCCAAGGCCGCCATCTTTGCGCTGGACGAGCTGATGGAAGACACCGGCGAGCGCCTGCCCGTCATCATCTCGGGCACGGTGACCGACGCTTCCGGGCGCATCCTTTCGGGCCAGACGGTGACCGCCTTCTGGCACTCGGTGCGCCACGCCCGGCCCATCGCCATCGGCCTGAACTGCGCGCTCGGCGCCACGCTGATGCGGCCCTACATCGAAGAGCTGTCCAAGGTCGCGGGCGAGGTGGCGGTCAGCTGCTACCCCAACGCCGGCCTGCCCAACCCGATGAGCGACACCGGTTTCGACGAGACGCCCGACGTGACGGCGCGCCTGGTGGGCGAGTTCGCGAAGGCGGGCTTTCTCAACATCGCCGGCGGCTGCTGCGGCACGACGCCCGACCACATCGCGGCCATTGCGAAGGCGGTGTCGGCTTACAAGCCGCGGGTCAGCGGGGAGAAGTTCTTCAGCCAGTTGATGGCAGCCTGAAACTGGCTCGGCGTTCGGTTCCTTGCCATTGAGCGTGGGCGACGTCAGCCGGTAGGTAGAGCCGATTTGGAGCCAGACGCGTCGCGGCCTTGTCCGTGCCGGGCTCTGCGGACCTGAGCTCACCGAGGGCGGGGGCGTTAGCGAGGCGGCATTCGCTTAAGGCTGATTGCGGCCGTTTGCGCGGCGCAGGTTAGTCTCTGGCTCAAGACGCCCTTTAGGCGAAATTCCTTTCGGATCGGCACGCCCTAGAACCTACAAGGCATTCCATGCGAACTCTGCTCGTGCTTCTCGCACTTCTCCCCGCCGTCACGCGAGCTGGTGTTCTCGATTCTGACTTTCGCGCCGAGCTGACACAGCGTGCTCTCGCGGGATTCTGGGGAAAGGCGAGGGATTCGGCGGGCAAGCCAATCCTCCCGGAGAGCGCTCAAGATCGCGCTACCGTGCCGGTGGCGCCCAGCGTGGTCGAAGCGGCGATCAATGCCGGAGAAATCTCCGGCTTGGCCGAGTGGTGCGGACTTGCATGGAAGCCGCGGTACTACGCCCTGACCCGATCTGCCAGAAACGAGCAGATGACGGACAAACAGGTTGCTTTCATTTCCGTGTTGCATGGCGCCACTCAACAAACGATGGTCTCGACCATGGGCGGCAAGCACTGCGGTGATCAAGAGAGGTCCAAGGTTCTCGAAGCGCTCGCGCAACCTGTCGTATTGCGGCGCTGAACCGATGGTGTGAGGGGCCGCTCCCGTTTAGGTTTGTTCGACACCTGCCCGCGCGACATGCCAATGGTGCGAATGGCACCGAATAGAGGGCAGGTGTTGGACAAGCCTCGAGGGAGGAAACCGCGGCGCACGTGGCGGTGTCGCTCGAAGCTATGGCGATTGCAGGCGAGCGGCTGCGCGGCGCTGCCGAGCCCGACGGACGCGC
>NZ_JBQVNP010000112.1:0-17125 GCF_052436255.1 Roseateles sp. | reverse complement strand
GCTCCGACGTCCGCGCCGCTGAGCTTGCGCCCTGGATGCAGCACTACAACTTCCATCGCCCTCACTCTGCCACCGGCCACAAACCTCCCGCCTCACGGCTGGGGTTTGAGGTGAACAACGTCCTGAGAAACTACAACTAGCCACAGCTCACCCGGCGGCACGGGAGTTCTGCCCGGATGCTCCGCGACCGCAGAAACGAGCAGGTCGTAGCGAAGCCACCCGAGCCGCCGCAGCGAGCGCGCGATAAGTCGCTTCATGGTCAGCCGATCACGCCGAGGAATGGACTCACATCCCCGCGTCCCCAACTCGCCTGGCTGGCACAAACCGGGCATGAAGCGACAGGCCGGCAGGTCATGGCGCGATCCTCTACACGGTCGAAGCGGCGAATCCTGTTGTGCGTCATGCCCGCAGGCCCGCGGAAACTGGTCAGCCCCTGAATGAGTTCATCCACGGCCGCGCAGGCGATGGCCGTGGTGAACGTGACCACGGCGGGCGCGGGGTCCCCGCCGCCATCTACGTAGGCTTCCGCCTTACGCCGCTCGAACTCGGCCGGGTCGCTGCGCCGGAGCCCTTCGGCCGCAGCGCGGCGCGGATCGGCCACGCCAAGACACATGAGACAAGGATTGCCAGGGCGAATCGTCGACACGCGGCCCGTCATGTCGTAGTCCGCGCCGCTGCGTGCTGCGCGCATGCGCAGGCCTACATCGATCAGCGGGATGCCGTAGTAGTGGGCCAGGCGGTTGAGCGTCAGCCGCCCCTGATGGTCGTCGGTACAACCGAACAGCACATCGCAGGAGCGCAGCAGGTCGCGCAGATCAGGGTGGCCGACCCATTCCTTCTTGATGACGACCTGGGTGCCGAGGCCGGCCGCGCGAATCTCGCGCGCGAGGATGTCCACCTTGGCCAGGCCGGCGGCAACATCCGCGGCACGCGAGCCATGCACGCGGTTGAGGTTAGTGACATCGATGGTATCTTTGTCCATCAGCCCCAGAAAGCCGACGCCCAGTCGCGCCAACAGCATCGCGACAGCACTGCCCGTGCCGCCGCCCCCTACGACGCCGACCCGCAGTCCGCGCACGACAGGATTGAACCCTCGGCCGAAGAGCGCGGCCTGCCGCGCCAGGAACTGATCTTCGTCAGCTGCAGCCACCGTACGCGCGATCTTGATCCGGCTGCCTACCAGCGAGATCGAGGATGCCGTGACCGTCTCGCCGGGTGCGATCCAGAGCCTGCCCGCCATAGCGTCATCGCGGCCGAACACCATGCTGGCCAAGCCGGGAACGCCCTTGTTGAACGTCGTCCGGGCGAGTTCCGCCTCGTTTCGGTCATCCTGGTGGGAGAAGAACGCTGCCGCGTTTGGATGCGTGTGCACGAGGCCCGCGACCAAGCCGCGTTCCTTCGCGACGCCGAGAACGCGCATGAAGCCGCGGGTGGACCATGTGACGTGGACCGGCGATGCCGAGACCATCTCATCGGCCGCGACGGGGATGACCTCGTGCGAGATCAGCCTGGTGCGAGGCAGGCGCGACCATGGGTCTGCCGAGATGTCTGCCTTGCCGAACAGCACATAGGCGGACGCCTCGGCCCCGTTCTCCCTTTGCAGCAGCGAGCGCAGGGCCGCCTCGTGCGGCTCCAGCAGGACGATGTCCAGAGCAGCCGGCGACATCACTTCGCCTCCGCCAGGGCGTGCTCGATGCGCTTGAGCATGGTGTGCAGGCCGTCAATGCCCGGGCGCCACGCCGTGTTGTGACGCGACCAGCGCTGCCAGCTGCGGCCCTGGAATGCGTGGGCCTGGTCGGCGCAGGTTGGGTAGCGCCCCACGCTTTGAAGCGTCAGCCAGGGGTCGCAATAGAACATGTCCGGCGCGACATCGGGATAGCCGGGCGGCAGGAGAACGAGCACGTCGGCCGCGACGTGGTTGAACTTTCCGGCGGGCAGCGGCAGCTGCTTGAAGATGACGCCCGTGTGCGCGCCGTCGCTCACGGTCTCGAAGACCACACCGTGGGTGCTCAGATAGCGCTCATCCGCGCCGGGCAGCGCGAGCAGACCCTCCGTGGTGTCGCGGATCAGCGTAATGAAGCGCTCGATGCCCGGCTTGCTCAGGTCGATCAAGTCGCCGTCGCGGATCAGGACGTCCTGACCGCCGCCGCGCACTTCGAGGTAGACGTCATAGGTCTCCGGCGGGACGCCGGCCAGCGCCTTGAGCACGCGGCCGCTGATGCTAGGCTTGCCCCACTCCAGCTGACGGTCGTCGATCGTGAACTTGAACGCGCGGTCGGTCTGAAAGATGACGAAGCGCTCCGCGCCGCGGCCGCGCAGATCGTAGGTTTCGTCCAGACGCAGGTCTTCGAACTCGCCGGAGGTCAGGATCGCGTAGACGCTGTGCTCATCGACCGGGCGCGCGCCAGCGGCCTGGAGGATCTGGCGCGCGGTCGGCACCGGATCGGCGAGATCGACGTAACGCTCGCGGAGCTGGTCGTCCAGGACGACGATCCGGTAAAGCGCGGCCGGTCGCAGGCTACGGCCTTCGCGGATCGCCGCAGCGACATCTTCGACATCGGAGCGGTCATCGCCGCTGTGGGTTTGGGTTTGCATTTGATTGCCTTTCTTGGAGAGCCCCACCTGCGGGATTGCAGGCTTTCTGGCCCCCTTACTCAGTCAATCGCGGCCCAGCGCCAGACCGGAAAGGCCGGTCAAACTTTTTCTTGCACCCACACCCCTCCGGGCAGGTCACCGCAGAGGAAAAAGCTCGGGCAGCGCGGGCAGCTGCGCGCCTCGGGTTTGGCGGGGAACTGCCCGGCCTGCATCGCCTGAAGGAAGGTCTGCAGCTTCTCGCGCCTGGACTCCAGCTTGCGCGACGAGATTTCCATCGGCTGGATGGCTTCGCTGCTCAGGTAGGTCACCTCGACCTGCGCATGCGGCCCATAGGCCTGGACGGCAGCGAGTTGGAGAACCGTGTACTCGATGTCATCGAAGGCATTTGATCGCTGCTTGCCCGTCTTCACGCGCCGCACCGTGACGCGGCCACCGGCTCCATGAGCTACGCCATCCGGGCTTACAAGGATCTCGCCTTCCGCCCACCCCAACGAGATGGGAGGCGCCGGCGCAGCCGCGCCGCGGCTGCGGCTCTCGATGAGGAAGTCGACGAGCCGCTTGCCGATGCGGCGGTAGTCTTCGGCATATCCATGCTCTGTCGCGCCCTTGAAGCGCCATGCCTCCTCGAAGCGTGCTGCCAGCTCGTCGATCGTGGGGGTTGTCGTCTCGTGCTCTCGCTTCAACCACTCAAACACGTCGCTCACGACGTTGTGCATCTTCATGAATGCGGTTTCGGTTCGCCGACCGCCGAGCCTCAGCACGTGCGTGTACAAGAAGCGGCGCGGGCAACGCTCAAAGAGGTTGACCTGGATATCGGTCCATTGCGGACGCCCTTGCCATGTGATGGCGAGCGGCACGCCTGTCGATGTCGCGCCGGCTTGCAACGGCACCGGTGCCGGACGAACAAGGAGTCGGTCGATTGGGGCGATGAACTTGGAGGGGCTGCGGGCACGACCATCGGCCTGCCTGGCGTGGGCATACAGCTGCAGCCTGTCGCGGGCTCGGGAAAGCGCCACGAAAAACAAGCACTCTTCTTCCTCGTCGTGGCCGGCCTTCACCGCCTCGATGCCGGTCAGTCCCTCCGAGCCATGGATCAGACCATCCGGCGGAAGACAGCGCGGCGGCACGTTGTTGCGCGGCAGGCCCGACGTCACCATGCCAGGCAAATGAACGACATCGAACTCCAGCCCCTTGCTACCGTGGATGGTCATCAAGCGCACTGCATCGATGTTCTCGGCGCTGCGCGGCAACTGGCTCAGCCCACGATCTTCTGAGAGCAGCACGAGGCGCCGAATGCGATCGAGCAGCCGCTGCACTGGTACGCCCTGCCCTCTCGGCTGCCGGCGACAGAAATTCAGAAACTGCCAGATCGCCAGACCTTGCATCCGGCTTCGCGCATCGCCCGTCCGATAAAGCGTCTTCGCGAGTCCGAGGCCATCGATCGTCCATCTAGCAAGCAAAGCCCAGGGATTTGTCGATGCGCTTACGCCTGCAAAGAGCGTGGATAGGCGAGCAAGAGCTTCTCGACTGTCGTCTGCCAGGCCGTGCACCTCGGTATGCATAGCCGCCCACCCTAGCGAACCGGGATTCGCCACCCGCAGGTGCTCGATGACCCGCATGACATCCTGCAAGGGCATTTGGTGCCGAGTCATGGTTGCCACACGCACCATCGCAGCCGCCCGCGGGTCGGTCACTAGCGAGAGCAAGGCCAGCAGATCCTTAATTTCCGGCCTCTCGAACAAACTGCCCAGGTGCAGCGCGGGAATGCCCCTAGCCTCAAGGCCTCCGGCAATGGCGTTCAGGCGCGCATTGGACGCGCACAGCACCGCTTGGCGACCATAGGCAATGCCCTGGTCGTGCAGAGTTGTGATCGACGCGGCAAGCGCGGAGATTTCATCGTCAGCCGACCCGGCAACGCGAAGCTCAACGCGTGCTCCGGTGGAACCACGGTCGGCCCGCAGGCTCAACGGCAAAGCAGCGACGGATGCCTGCATGCCGCGCGCAAACTCGGTGAACACATCCACGATCTGTTCGTCGGAGCGATAGTTGACGCCCAACTGAGCGACCTGTGCGCCGGGGAAGTCGATCGCAAAGCGTGCGATGTTCGTCGCAGAAGCGCCGCGGAAGCGGTAGATGGACTGGCGCGCATCGCCAACAACCCACAGGTTGCGGCCGTCGCCGACGATGGCCTTCAGGAGCCGGACTGAGGCACGGTTGACATCTTGGTATTCATCCACCAACACATGCTCGTGGCGAGCACGCAGGGCGTCCCTTACCTCGGCGCTACCCTCCACAAGACGAACCGGCAGCGCCACCAGATCGCCGAAGTCCAGCAGCTGACGCGCGGTCAACAGCCGTTCGTACGCCTCGAAGAGCGTGGCAACCTCCAGGCACTTCTCGGCGCGGACCGTGGCGTCCTGGTCGGCGCCCGCCCGCGCTGCCATGGCCTGCGCGAGCGCGCGATAACCCGCAGCATCGACAACCTCATCCTTGGCGCGTGAGATCGCGCTTAGCATGTCGCTCAAATCCAGGGCCGGGTCCCAGAGATTGCGATAGTGCTTCAGGTCGAGCCGCGGAAACTCGTCCTCCAGGAGTTCAATCGCCTCTGTCCGATCGATCAACCGTGGGTCCGGCGGCAGCGCCAGCCGGTCGTGAAAACGGCGAACGATGTCCAGGCCGAATGCGTGGAATGTGCCTATCCACATCGCCGCCGCCGCGACAGGATTGCTCGCGGCGATCCTCTCGCACAATTCATTGGCCGCCTTGTTCGAGAAGGTGAGGACCAGGATCGTGGTGGGATCAACGCCGTCCGCAAGCAACCCTTCTATGCGGCGAACAAGCGTCCGCGTCTTGCCGGTACCCGGCCCTGCCTGCAGTTGGAACGCCAAACCTCGATGTGCGGCCGCCTTAGCCTGCGTGGGGTCCGGGGTGATCGAACCCGCCACCGCGCCGGCACCCACGGGGTGCGGCTCTGGGGCGGGTGGCATCAGCAGCGCATCCAGCAACTGTTGCTGCACCACGGCGAGCGGCGCGCCGAAGCGCTTGGCGATTGCGTCGGATGTCAGCCCTTCGTTGACATGCAGATCGCGCAACGCGGGGCGCGGCAGCAGGAACTCGCGCGCGAAGAGGTCCATCTTTACCTCGCGTCGCTCGTGCACCCCGTAGTCAAGGACGCGATCGACGCCAACCGGCGCGTCCTCCATCGATCGGTCGGCCTCGACATCCACCGTCACCACGTCCAGCGTGCCCCCTTCCAGCACGACATGGCCGAGTTCGTGTGCGATCAAGAACGCACGCTCGAAGTCCGATCCGCGATCCTCGTAGAGGATGCCGCCAGCCTGACTGTCGAACGTGGCTTTGCCTCCCTTGAGCTGTGAGTCTCCTTCTTGCAGCGCGTACACATCCAAGCCGCGACTTGTGACCTCCCGAAGCGCGAACGCCAGAGGTCGGGTCGGATCGCCGCCGGCCGCGAAATTCGCGCGGTGCAGTCGTTCTGCTTCCCGGCGAGCGGCCTCGGTGGTGTCCATGGGTCAGTCCGACAATGCCTTCAGCGTCGCCTGCTGTTCCGGCGTGAGCTGTGAAGTCGTGACCGCCTGGCCGAACGTGATTTGTTCGCCCACACTCGGCTTCACACTTGACCGAAAAGCCTGTCCGGAAGCCACACCCGGTGGCCCCTGCAGGTATGCGCACATAGCTTGAACGGTGGTACCCATCTCCGATGCAAGCTTCTCGACGAATCGGGCGGGAATGGTGGCAGCACAGATGGCCCGATCGCGCACGCGCATCAGGAAGAGATTGCTGACGTCCAGGCTGCGTGCGAGCGACTTGAAGCCGCTCGTATTGAGCGTGGCAAACGGATTCGCTACCTCCACGTCGGCCTGCTGGACAGCCCGTTCGAACCGCTGCCAAGCCTTGTCCACCGCGCTGTCCAGCACCTCGGTCGCCGCAACATCGCCTGCCGGTGGTTCATGAAGCAGATCCATCGAACAATCGATGAGCGCGGTCGCATGCTGCGGGTACTCGCTGATGTAGCGTTCAAGAATTTCCCGGCCATGGCTGGCCTCCATGGAGAACGCCATCAGCACGGATTCCTCGTCTGCAGCGAAGGGCTTGGAAGTGCTCATACATCCCCCTCAAGAGCGGCCTTCAGGGCTTTGTACGCTCTGGCTTTGCGATTTCGCACGGTCCTCTGATCGCAGTTCAGCATGTTGGAGATAGTCATGATTTTGGGATCCTCTGAGTGGGTCAGGAAACCTTGCCGCAGCAAGCCAACGACCCGTCTCTGATCGTCTGGTAATGCATCAATCGCAGCCTCCAGCTCCAACCGGAAAGCCGGATCGTCAATTTTTTGCGGGTCCCCTCCCAGGAAGTCGGCCGCCGCTTCCTCGATCTCCCGAGAAATGTCCTGACCCTCTTCACTTTCCGTGGACAGCGGCTCGGTGAGTACCGACGAGGGACCGATCTGCCTCAGCACGGACTTTCGGAATCTGGCGAACGCCAGGTCGAACCGCACCTCAAAGAAGTCCAACATGGCGAAACGGCCGTTGCAGTCCTTGGCGATTCGCTCGGCGAATCTGCCCATGATTTCTTCTCGGATGTCTTCCGCCCCGGTCATGCGGGAGTCCGAGACCGTTGCAACCAAGGACTGACCGACCCGTTTCATAAGCAGTCCGAATATCTGCTTGAACTCGTCCTTTGCGCCCGTCGCGTGGGCGCGGCGCAGGAAATACGTCAGCGTTTCCGACGGCACATAGCCGGTACTCTTCCTCGACCGGATGGCGAAGGCCTGCAGGCGAGCCGCGGCATCAATCGACTCCAGCCTCGCCAAGCAGGCCTCGATCTCGGGCGGCCGCGTGAATGGAGTCCCGTGTTTGTCTCTGCTCTTCAGCGGTTCCGGCATCGCTCTCCTCCTTCCCGTCAGTCCGTCTTGTACCTGCCCCACTCCGCCCGCCGTCACCGAATGCGGATCGGCAAGGACACCTGCGGCTGGATCGGCACGAGGGTCTTGGCATAGGCACGCAGGATGTCGTTGTAGAGATCGGCGTGCTTCGGCGCTTCGACGGAGATGATCAACGCGTAGCGGATCTTCTCGGCGCCGACGGCACGGCCGCCCGCTTCGCGCGCGTTGTAGTGGATGTCGAAGACAGGGTTGTCCAGGCTGCTGCCCCGCATGCGCTTGCTGCCGTGCAGGACGGTCTCCCACTTTCCGAGGTCGGAACGGCGCTCCTCTTCCGTCGCGTACTGCTTCAGGTCGAAGAAGCCCTTGGTCTGGGCGTTCGCCTTGCCCTCTTCGATCTTCTTGTCGCTCGGCCTGAAGACGACCTCGAGCCCAGCCCTGGTGTATGCCGCGGCGTCCTGAGGATCGGTGGGTGAGGCGTAGCAGAACGTCGCCTTCAGTTGGATATTGCCTGTCAGTCCACCGATCGGAAGCGGCAGCGTGGCACGCAGATACTTGCCCGGCTTGAGTTCGCCTTGGTAGACGACGCGCGCGGTGCCGGGCGGACAAGTGATCACGTCCATCAGGTCCTCGGGCACCTTACCCCAGCCCACTTCCAGCTTATCGTGGGTCGAGGCATCGGCAGCATGAACCAGCAGTGCCTTGATGGCCAACGGCGTAAGGTCGGCACCCAGAATCGCCCGGACACCCACCGCATTGCGTAGCAGGTACGGTGATGCGTAGCTCGTGCCCAGCTGAGGCGCCAAGGCGGCCCTGCGGCCGGGCGAGAGGACATGGAAGTACCCGGCGGCATCGCCACCGAAGGCCATCAAATCGGGCTTGACCACACCGGGGCTGCGTCCGGGGCCGACCGCGCTGTACGACGCCCTGGACCAATTCGCGTCGGTCGCGTCCGCCGCGCCGACGGCCAGCGCGTTGACGCAGTCCGAAGGAACCTGGACGCGCGCATTGCCGACCGCACGGTCCATCTCGCCGTTGTTGCCGACAGCGACGGTCATCAGCGTGTCGCCATCGCTCAGCAGGTCATCGATCACCGACGTCCAGGAGTGCACATCCGTGTCCTCGATGGGCAGGTCCGGTCCCAGGCTTAAGTTGATGAACTGGTACTGCCGCGACAGCAAGACTTCTTCGACGAAGCCCAGCGTGCGATATAGCTCCAACGGATCCTCTGTCCCGTGATCTTTGTCCAACACCCGGAGGTGATCAACATAGGCAAATGGCCTCGCGGCCAAACTGTTCGGCTGGATCGGCCCGAAGAGGAACGCGGAAGTGACACCCAGGCCATGCTCCGGGCCATTGGGGTCGTCGTCCGCATCTTCGTCGAGTAGGCGATACGAGCGCAGCCATGGACCGATCGCGTGATGCTCGGGAAGGCCAGCATCGAGGATTGCGACTTTCGGCTCGGAGGACAGCGGCTGCTCCCCGGGCAGCGTGCAGCCGACCAGCACGCCAGCAGTGCGCTGGACCGGCCGCAGGCCGCGCAGCTTGGGCATGGGACGCACTACGCGCACGAACACGAACTCCGCCAGTCGCTCGATGCCATTGTGTGCGCCCTCGACTGGCACGAACCAGAGATTGCCCGCCGTGAAACCCAGATCGGCATGGACCTTGACTTCGACGCCTTTGGCAAACTTCGCGAAGGCACGCTGGACGAATAGGCGATCCTCATCGGGCAGCAGGTGAAGACCAACCTCGAAGAACCGCTCCCTCTTCTTGCCGAGGGAGACAATACGCTCCTCAGGCGTGAACGCGGCGAAGCGCTCAATGTGCGCCAAGTCGAGCGCCTCGTCCGACTCGGTTTCTATCTCGCGCGTCCACGCCTTCAAGTGGCGGAACGCTTGGCGCTTGCCCGCGACAAACAGCTCGGTCGTGGTGCATTCTCGCGGGTCACCCTTCTTCGTCCAGCCGTCCGGCGTGAGCTTCACGGTCCGACTGCCGACTGACTCAAGGCCTACAGTCCGCAGCATCGCGACGGGAAAGAACGAGCGGGCGATGTAGCTCGGGTTCATCGTCAGACGCGCGACGCCGAAGTCGCCGGGACACGCGTTCTCTGGCAACGCATCCAACTTAGCGGCAGCCTCCTGAAACTGGGGGCGCATGCGTTGAACGGCCTGCTGCAAGGTATAGACCTCCGCCTTGCCGGGCTTGCGCTTGGGGCCCTTGATCTCATGCGTCAGGAGTTCCCCTCTCCCGATCAGGAAGTTCGTCTGGCTCATGCCTCAGCCCTCTTCTTTGCTACCCGTTTTGTCGGTGTCGCCTCTCCGGTGTACTTCCTGATCGTGTCGCGGCTGACGCCTGTGATTTCCGAAATGCTGTGCTGGGACAGCCTCGTTTGCTTGGCCAGCAGGATCGCCATGTCGATGCGCCCCTGGTGACTCAAGCTCAACGCGCGTGATTTGATGAACTCCTCGATCATCTCGGCATCCGACGCCGTACCGAGCGCCACAGCGCGCCTGAAGCGCTGGATGTCGCGCTCAATGTCGCTGAAAGACTCCCCGCTAAAGGCAAACGCAAGGATGTCCAGCCACCTACCGAACAGCGCGAAGTTAGGTCCAAGGAAGCGCTTGACCGCGACCTTCACGGCCGACAGGTCGGGAAGCTTGAACTCGACGACTAGGTCGAATCGTCGCCAGAGTGCCGGGTCGATCAGCTCCGGATGGTTCGTAGCAGCCAGGAGCAGCCCGGTTGGTGGCCACTCGTCCACTTCCTGCAGGATCACCGTCACGAGGCGCTTCAACTCCCCTACGTCAGCATCGTCGCTGCGTCGCTTGGCAATGGCATCGATCTCGTCCAGCAGCAAGACGCAAGGCGTGCGCTTGGCAAAGTCGAGGGCTGCGCGTAGGTTGCTGCCGCTGCGCCCCAACAGGCTGCTCATGACCGCGGTGAGATCGAGCACGTAAAGCTCGACCCCAAGCTGCGCCGCCAGCCAACGCGCGGTCAACGTCTTGCCGACCCCAGGTTGGCCAACAAAGATGGCGGAGCGCGTAGGCACCAAACCCATTGACGTCAGTCGATCAGCCTGGCGCCGTTCCTCGATCAGTTGGCCGAGGCTTTCCTCCAGCTCAGGGGACAGCAGGGGAGGTTCGCGATCCGGCGCATCCTTGAAGACCTTCAGCAACGACAGCCGCGACTCGTCGTCGATCGGCAGTGCCTGCCTAGGCACTTCGGGCCTCTGGATGGCCTTACGCAATGGCGCGGCGGACCTAGGCACCTTCGCGCGCAAGTACATGTCCAGCTGCTCGGCCAATTCCGGCGACTCGGTGCGGTACTTACGAACGAGCCGCGCGACGAACAGACGCACATCCTCGCTTTGCTCCGCAAGCGCCAGACGAACAACCTGGGCTAAATCTGAATGTATATCAACCACTTAGTCCATTTCTTCTGTAACTCATTGATTTGCAAGAAAATCATTTTCACAGATAGTGGGCGACACTCTACCCGACATTGAATGGCGGCGTCCAGTCGCAGCAGGACGCCTCCGTGACATCGTCAGCCGCGCAGAAGCCTCGAGTTAGTGGGAGGCGGTTGATAAGTAGCAGGGCCGCTCTGCGGCGGGCATGATGGAGCGCAGCGTCGGCGTGACGGTTCAAAGCACAGGACCGGCCAAACGACGCGAGGACCACTCGCTGCGCCCACGACCGACGTTGGCACTGAGGTCAACGCCCTTGCCGGAGACGATCAACGGGTCTACACGACCGAGTTGATCCATCGCCGGGCACCATGAAAAGCAAGGAGTCTGTGGAGTTGGTGACGCTGCAGTGGGTGGCTTGGTTAGCGCCTGAGCAACTGGCTTCAGATCCTGCGCCGCGTGAGATCAAACGAGAACCGACCGACGATGGCCAGCCAATGCTGGACTCGTTCGATGGGCAGGTCGCGCGCATCGTCGGTGATCAGACCTTCCAGTGCTTCCTTGATCCCGTTAACGACGTGGTGCCGGCCCTCCGGGGGGTGCAGCAGCGCGTCGTCCAGGCGTCCTGCGGGCGGCTGTTCCGCGAGGAACTCGAACCATTGCGCCGCGCGGTGCGGCGATGAGATCTGCTGGGCGAGCAGGATCATCGCTACCCGGAACTCGCCGGGGAAGTTCGCTGAGCCTTCGAAGCGCGCCAGTTCGTTGGCCGGCACCGTGGCCTTCATGATGCGGTAGACGTTGCTGAAGCGCTTGGCGGCCCGGGGCGACGGGATGAACGCGTGCAGCCGCTTCGCGTATTCCGTCTCCCAGGCTTGGATCGTCAACGCGGCCTCGTCCAGAACCGTGTCCTGCGACTCGTCGCTGCTGCCGGCCTGCTGTGGCGCCGGACCGGACGCTCCCTTGTCGTCAGCGCCCGCCTTGGGCACTGACGAGGCCAAGGCGACATTCGGCTGCTGGGCAAGCCGGCTGGCCTGATCCTCGGGGACGGCCACGTACCGGGTGATTCCCGAACCGGTCGTGGGGGCGGTCGGTTCCTCAGGTGTCACCTCGGAAACGATCGGCGGCAGGACGTAGCCGTCGCCGGCCGGCTTGAGCAGTGCGTCCATCATCTGGCTGAAACCGCCGTCGGTCATCGGCCGCAGGGCGTAGGGGATCTGGAAGATCTTCTCCAGGTAGTGCTGCGGCGTGGCCGTCCAGTGCTCCGACTCGTCGTCCTCGTTTTCCCGGCTCAGCCGGGCGACGTGCTCGTCAAACTGCTTGAAGTGGCTGGACAGCGAGTGCAGGAGCCAGCGCGAATCCACGCCCACCACCACCACGAACAGCGGATAGGCCAGCAGCAGATGAACGGCCTGCAGCACCTCCACCACCTTGTCGGCCGGGCAGCGATCCAGGTCGTCGATGTACAGCACGATGCGATCGAGCTGCGCGCGCCGTCCCGGCGCGGGCTTGAGTCGGTCCACCAGGATCTCGAAGTCGCGCCGGATCGTCGTGAAGATGCCCAACTGCTTGCGGTAGTCGTCGGACTTGTGGCGGTCGCTGAGGAATCGCGCCAGGCTGATCTTCTCGCGCTCGACTTCGAGCCGGGTGATCTCGACTTGGGCTGCGGCGACCTGCTGGTCGGCCGCGACCTTGGCGGCCGTGGCCTTGTCGACCTCGGCCTTGAGCTGGGTCTCCGACGCGGGCACCTCGTCGCGCTTAGCCTGGAGGAGCTGGTTCACCCAGTCCCGCGCTGATTCCAGGTCCTTCCTGCGATCGCTGAAGCTGGCCATCGCCTTGCGTATCCACGTGGCCGAGCCGACGAGCACGGCGGTGATCTGCGCAAAGATCGCGCCGAGCTTGACCATCCACGCCTGGGTCTGGTCCGTAGCCAGCCAGTGGTTCACTGCCAACGCCACGGGCGGGATCACAATGACGGCGACCAGTAGCGCCACCCATAGCGGCCTGCGCGATTCTGTAGAGACGGCACGAGCCAAGCTGACGCTGACCTCGGTCTGGGACCGAAGCTCCGAGAGCGCCGCCTGCCAGTCAGTCGTGGCGGCCATGAGGTCACCCATGCCGAGCCGCTGCGCAATGGTGGCGATGGCCTTCTTGGCGTTCGCGTCCTTCTCGATTAGGCGCTTCCAGTCCTCCGCGCCAAGCTCCGTGACCTTGACCGGGCGCTGCTGGCGCTCGGCCTCCGCCGTCGCCAACTGCTCGCTCTTCCTGCGTAGTTCCTCAGCGGCCTGTTCCGCCTTGAGCACCGCGCTCTGCTGGTCCTGCACCGCCTGCAGCATCTGCCGCTCAATCTCGGCGCGCTCCTCGGCCGGGGTCTTGAGGCCGTTCACCCGGCCGTGCAGCTTCTCAAGCATGCAACTGACCAGGCTAGCCCACAGATTGCTGTCGGCGTAGTGCCAGGCGTTGAACTCGATGTGCTCCACCTGCGCGCAGAAGGGGGAACTGTCGTCCAGCTTGGCCTGGTCGGAGAACGCTTCCGCCTGGCGGCGCATCTCGCCCATGAAGAAGCTCTTGCCAGAGCCCCAGTCGCCAAACAGGCCGATGGCCAGCGGCGGGCTTACGTCGTGCGCCGTCATGATGGCGGCGAACGTCCGGGCCTCAGCGGTGATGCCCAGGCGATCGGTGGTGTCGCCCGGCTTGTCGCTGTGGAAGCCCGGCCGGTGCCGCGCGCGGCTGGCCGTCTCGTTGTTCAGGCGGTGCAGCTGGTTCAGCAACTGCTCGGCCGAATGCCGTAGCCGCGGGTCGGACAGGCACTGCTTTAGTGCGCCGATCGTCTCCGAGGGAGGCAGCAGGCTCAGCAGATGCACGAAGTGCTCGCCCGCCTGGTAGGCAGAGCCGGCCGTCGTCGTGACGATCTCCCGCGTGACGCGGGCCGATGTCCACCGTTCCAGCAGAAGGGGAGCTGCTGCCTTGGCCATCGGCGGCGGCGTGAATGCGTAGAGCACGTCGTACGCAAGTGCCGTATCGCTGGCCGACGAGAACAGCATCTCGGTCAGCACCGGGGCTAACGGCGGCACCGGGACGATGCGCAAGGCGCGGAGCACCTGCCACACCGTCTCGAAATCGCTGGCTTGAAGCCGCTTGGTGAGCTCCTCGACGAGCTCGGGCTCAGACGACCGGCACATGAGCTCGGCCAGCAGAAGGATCTCGGGCTCCTTGTCACCCTGGGCGAGATCGATCGCGTCATCCGCGAAGCTCACCTGCCGACCGTAGAGTCCCGCCAGCGTCCAAAAGCGCACGTTGCGATCGGGCTCATAGGACTCCTGCAGGTGCTGAAGGATCAGGTCGGCGTTGCCTTCAGCATCCAGTTGGATCAGCGCGCTGAGCATCCAGGATCGGATCGACGCCAGCCGCTTGGGTGAGCGGACGGCCGCCGCGAAGTTGTCCTCGGTCCCTACGGCGAAGTCGCCGCGCAGGTGCCTGCGAAGGATGAAGGCGAGGGCGCCCCGGTCGTTGGCGTGCAGGCCGCCGAGCTGCCTCAGCGCGTCCAGGCGCTCCCGATCGCTGCCGTCCTTGAGGATGTGCAGCACATGGGCGATGCGGGCGCTGGTGGGCGGCTCGTCAGGCGAGGCGTTCGGCGCCAAGGATGGTTCGCGCCCGACCCGGGAGAGCGGGTCTAGCTCGTTCGTACTCCCGTTGGCTTCGCGGATCGCTTGAACCAGTTGCGCCAGCTTCGTGTCGTCGTGCTTGGTGAGGTCGACGTAGAGCAACCGGCTGAAGAGCCCGCCGAGTTCGAGTCCGGCGGCTTCGGACACGGCGCCGATCCGGACAGGGAGAATCCGCCGCCCGGTGGACTGGAAGGTCGCAACCTGCTGCAGCTGGGTCCTGCCCCACCCGCGGTCGCCAAGGAACACCACCATGCAGTGTGCTTCGCTGAGCGCCGGTCCTTCGTCAACCGGATCGCCCGGCTTCACCGTGTCATGGAAATAGTGGGTCCTAAGCCCGTTCTGCTTGAGCTGCTCGTTGATCTCCGAGACCCGGGTCTCGCCTTCCCGGTACGAAAGAAAGGCGTCGATCGGCGCGTTGTCCTGGATCGCTTGCACGATGCACTCCCTGTCTTGTTGTCAACCGCTGCAGGCTCAACTTTATCGGCGCTGCACTGCGTGACGGGCGGGGATTCCGCCATCGCCACTGACCGCATTGAAGCGTCTGCGTCGTCGGCTTCGGCTTCGGCTTCATCGAACACGAGGGCAGCGCGTAAGGCACCGAGCGCAGCCGGGTCGTGCCCGCATGACCTGCTCCCTTCCCGCCGTACCAACCTAAACGAGAGCGAGTCCGTCCTTTCGGAGAATGACGGACATGAGAACCAGCAAGTACAGCGAGCAGCAGATCATTGGCTTCTTGAACCAGGCCACGGCCGGGATGGGCATCAAGGAGCTGTGCCGCAAGGAAGGCTTCAGCGAAGCCACGTTCTACAAGTGGCGGGCCAAGTACGGCGGCCTGCAGGTCAGCGAGGCCGTGCGGCTGCGAGAACTTGAAGCCGAGAACGGCAAGCTCAAGAAGCTGCTGGCCGAAGCGCACCTGGACATGCACGCGCTCAAGAGCGTGCTGGGCGTAAAGCGCTAGCCCCGCAAGTGCGTCGGGACGCCGCGCGTCGCATGGTGGACGAACACCAGTTCAGCGAACGCCGCGCCTGTCGCCTTGTGGGGCTGAGCCGAGATGCCTACCGCCACCCACCCGTGGTGAGCCCGGAGAACCAGACTTTGACTGAAGCCATCAAGACCATCGCGCTGCAGCGCCGGCGCTTCAGCTACCGGCGCGTGCACGACCTGCTGCGCACTGCCCACCCCGGGGTCAACCACAAACGCGTGTACCGGCTGTACCGCGCTGCAGACCTGGCCGTGCGCAAGCGCGCCAAGGCCAAGCGGCCAGTGGGGACGCGCACGCCCCTGGTGGCAGCCAGCCACGTCAACGCCACCTGGAGCATGGACTTTGTCTCGGACAGCCTATGCAACGGCCGACGGCTGAAGTGCCTGACGGTGGCCGACGACTTCAGCCACGAGTGCGTGGACATCGCGGTGGACTTCGGTATCGGGGGCGAGTACGTGACGCGGCTGCTGGATCAGGCCGCGCGGTTCCGGGGCTACCCGCTAGCGGTGCGCACGGACAACGGGCCAGAGTTCACCAGCCGTGCCTTCCTGGGCTGGGCCCAGCGACACGGCATCAAGCACATCCTGATCGAGCCAGGCGCGCCGACGCAGAACGGCTACATCGAGAGCTTCAACGGCAAGTTCCGCGATGAGTGCCTCAACGAGCACTGGTTCGAGACGCTGCCCCAAGCCCGGGTCGTGATCCAGGCCTAGGTGCAGGACTACAACGAGGTGCGACCGCATTCGAGCATCGGCCGCATGCCACCCAGGTGCTTCGCACGCCTGCATCGCCAGCATGCTGGCGATGCAGGTTCACCTTCAACCGCCGCACTGGCGATACCCTTGACCCCTAGGACTCCCTCGCAATAGCTGGTATGGCGGAAGGGGGCAGGTCACGCAAACATCACCAGCAGCCGCTTGACCTCGTGGCGGACAAAGCCCGCCGGTGGCACTGAAGCTCCAGCCGCGCGGTAAGCAGGCGCTGTCGTTGATGGCGGGATCCTTGCGCTCAGCCTTGCCGCGGGCCTGGCGCAACTGCGTGGCAGGGCTTTGGGCGTGGCGCCATGAACCGGGGATGCGATCGACCCAGGTGCGCAGGGCCGCCGCGCCAGCGAGGTTGAGCGTCCATCAGCAGCTGTTCCCAGTGGGCATCGGTACCCGAACAGGCTTCCATGCCGATCAGCAGCGCGGCGTTGAGTTCGTGCAGCTTGACGCGCGGCGCGGCTGGCCGAACCAGCTCCGCCGTGCCGCCTCTCAGCAGCGCCGGATCGGGCCCGCGTGCATACGCTACGCCGAACGCCCCGTTCCAGGGCTGAAGCTGCCGGCCGGCGTGCAACAGCTCGGATGACCGCTCTTGGCAAGAGCTGCCACTCAAGGCTGAATGGCGAACATCCAAGATCAGTCTGCAGCGGTCCACCGGCCGCTCACGTTCGGACTGACGTAAGCGGTCAACAAACCACGCCCTTGTGCACCGGGCGTTGAGCTGAGAGCCTACGTTCCCACTTGCATCGAAGTGGGAACGTAATGTCGGATGATCTGCAAGACCTCAAGCGGCGCCTCGTCGTGGGTCACAAACGCGGC
>NZ_JBQVNP010000111.1:0-17126 GCF_052436255.1 Roseateles sp. | reverse complement strand
GCGTGGGCCTGGCCAACACGCGGGCGCGGCTGGCGGCGCGCTTCGGCGACGCGGCCGCGCTGGAGCTGGAGGCCGTGCAGCCGCGCGGTGTCGTCGCCCGCGTGCGCCTCCCGGCAGAGGCATTGGCATGATCGGGCACGTGCTGCAGTCCTGGCGCTCGCTGCGGCCCAAGGAGGCACTGGTCTTCCTCAGCGCCGGCATGCTGTTCGGCGCCATCGACCTGACTTCGCTGCTGGAGATGTCCGTCGGCGAGCAGTTGCCCCAGGTGGTGGCGCGCCACCTCGTCGTGCCGCTGGTCAGCTGCATCGTGCTGCTGCTGTGCTGGCTGCCGGCGGCGCGCAGCAGCCCCGTCCATCCGGCGCGCCGCCAGCGCCTGGTCGCCGCGACGCTGCTGGGCTCGGTGCTGACCATCGCCATCGTCTACCCGCTGGCCGCCGCCCTGCCCTGGCCCTCGCTGTGCGACATCTATGCGATGACGCGTGGCAAGCCCAAGTGCACGGTGTTCCGCTTCAGCGCCGTCATCGGCAACACCCTGTGGGTCTTCATGCCGGCACTGATGATCGTCGGCACGCTGGAGTTCCTGACGCTGCGCCGCCGCCAGGACCAGGCCGCCCAGGACCTGCTGCGCGAGCACAGCCAGCTGCGCCGCCATGCGCTGGCCTCGCGCCTGGCCGCGCTGCAGGCCCAGGTCGACCCGGCCCTGCTGTTCGACGCCCTCGTCGCCGTCGAGCAGGCCTATGACCGCCGGGATGCCGGCGCCAGCGCGCGGCTGGAGCGGCTGATCCGGCATCTGCGCGTGGCCTTGCCGCGGCTGCGCGATGCCGGCGCGACGCTGGGCAGCGAGGCCGAGCTGATCGCCAGCTATCTCGACCTGCTGCGCGACCTGGGCGGCGACCCGCCCAGCTTCGCCTGCGAAATCGGCGCCCACGGCGCCACGCAGCTGCCGCCCATGCTGCTGCTGCCGCTGGTGCAGCGTGCCGTGCGCCTTGGCCACCCCAGGCGCGCCTGGCTGAATGTGGATGGCCGCATCACGCTGGGCTTCGACGAGGAAGGCCTGTGCAGCGACGATGACGACCTCGTGTCGCTGCGTGAACGGCTGGCGGTGCTGGGCGCACAACTGGCCTGCCGCAGCGGCGAGGGCCGCACGGAGTTCACCTTGGTATTTCCCGCATGAGCCTCATTGCACCCACCGCCGTCGTCGCCGAAGACGAGGCCGCGCTGCGCGGCGAGCTCGTCGAGCAGCTTGGCAAGCTCTGGCCCGAACTCAGCGTCGTCGGCGAGGCCGGCGACGGCCTGGAGGCGCTGCGGCTGCTGGACCAGCATCAGCCCGACATCCTCTTCCTGGACATCGAGATGCCGGGTGCCACCGGCATCGACGTCGCCCGCCAGGTGGGCGGTCGCGCCCATGTCGTCTTCGTCACCGCCTACGACCAGTACGCCATCGCCGCGTTCGACCAGGGCGCGGTGGACTACCTGCTCAAGCCGCTGGCCGGCGCCCGCCTGTTCACGGCGATCACGCGGTTGAAGGCGCGGCTCGCCCAGGGGCAGCCGCCCGCCCACATCGGCGCCGTGCTGGACCAGCTCGGCGCCAGCCCGGCCGCCGTCACGCCATCCGCGGCGCGGGCGCCGCTGCGCTGGATCAATGCGTCGGTGGGCCAGACGCTGCGTCTCATCACCGTCGACGAGGTGCTGTTCTTCCAGAGTGACAACAAGTACACCCGGCTGGGCCTGAAGGATGGCGAGGCGCTGATCCGCAAGCCGCTCAAGGAGCTCATTGATGAGCTGGACCCGCAGCAGTTCTGGCAGATCCATCGGTCCACGCTGGTCAACGTGAATGCGATCGCCAGCGTGAGCCGCGACTTCCGGGGGCGGATGCAGATCAAGCTCAAGCACGGGAGCGAGATGCTGCTGGTGGCGGAGAGCTGTGCGCATCTGTTCCGGCAGATGTGATCGACACTGGGCCATGCCCAACCCCCAGCAACTCCGCGGCACCGGCCGCCTCGCGACGCAAGCCGTCACCGGCGTCACCGACCTCGTCGAGGCCATGCATGCCGAGATCACGCGGCTGCCGCTGACGAAGCAACGCGAACGCACCTCCGGCATCACCGGCCTTGTCTATCGCAGCGTTCGCGGCGTGACGCAGCTGGTGGGCGGCGGGCTGGACATCGCCCTGAATGCGCTGACGCCGCTGGTCGGACAGGCCAAGCCGCAAAGCGCCAACGCCATGCTGGCCGCGCTGAACGGCGTGCTGGGCGACTACCTCGAACAAACAGCGAACCCTCTGGCCACGCCGATGAGCCTGCGCCCCCTGGTCGACGGCGCCACCGGAGCGCCACTGGTCATGCTGCATGGCCTGTGCATGAACGAGGCGCAGTGGCGACGCCGGGACGGCAAGGACTTCCCCGCTGCCCTGGCGCAACTCGGCTACCAGCCCCTGGGCCTGCGCTACAACAGCGGCCGTCCGATCTGGAAGAACGGCGCCGAGCTGGCCAGACTGCTGAACGACGTGCCCGGCCCGCTCACGCTGCTCGGCCACAGCATGGGCGGCCTGGTGATCCGCAGCGCCATCGCGCAGGCCGGGCGGCGGCGCTGGCGCAAGCGGCTGCGCTGCCTGGTCACGCTGGGTACGCCCCACCAGGGCGCGCCGCTGGAGCGCGGCGGCCAGCAGCTGCAGCAGTTGCTGGCCTTCAGCGCCTATTCGCGCCCGCTCGCCAGCCTGGCCGCCAGGCGCAGTGCCGGCATCCGCGATCTGCGCCACGCCAGCCTGCTTGAAGCCGACGCCGGCAAGGCCAGCCAGTTGCCGCTGCCCGAGGATGTCGCCTGCTACGCCATCGCGGCCACCACGTCCAAGCGGGCCGGCGGCTCACCGGCGCGCTGGCTGGGCGACGGCCTGGTGCCGGTGGCCAGTGCGCTGGGGCAGCATCGATCGCCGGCGCGCCGCCTGGCCTTTACCGACACGGCCCTCTTCACCGGCCTGGGCCATATGGGCCTGCAGACCGATGCGGCCGTGCTGCAGCAATTGCAAGACTGGTTGAACCCATGCGAATGATCCCGCGCCTGTTGATGAGCCTGGCGCTGCCGCTGGCCCTGTCCGCGCCCGCGCAGACCTTGAGCTTCCTGGAGGTCCTCGACCGGCCCGACCGGCCACAGCCCGACCATCGCCTGGCCTATGGCGATGCGCCGCAGCAGTTCGGCGAGCTGTGGCTGCCCAAGGGCCCCGGCCCCCACCCCGTGGCGCTGATGATCCATGGCGGCTGCTGGCAGGCCAGCCTGCCGGGGCCGGAGCTGCTGGCCTTCCAGGCCGATGCGCTGCGCGCTGCCGGCGTGGCCGTGTGGAGCATCAGCTACCGCCGCGTGGGCCACCCGGGCGGCGGCTATCCCGGCACCTTCGACGACGTGGCCCGCGGCGCGGACCGGCTGCTCACGCTCGCCCGCCGCTATCCGCTGGACCTCAAGCGCCTGGTCGCCACCGGCCACTCCGCCGGCGGGCACCTGGCGCTGTGGGCTGCGGCCCGGCCGCGCATCGCCGCCAGCAGCCCGTTGAAGGCCGCGGCGCCGTTGCCCGTCCCGGCCGTCGTCGCGGTGGCCGGCATTCCCGACCTGGCCTTTGCCTCGCGCAACAAGCTGTGCGGCACGTCGGTGGACCAGTTGCTGGGCAGCGCGCCGACCACCGCGCTGCTCAGTGACACCTCGCCGCTGGCCCTGCTGCCGCTGCGTGTACCGCAGGCGCTGATGCAGGGAACGCAAGACCGCATCGTGCCGCCTGCGGCCAGCGACGGCTACCGCACGCAGGCGGCCGAGCTGGGCGACACGGTGGAGGTCGTCAACCTCGACGGTGCCGGCCACTTCGAACTCATCGCACCATGGACGCCGGCCGGCCGCCAGGTGGTGGAGCGCATCGTGAGGGCGGTGCGCTGACGCCCGGACGTCGACGCGCAGGTGGGCCGCAACAGGTGCGCCGAGTTCGTCGACCTGGTCATCAGCGGCGGCCCCACCTGCGACCACTACCTGGCGGCCGACGACGAGATGCTGTCGTCGCTGGAGACGATGGCCATGTCGCCGGGTTGACGCCAGGGCCGGTGCGCGCGCCGCAGAATCGGCCGCAAAACCAGGAGACAAGCCATGCCTGAAAGCCACTACCGCATCTGCCCGCTGTGCGAGGCCTGCTGCGGCCTGGAGGTGAAGACCGACGCTGCCCGGGTCATCAGCATCCGCGGTGCGGACAGCGACGTCTTCAGCCATGGCTATCTCTGCCCCAAGGGGGTGTCGCTCAAGGACCTGCACGAAGACCCCGACCGCTTGCGCACGCCGCTGATCAAGCGCGATGGCCAGTTCGTGCCCGCCAGCTGGGACGAGGCCTTTGCCGAGATCGAGCAGCGCCTGTTGCCCATCTGGCGCGAGCAGGGGCCGGACGCCGTCGGGCTCACCATCGGCAACCCGGCCGCTCACAAGGTCAGCCTGCTGGCCTATACGCCCCGCCTGGTGCGCGCGTTAGGCACCCGCAACGCCTTCAGTGCGTCCACGCTGGACCAGATGCCCAAGCAGCTCAGCGCCGGCTTGATGTTCGGCCACTGGCTCAGCATCCCGCTGCCCGACATCGAACGCTGCGACTACCTGTTGATGCTCGGCGCCAACCCGATGGTCAGCAACGGCAGCCTGTGGACCGTGCCCGACTACCGCGGCAAGGCCAAGGCCATGCGGGCGCGCGGCGGGCGCATCGTCGTCGTCGACCCGCGCCGCAGCGAAACAGCCGCGGCGGCCGACGAGCACCTGGCCATCCGCCCGGGCGGCGATGCGCTGCTGCTGGCCGGCATCGCACACACGCTGTTCGACGAGGCCCTGGTCAAGCCCGGCCGCCTGGCCGAGCATGTCAATGGCCTGGACGAAGCACGCGCCGCCCTCGCCGGCTTCGCACCCGAGGTCACCGCTGGCGGCTGCGGCATCCCGGCCGACACGCAGCGCCGCATTGCCCGCGAGCTGGCCGCCGCACCGCGCGCGGCCGTCTACGGCCGCATCGGCACCTGCACGACGCGCTTCGGCACGGTCAACTCCTGGCTGGTCGACCTCATCAATGTGCTGACCGGCAACCTCGACCGCGAAGGCGGCGCGATGTTCGCCAAGGCTGCCGCGTTTGCGTCCAACACCCAGGGCCGATCGGGCAGCGGCAAGGGCATCCGGACCGGCCGGCGCAGGAGCCGCGTCTCCGGCGCGCCGGAGGTCTTCGGCGAGCTGCCCATCACCGTGATGGCCGAAGAGATGGAAACACCGGGCGAAGGCCAGATCAAGGCGCTGATCACCGTGGCCAGCAACCCGGTGCTGTCGGCCCCCAACGGCCCCCGCATCGCCAGGGCCATGGAGGGTCTGGACTTCATGCTGAGCCTGGACATCTACGTCAACGAGACCAGCCGCCATGCCGACGTCATCCTGCCGGGGCTGTCGCCGCTGGAGGACCTGCACTTCGACGTCGCCTTCCCGCAGCTCAGCCACCGCAACCATGCGCGCTTCAGCGGCCCGGTGTTCGGGCTGCCTGCGGGCACGCCGCAGGAGTGGCAGACCATCCTGCGCCTGTGCGCGCTGCTTGAAGGCCGCGGGCTCGACGTCGACGTGGCCCGGCTCGACGACGAGGCCATCGAGGCCGACGTGAGGCGCTTTGCGGGCGACGACACGCCCGCCATCGTGGCCGCGCTGCAGCCCTGGCGCGGGCCGGAGCGCCTCATCGATCTGCAGCTGCGCGTCGGCCCCTACGGCGACCAGTTCGGCCGCAAGCCCGAGGGCCTCAACCTCGCCAAGGTCAAGGCGGCAAGCACGGTGGAGGGCGGCGGCATCGACCTCGGCGCGCTCACGCCGCGCATCCCCGAGGTGCTGCGCACACCCAGCGGCAGGATCGAACTGGCACCGCCTGCGGTGCTGGCGGACCTCGCGCTGGTCAAGACCGAAGCCGCGCCCGCGTTCAGCCTGATCGGCCGGCGCGACGTGCGCTCGGGCAACAGCTGGATGCACAACCTGCCCATCCTGGCCAAGGGGCCGGACCGCTGCACGCTGCTGGTCCACCCCGAGGACGCGGAGCACCTGGGCCTGGCGGAGTTCGCGCGCGTGAAAAGCGCAGTGGGCGAGCTGGTCGCGCGCGTCGAGCGCAGCGCCGACATGAGCCGCGGCGTGGTGAGCCTGCCGCACGGCTGGGGGCATGACCTGGACGGCGTGCTGCTGGGCGTGGCGCGCGAGCGGCCCGGCGTGAACATGAACGCGCTGCTGGACGACGCGGCGCGCGACCCGCTGTCGGGCAATGCGGTGCTGTCGGGCGTCGCGGTAGATATCACGCCGGCCTGAGGCGCATCGAGGCGGGCCACACTTTGCGACCAAACTTGGCTCGCCGGGTCTCGCACCCTGCCTAAACTCCCAGTTGTGCGGTGGCCAGCCATCGAGGGAGCGATGCGATGAACCCAGTGATTTCCGACCCGCCCGTCATCCTTTTCGTCGACGACGAATCGTCCATCCTCAGTGCGCTGCGAAGGCTGTTCCGGCCCGAGGGGTATCGAGTACTTCTGGCCGAGAGCGGCAAGGCCGGCCTGGCACTGCTTGAGACCGAGCCTGTCGACCTGGTGGTGTCCGACATGCGCATGCCAGAGATGGACGGCGCGAGCTTGCTGGAGCAGGTGCGTGAACGCTGGCCGGCCGTCGGCCGCGTACTGCTGACGGGCTATGCCGACATCGGTTCAACGGTCGAGGCCATCAACCGCGGCCAGATCCACCGCTATATCGCCAAGCCCTGGGATGACCGCGAGCTGTTGATGTGCGTGCGGGATTCCCTGGAGCGTCGCCGCCTCGACAAGGAAAACCGCGCGCTGCAGCTACTGACGCAGGCCCAGAACGACGAGCTGCAGGCACTCAACAGCAGCCTGGCCGCACGCGTCAAGGCGCGCACCAGCGAGCTGGAGCAGCTCAACGCCATGCTGGAGACCTCGTTCGCCGAACTGCGTGAGAACTTCCTGCTGTCCATCAACGTGTTCTCCGGCCTGGTCGAGTTGCGCGGTGGCGGCACCGCCGGCTACTCGCGCCAGGTGGGCGATCTGGCCCGTCGCATTGCGCGGCGGCTCAACGCTGGCGCCATGCTGGAGGAGGATGTCTACATCGCCGGCCTTCTCCATGAGGTCGGCAAGATCGGCTTCCCTGACACCATGTTGCGCAAGCCGTTGTCGGCGATGGCCAGCGACGAGCTGGCGCTGTACCGCCGCCATACGCTCAATGGCGAGGCGGCGCTGCTGCCGCTGGGCAAGTTGCAGCGCGCCGCCCGCATCGTGCGTTCGTACCACGAGCGCATCGATGGCAAGGGCTTCCCCGATGCCCTGAGCGGTGACGAGGTTCCGGTGGGCGCGCAGATCCTCAGCGTCGCCAGCGACTATTACTCGGCGCAGACGGGACGCTTGTCCATCAAGCGCTACACGCCGGCCGAGGCGCAATCGCTCATCCTGGGTGGGGCCGGCATGCGCTATGACAAGAGCATCGTCCAGGCGTTCGAGTTGGCGCTGAACGACGAACCGAGCGAAAAGCCTCAAGACCGTGAAATGCAGGCACATGAGGTGATGCCCGGCATGGTGTTGTCCCGCGACCTGCTGTCGCCGCAGGGTACGCTGCTGTTGGCAGCCGGGTACACATTCGACGCCCGTGTTGTCAGGCAGCTGCGCGAATTCGCCGGCCGCCAGAACGTGAAGTTGAATGTCTATGTGAAGCTGGCCAATTCCCCCTGAACCGGCTTGAGCGAGGTGCGACATGAGCGAGCGAATCCTGCTCGTCGACGATGAGCCCCATATCCTCAGCGCGCTTCAGCGCCTGATGCGCAACGGGTTGAAAGACGTCGACGGTGTGCACTACCAAGTGGAAAGCTTCACGGACGCGGCGCTGGCGTTGGCAAGGGCGCGCGAATGCACCTTCGCGGTAGCCATTTCGGATCAGCGCATGCCAGGCATGACGGGCGTTGAGTTCCTCACCGAGCTGCGCAAGGTTCAGCCCGATTGCGGCCGCATCATCCTGTCCGGCTACACCGATCTGGGCGCGCTGCTGGCCGCCATCAACGAAGCAGAGATCGCCCGCTTCATCTCCAAACCCTGGGTCGACGTTGATCTGCTGGTTGCGGTGCGCCAGGTACTGCAGGTGCGCGTGTTGACGCTGGAGAACCAGCGCCTGGCTGACCAGATCCGCCAGCAAATGGGCGTACTCAGCGCGCAGGAGGCAGAACTGCGCCGCCTGGAGCGGCTCGAGCCCGGCATCACCCGGGTGAAATGGGCCAGCGACGGCTCCTTCATCCTGGACGATCCTGGCGAGGTCAACTTGTGATGCCCACGGCGGCTTGCGACTTCTATACCGCGCTGGGAGCGGTGAGCGCACCTACGCTGCTGCAAAGCGCAGAACGCATCGTGTTTGCCAATAGTGCCATGCTGCGTTTGCTCGGCTATGACGAGCAAGCCTTGCTGGCAATGCCACCGCATGGCTGGGCGGCCGAGGAGTTCGCTGATGCGCTGAGGCGCTATGGTGAGCGTTGCCTGGCCGAGGAAGGCGAGCTGCCTTCGATGGAGCTCGAGGCGCTGACGGGAAGTGGCTCGCGGCGGGTGCTGGAGGTCAAGGCCCAGCGCGTGCAGTTCGACGGCCGCCCCTATGCGGTGCTGACCGGGCAAGATTTGAGCGATATCCGCCATGTGCAGACCAGCCTGCTGGACATCGGCCGCGTGCTCTACCAGATCCTCGAGAACAACCCGGTGGCCACGTTCGTGATCGACAAGAACCACCGGGTGACACACTGGAACGCCGCTTGCGCGCAACTGACGCGCATGGAGGCCTCCGACATGATGGGTCGCGACGATACATGGCGCGCGTTCTTCCCGGCGGCCCGGCCGCTGCTGGCGGATCTGATCGTCGATGGCCGCGTCGAGCAGGAGCGCGAAGCCTTTTTTGGCAACCGCTGCCACCGCTCGCCCTATGTCGCCAACGGGTATGAGATCGAGGGCTTCTTCCCCGATTTTGGTGCCGATGGCCGCTGGCTGTTCTTCACGGCTGCGCCGTTGGTCGATCTCAACGGCGAGGTGGTCGGCGCCATCGAGACGCTGCAGGACGTCACGCGCCGGCACCAGGCCGAAGACGAGCTGCGCCGCCATCGCAACGAGCTCGAGAACATGATTGCCGAACGGACGGCGCAGTTGCTCAGCACCCATCATGAGCTCGAAGCCTTCCTGGAGAACGCGTCGGTCGGCATCATCTCGACGACCAACCACCAGGTCGAACGCGGCAACAAGAAATTCGCCGAAATGTTCGAGCTCGGCGACGCCTCGCCACATGGGCTGCCGACACGCAGCCTGTTCAATAGCGAAGAGGATTTCGAGGCCTTGGTGCAGGTCGCGATGCCCGTGCTGTCCAAGGGCGAATCGCTGCTTCACGAGATGGAGCTGCGGACGATGGCAGGCAACACGCTGTGGGTGCAGATCATTGCCTATGTCGCCAACCCGGTCGACCCGTCGGCACTGACCTGGTGGCTGCTGCAGGACCGCACGGAGGTGCGTCGCGTGCAGCGCGAAGTGGAGATCAACTACGAACGCATCAAGCAGACCAACAGCCGGCTCGAGGAGGCGCAGAACCAGTTGCTGCAGTCCGAGAAGATGGCCTCGATCGGGCAGCTGGCCGCTGGCGTGGCCCACGAGATCAACAATCCGATCGGCTTCGTCAGCTCTAACCTCGGTTCCTTGCGCAGCTATGTGACGCCCGTCTTCGGTTTGCTGCAGCTGCTGCGCACAACGCCACCCGAAACCCTGCCCGCGGATGTGCGCGAGGAGCTGCGCCGCGTGGACAGCGCCGTTGATCTCGCCTTCGTGCAGGAAGACCTGCCACAGCTGCTCAACGAGAGCGAGGAAGGGCTGTCGCGGGTCAAGAAGATCGTGCAGGACCTCAAGGACTTCTCGCGCGTCGACCATGCCGACTGGCAGGACGCCGACCTCAACGCCGGGCTGGATTCGACGCTCAACGTCGTCATGAATGAGGTCAAGTACAAGGCCGAGGTGCGCAAGGACTATGCGGTGCTGCCGCCCGTACGCTGCATTGCCGCCCAGCTCAACCAGGTCTTCATGAACCTCATCGTCAATGCCGCCCACGCCATTCGCGAACGCGGCACGATCACGCTGACGACGCGGGCGGCGGACGGCTGGGTGTGCATCACCGTCGGCGACACCGGCTGCGGCATGTCGGAGGAAATCCGGCGACGCATCTTCGAGCCCTTCTTCACCACCAAGCCGGTCGGCCAGGGCACGGGCCTCGGCTTGTCGTTGTCCTTTTCCATCGTGCAAAAGCACGGCGGCCGCATCGAGGTGGACTCCGAGCCGGGGGTTGGCACGACCTTCTCGATCTGGATTCCCGAGCATCCGCTCTCGGCCTGAGCCATAGGGCCGAAGCGGGCGATCACGCGCAGCCCGGCCGCGCCATGGCGAGCGGCGCGGGGGTAGTCGCCCGCGCCGCAAGCTGCGGCATCACCGCATGCGGTCCGTCTCCAGCGCGATGCGATCCACCGAGCCGTCGACATTGCGATACAGGCGCAGGCGGCGCAGGCCATCGGGGCTGATCAGCAGCTCGGCGTTCTCGGCACGCCAGGTTTCCAGCGGGCTTTCGTCGACGCTGACGCCCAGGCGGCGCACGCCGACATGGACCTTGAGCGTGCGGCCATCGTCGAGCAGGTACTCGCCTTGTGCGCCGCGCAGCATGACGCGGTCGGCAACGGCGGGCACGGTGGGCTCCTGGGCACTCGCGGGCGCGGTGAGCGTCAGGGTTGCGAGCAGAGCGGCCGTCAGGGTGAGGGGTCGCAGATTCGTCCAGGCATTCATGGTGAGGTACTCCTTAGGTTCCCCGAGGCCAGTCGCCTCGGCATTTCCACTAGTGCAAACCCCATGCCAGGTCGAAACCCTCGTCAAACGGCATCCTTGAGCGGGTTCCTGCCCCAGCCCAGGGCCTGCACGCCCCGCCTCGCGCCGCTTTTGGGAACCCGTGCCTCGCAATGGCGCGGTCGCCCCGCTGCCCTTGCGAAGGTGGGATCAAGGGCCGCCAACCGCGTCCTTGACCATCAGATATTTCACGATCCCATGCGGATACGCCGCGTGCTCGTGCGCGGTCCGGTAGCCCAGCGACTCGTAAAGCGCAGGCGCCTGGAAGCTGAAGGTCTCCAGGTAGAAGGACACGCAACCGTGGGTTCGCGCATGGGCCTCGAAGGCCCTGACCAGCTCGGCACCGATGCCCTGGCGGCGGCTCGGCGGCTCGACCCAGAGCTGCTGGAGCTCGCAGCAGGAACCCCAGCGGCGGCCGATGGCGCCACCAACGACACGGCCCGCCGCATCGCGTGCAAAGCATGACAAGGGCCTGACCTCGTGAAGCGGCGCCGCGGCGTCATTGGCTTGGCCCAGGCCGCTATCCACGACAGCGGCCTCTGCCCGAGGAAGGCTGTCATGCAGGCTGATGCAGACAGGGACCATGCTCATGCCTCGACCTCGGCTACCGCCCCGCCAGCAGGGTCGCCACCTCGGCCGCCGAGCGCACGCCCAGTTTGGCGAACACGCGGGCGCGGTGGACCTCGACGGTGCGAATCGACACATTGAGCTCGTCGGCAATGATCTTGTTGAGCTTGCCCGCCGCCACGCGCGTCATGACGTCGCATTCGCGCTCCGTCAGGCTGGCCAGGCGCGCGCTGCGCTCGGCGGACTGCGCGCCCTCGGCCTGCATGGCAGCGTCCACGGCCAGCGCCTGCGCGATGCGGTCGGCCAGCGCGTTGTCGCTGTAGGGCTTCTCCAGGAAGTCGAAGGCACCTTTCTTCAGCGCCTCGACGACCATGGGGATGTCGCCGTGGCCGGTCAGGAAGAGCACGGGGTTGCGCAGCCGCCGCGCCAGCAGTTCGTCGTGCAGCCGCGGGCCGCTCATCGGCTCCATGCGCACGTCGAGCAGGAAGACCCCGCGCGGTGGGCCTCCGCGCGGGCCCTCGACGTCGAGCAGGTCCAGCAGCGCCTGGCCGCTGGCGAAGGCACGCACATCCAGGCCGCGCGAGCGCAGCAGGAAGGCAAGCGCATCGCGCACGCCGGGATCGTCGTCGACAAGGTGGACGGTGCCCATCCGGGGTTCAACCATGCACGGTCTCCGGGGTCAGTTCGCGGCTGGATTGGCGGTTCAGCGGCAGGCTGAACGAGAACAGGGCGCCGCCTGTCGATGACTCGCTGGCGTCGAGCACGCCCTGATGAGCCTCGATGATGGAGCGGCAGATGGCCAGGCCCATGCCCATGCCGTCGGCCTTGGTGGAATAAAAGGGCGCGCAGAGCTGCTCGACGCGCCGGCCGCTCAGGCCCGGGCCGTTGTCGCAGACGTCGATGCGCACGAAATCGCCGGCCAGGCGGCTGCTGACGGTGACGCGCCGCGCGCCCTCGCCCGGTTCGCGCGCCTGCAGCGCATCCGTCGCATTGCGCACCAGGTTGATGACGACCTGCTCGATGAGCACGGCATCTGCCAGCACCGCCGGCACGGTCGGGGCCAGCGAGAGTTCCAGTGTGACGCCGCGGCGCTGGCAGTCACGGCGCAGCAAGTCGACTGCGGCGCTGATGACCTCGTTGAGGTCGCAGCGCTCATGGCGTGGCTCGCGCCGGGTCAGGAACTCGCGGATGCGCGCGACGATGCGGCCGGCGTGCTCGGCCTGCTGGCCCAGGCGCTGCAGGGCGCCCAGCACCAGCTCGTCCTGCACGCCGAGCTTGGCCAGCGAGTTGGTCACGCCGGCACCATAGCTGGCAATCGCCGTCAGCGGCTGGTTCAGTTCGTGGGCCAGTGTGGAAGCGACCTCGCCCAGCATGGTCAGGCGCGCGTTGTGGGCCAGCGTCTCGACCTGACGGCGCTCGCGTTCTTCGAGCTGCTTGCGCTCGGTGATGTCGATGATGCTGCCCATCCAGCCGATCTGACTGCCGCCGGCGTCCACCAGCGGCGACTCGAACACCATCACGTCCACCATGCGGCCGCTGCTGTGCCGCCAGCGCGCTTCGAAGCCCTCGCGCGGCGCCTGGCCGGCGAGGCTGCGGCGGTTGCGCTCGGTCAACTCCTCGAAGGCATCCGGCGGCCAATAGGGCATGGGCGGCAGCAGGCCGACGAGTTGCTCCTGGGCCAGGCCGACCATGTCGCAGAAGGTGCGGTTGACATAGAGCAGGCGGCCGTCGAAGTCACGCGCGCGCAGCGCCACCAGCGCCGAGTCCTCCATCGCACGACGCCAGGCGGCCTCGGTGCGGCCCGCCACCTCGGCACGCTGTACGTGGCGCATCTGGCGCCGCAGCAACCAGCTCGCCACCGCGATCGCGGGCAGGAAGCCGGCCACCAGCACCCAGGCCAGCGGGCGCACGCCGTCGGGGATGGGCTCGCGCAGCGTCAGCTCCAACGCCGCGTCGGTCAGCGTGGCCTCGGTCAGCGGGCTGGCGCGCAGCGGGCCGGTCAGCGCGACGCGGTAGCTGGGCCGCGCGCCCTGGGCAACCCGCAGCGGCGACTCGGTACTGGAGGCGATGACCTGGTCGGCGCTGTCCACCAGCTGCAGGTCGTACTTGCGCGCCAGCCACCAGGGCACGCCGCGCTTGAGCAGCAGCGCCGGGGCATAGCGCACCACCAGCACGCCATCGGACCCGACGCGCGCGGTCAGGTGCAGCGACAGGCCGTCTTCATAGCGGTTGGCGGCGGCCTGCCTCGGCACCTCGGCCAGCACGCGGTTGTGGGCATCCAGCCAGGTCACCGACAGCCACAACCGCCGCAGCCCGGCGTTGACCTCGGGGTCGGCCGCCAGCGCCGCCTGGCTCGGCGCCTCGCCGGACAGGCTGGCGGCCAGCTTGCGCAGATGGGTGATCTCGTCGTCGATGCGGCCGCGCAGCTGAACTTCCGTGCTGAGGGCGTCGGAGATCAGCGTCTGGCGCTGCAGCTCCTGCTCCTCAATGCCGTTGGCCCGCACCCACGCCAGCACGCCGCCCACGAAGATGAGCGACAGCAGCAGCGGCGCCAGCCACAGGCTTCGGGACAGGAGCTCGCGCGGCTTCATGCGCGCAGTCTAGGGACTGCTGCGGCCAAGGCGGGCTGTGGAATTCCACATGGCGACGCCAACCCGTGAACGCGAAGATAGGACCATGACCACCGCCCGCTTCCTGCTGCTGGCCCTCGCCGTCGCCCTGCCGCTGGCCGCGCAGGCGCAGGCGCAGGCGCAACCGCCCATCGTCATCAAGTTCAGCCATGTCGTGGCGCCCGACACGCCCAAGGGCAAGGGCGCCCAGCGCTTCAAGGAACTGGCCGAGGCCCGCACCGGCGGCCGCGTGAAGGTGGAGGTGTACCCGAACAGCCAGCTCTACAAGGACAAGGAAGAGATGGAGGCGCTGCAACTGGGCAGCGTGCAGATGCTGGCGCCGTCGCTGGCCAAGTTCGGGCCGCTGGGCGTCAAGGCCTTCGAGGTCTTCGACCTGCCCTTCCTGTTCAAGGATACCGAGGCCTTCCGCGCCATCACCGACGGGCCGCTGGGCGCAGAGCTGTTCCGGCAGCTGGAGCCCAAGGGCATCCGCGGCCTGGCCTATTGGGACAACGGCTTCCAGATCATGAGCGCCAACCGGCCGCTGCGCCAGGTGGCCGATTTCAAGGGCCTGAAGATGCGCATCCAGTCCAGCAAGGTGCTGGACGCGCAGATGCGCGCGCTGGGCGCCGTGCCCCAGGTGATGGCCTTCAGCGAGCTCTACCAGGCGCTGCAGTCCGGCCTCGTCGACGGCACCGAGGGCACGCCGAGCAACTTCTACACGCAGCGCATCCACGAAGTGCAAAAGCACATGACGCTGTCCAACCACGGCCACCTGGCCTATGCGGTCATCGTCAACAAGAAGTTCTGGGACAGCCTGCCGGGCGACATCCGCGGCCCGCTGGAGGCGGCGCTCAAGGAGGCCACCGACCATACCAACGCCATCGCCAACACCGAGAACGACACCGCCCTGCGGGCCATCAAGGCCAGCGGGCGCACGCGCATCCACACCCTGACGCCGGCCGAGTCGCAGGCGTGGAAGAAGGCGCTGATGCCCGTGCACCGCGAGATGGAGGCCCGCGTCGGCAAGGCCACCATCGCGGCCGCCTATCGGGCCGCCGAGTTCGTCGTGCCCAAGTAGCCGGCCGAGGCCGCACCGACAAGGCACGGTTTTTGCGCTGCCCTGGGGCATGACTTCGCCCCAGCCGTTCTCCCTTCCCGGCCTGCGCGTGCTGATGGCCGACGCCGGCCAGCGTCGCAGCCCGGTCATCCGCCTGGAGCTGATCCGCCTGCGCTGTCAACTGGTCGACGTCATCGACCTCGTCGCCCAGCCGGATGCACTGCCGATGGCGCTGGAGCGCCTGGCGCCCGAGCTGCTGCTGGTCGACTGCGACCAGCCCGCCCCCGAGCTGCTCGCCCAGCTCGGCGAAGCCCTGCAGCGCCAGCCGCGCCCCGTGCTGCTGTTCGCCGAGCAGATGACGGCCGAGCAGATGCGCGCCGCCCTGCAGGCCGGCATCAGCACCCTGCAACTGGCCGGCCTGCCGCCGCAGCGCCTGGGCGCCTTGTTGCAGCTGGCGCTGGCCCGCTTCGAGCACGACCAGAGCCTGCAGCGCGACCTGCGCCAGACCCAGACCCAGCTGGCCGAACGCAAGCTCGTCGAGCGGGCGCGCGGCATCCTGATGCGCGAGCAGGGCCTGGACGAGGAGGCCGCCTTCCAGCGCCTGCGCCAGCTGGCCATGGGCGGCGGGCAGACGCTGGCCTCGGTGGCGGCGCGGCTGATCGATGCGGACCAGTTGCTGCGGGCGCGTTGAAAGTCGTGCCGGGTGCCGGACTGGGGCGTGGCGCACCAAGATGCACCGTCGCCGCCTAAGCCCGGGCTGCCCGTGACGTCCGACGCCGGCGTCCCCATCGTCACTGCATAACGGCTAGCGGCTACCTGCCCCGCAGGCGAGCTGCTCGCTTGACCTGGCAACCCATGACCGGCGTCCTATCCGGCCTGTGCCAAACTGCGCGCCCCCAACACAGGCCGCCTTGACGCCGCGTTACAGATTCCTTTCGCACCGCTGGGGAGACTGCGTCTGCACTTCCCACCCCTGAGGAATCTTGATGACATTCACTGCAAGGCAGCGCCTTTCACTGCTTCTGGTCGCAACCCTGATGGCCGGCCCCGCCGCTGCCGAGAACATCTCCCGCGAGCTGCGCCGTGGCGAGAGCACCGAAGCCAATCACTTGGAACTTGGCCTGGGGCTGCTCGCCACCCATGGCCCCAAGCTGCACGGCGTGGACCACCGCAACCCGCGCTTGGTGCCCATCCTCAGTGGCCGCTATGAATGGAAGGGCGTGTTCGTCGAGCTGGGCGGCTCCGACCGGCTGGGCCTGGGCTATAGCCTGGTCGACAACCCGAACTGGTCGCTGGAGTTGCTGCTGAACTCCAATCACGCTGGCACCCGCCATGAGGGCGCGGCCTGGAAGGCGCTGGACACGAAAGCCGACCATGTCGCCGGCCTGCGCCTGACCGCCAACCGCGGTGACTACGTCTGGCAGCTGCATGCCTGGAAGGACGTGAGCGGCCGCCACAACGGCTTTGGCGGCTCGGTGCAGCTGGGCCGCGCCTGGCAGCTGGGCAACTGGAATCTTCACGCCCTGGCCGGCGTGGGCTATGGCAGCGCCAAGACGATGAACTACTTCAACGGCGTCACCGCCCAGCAGGCCGCGGCCACCGGCCTGGCCGAGTACCGCGCCGGCGGCGGCGTGGGCATGGCGGCCGAGGTCGGCGCCAGCTACCCGCTGGCGCGTAGCTGGGTGCTGCGCTCCACGCTCAGAGTCGGCCGCATCGCCGACAGCGTCGCGGACAGCTCGCGCTGGCGCGAGAAGCAAGGCCGCGCCAGCAGCCTGATGTTGGGCCTCAGCTATGTGTTTTAAGCGCGCCCCGGCCCTGGCCGCGTTGCTGCCGGCTGCCGTGCTGCTGATGACGGCCCTGCCTGCACGCGCCGAGCCGCCGCTGGCCACGCTGGAGGTCGCGCCGGTGCAATGCGTCGCCCTGCACCGCGGCCAGACCTGCCACTTCGACGCCCGCCTGCGCTGGCAGGCGCGCCAG
>NZ_JBQVNP010000110.1:0-17178 GCF_052436255.1 Roseateles sp. | reverse complement strand
GACGACTACCTGACCAAGCCTTTCGACTTTCCCGAGCTGGAGGCGCGCCTGCATGCGCTGCTGCGCCGCGGCCGGCCGGCGGGTGCCGCGCAGCAATTGCGCGGCCTGACGCTGGACCGCGCCGCGCGCCGCGCCAGCGTGGGCGCCCAGGCGCTGGAGCTCAGCCCGCGCGAGTGGACGCTGCTGGACCTGCTGGTCGGCGAGCGCGACCGCGTCGTCACCAAACAGCAGATCGCCGAGGCCTGGGGCAGTGACGATGGCGGCTCCATCGAGGTCTATATCCACCGCCTGCGCAAGAAACTCGAAGGCTCGGGGCTGGCCGTGCGCACCGTGCGTGGTCTGGGCTACCTGCTCGAAGCGACGGCCTCGCCGTGAGCGCGAGGGCCTATGACCATGACGGGAGCCGGTGCGAGAGGGCCTGCGCGGGTGCAGGGCTAGGCGTGCGACGCCGCCTGGGCTCATGCCCAGGCAAGGCGCGCAACGACGTCATGCGCCCGCGCAGACCCTCTCCCGAAGGGTTGTCACTCAAAAGCCTGCGCGCGGCGTTGCTCGGCCCCGCTGGGGGCCTACCCCAGCTTCGCCTCAGGCTTTGCTCGCAGGCTTTTGAGTGGCAACGCATCCGTCTCCCGTCATGGTCATAGGCCCCAGCCGCTCGCTGCACCGGCAACTGCTGCTGTGGCTGCTGCTGCCACAAATCGTGCTGTGGATGGTGGCGGCTTTCGGCGCCTACCGCGTGGCCAGCCGCCATGCCGACGAACTGGTCGATGCCAGCCTGCTGCAGGCCGCCCGCGCACTGGCCCGGCAGATCCGGCCGACGGCCAGCGGCCTGTTCGTCGACCTGCCGCGCTCGGCCCAGGACATCCTGGCCGCCGATCCCGAGGACCGGGTCATGTACGCCGTCAGCTCGCCACCCGGCCAGCTGCTGCTGGGCGACGCGCGCCTGCCGCCGCCGCCGCGCACGGCAGCGTTGGGAGAGCCGGTGTTCTTCGATGCCACCGTGCCCGAGGCCATGCGCGTCGTGTCGCTGGACCTGCACCTGGGCGCCGCGGGCGCGGCAGACTCCGCGCTGCGCGTGCAGATCGCCCGCTCCAGCGCGCCGCGGGAGTTGCTGGCGCGGCGCATGCTGCTGGACACGGCGCTGCCGTTGTCCCTGTTGATCGCGCTGATGAGCATGGGCGTGTGGGCCGGCATCCGCAAGGGCCTCAAGCCGCTGGCCGAACTGCAGCGGCAGATGGAAGGCCGCCGCGCCGATGCGCTCGATCCCGTGCAGCTTCAATCCGCGCCGCCCGAAGTGCGCGCGCTGGCCGGCGCCGTCAACGAGCTGCTGGGCCAGGTGCAGCACAGCCTGGCCACGCAGCGGCGCTTCATCAGCGACGCCGCCCACCAGCTGCGCACACCGCTGGCCGGCCTGAAGAGCCAGACCGAACTGGCGCTGGAGGCGACCACCGACCCCGTGCTGCGCCAGCGCCTGGAGCGCGTGCTGCTGAGCGCCGTGCGCAGTGCCCGCCTGGTGTCGCAACTGCTGGTGCTGGCCCGCGCCGAGCCCGAGGCCGTGGCCGCGCAGGGCTGGCAGGCGGTGCACTGCGACCGCCTGGTGCGCGAGGTGGCCGCCGAATGGGTGCCGCGCGCGCTGGCTGCCGGCTGCGACCTGGGCGTGGACATCGTCAATGAGGGCCAGCGCGTGCAGGGCGTGGAGCTGCTGCTGCGCGAGGCCGTCGTCAACCTCATCGACAACGCGCTGCGCTATGCCGGCGCGGGCGCCACCATCACCGTGCGGCTGCGCCGCGCGGGCGACGATGTGTGGCTGGACGTGGAAGACAACGGCCCCGGCCTCGCGCCGGGCCTGGGCGAGCGCGCCTTCGAGCGCTTCGTGCGCGGCGCGACGACGGGGGAGGGCTGCGGCCTGGGCCTGGCCATCGTGCGCGAGATTGCCGAGAGGCATGGCGGCAGCGCGGCGCTGTTGCCCGCAGCGCCCCAGGGTTGCATCGCAAGGCTGGTGCTGCCGGCGGCTTGAGCGGGGCGGCCCGCAGCGCCTTCCGAAAAATAAATGCCGCGGCTTTGAACCCAGGCGACGGGTTGTGTGCATCCAAGCCTCCGAAGCACCCCGATGTGGCGGTGCAGTGGGAGCAAACGATGATCAGCTTGAATCGAGGCCTTTGCCGGTGTATCACGGCGGTCTGGCTGGCGGCGCTGGCGCTGTCCAGCCCGGCCGTGGCGAATGCGCGGCCCGAGGCCGCCAGCGGCCAGGCCTCACAGGGGCTCATGAGGCAGAGCGCGGCGCAGTTCTGGCAGGTCGTGACGGCCAAGCCCGAGGATAGGTTGGCGCTGCTGCAGCGCTATTTCAGCCCCGGCATGCGGGAGCGCAACGGCGACGCCGGTCTGCTCGAGACCTTTGCCACGCTCGCTGAAGTGCTGGGGTCGGACATGGCGTCCTCGCGGCCCACCGAGGTGCTCGGCGGCCCTCGCGAGGGCGAGTTGCACTACACCCTGAGCGATGGGCGACGCGTGTCCTTGAAGATCACCCTCGCGGGCGATGCGGCACCGCTGATCGAGAAGTTCGCGGTCAGGCCCTTGCCGCCGAAGGTCACTGCGGTGAAGCCGGCACAACTGCCGGCTGCCATCGACGCGCGCATCAAGGCCGAGTCCAGGGCCGGCCGATTCTCCGGGGCCGTGCTGGTGGCGCGCGGCGACGAGCTGATCCATGCGCGGGCGGCGGGAATGGCGGACCGCCAGGCCGGGCGAGCCAACCTCATCGACACCCCGTTCAATCTGGGCTCGATCAACAAGATGTTCACCGCCATCGCCATCGCCCAGTTGCAGGCCGCGGGCAAGCTGGATTGGCAGGACCGCGTCGGGCGGCATCTCCCGGACTTCCCGAATGCCAAGATCCGTGACCAGGTGACGATCCACCAGTTGTTGACCCATACCTCCGGTGTCGGCTCCTACTGGAACGAAGCCCATGCGGCACGGCGGCACGAGCTCGACACGCAGCTGGGCTTCCTGCAGACCTTTGTCGATCAGCCGCTGCTGTTCGAACCCGGCGCGGGCCTCGAGTACAGCAATGGCGGGCCGGTCATCCTGGGCCTGATCATCGAGGCGATCAGCGGCATGGACTACTACAGCTACATCCGCAAGCACATCTACGAGCCCGCCGGCATGCGCTGGGCCGACCACTTCCGGCGCGATGACCGCAGCGCCAAGTTCGCCCTCGGCTATATGAAGACCGATGCGGGCTCATGGCAGGACAACAGCCAGACGCTGAGCCTGCGTGGATCGGCCGCAGGTGGCGGATACGCCTCGGTCCGCGATCTGCATGCGTTTGCGCGCGCATTGAAGCAGGAGCGCCTGCTGACCCGGCCCCAGCTCGAAACCCTCTGGGAGGCCCGCGGCCAGACCGGCCCCATCGGTTACGGCTATCTGTTCAGCGTGGGCGGCACGCCGGCGCGGCGCTGGGTCGGCCACAACGGCGGGGCGCCGGGCATTTCGGCCGAGTTCCTCTTCTACCCCGACGACGGCCTGGTGATCGCCGTGCTGGCGAACCAGGACCACGCCGCCACGGCGATGCGCGAATGGCTGAGCGCCCTGGTGGAAGCCTCGCTTCCTGCGCGACGATAGTCAGTCGAGCACCCGAAGGCTGCCAGCGCCGGCGCTGGCGCCGATCAGCCCGTTCCCAACCACCCTTGAGCAAGCCCCATGGAAACACTTGCGATGTTCATCATTCCGGCGCTGGTTCTGCTGCCGCCCGTCCTGATCACGGCGCTGGTGCTGCGATACCGCCGCGTCCGCGCCGAAATGCGCTACCAGTTTCTGCTGAAGCTGGTCGAGTCCGGTGCGGCCTTGCCGGCGACCCTGCCCGGCGAGGCCACGCCGCAGCAGTGCGACCGGCGCCGTGCCCTGGTGCTTCTTGCCGGCGGCGCCGGCCTCAGCGCCACGCTGGTGTCGCTGCCGCTGAACTACCACCTGGGCCACCCGCTGTCCGAGCTGTGGGGCCTGGGCATCCTGCCCACGGCGCTGGGCCTGGCCTACCTGGGCAACTGGACTCTGGCCCGTCGCGGCAGTGCGCGTGGATGACCAGGAGGCGCAGGCGCGCATCGACGCGACCCTGGTGGCGCGGGCCGTCGGCGATGGCGACACGCGTGCGTTCGAGCTGCTGGTGCGCCGGCATCAGGGGCTGGTGCGCGCCCAGCTGCGCCGGCTGCTCTTCGACGATCCGGCCACGGCCGACGATCTGGCGCAGGAGACATTCGTCATCGCCTGGCGCAAGCTGGCGCAGTTTCGCGGCGACGCCCGCTTCGGGACCTGGCTCTACCGCATCGCCCACTCCTGCTTCCTGCAGTTCCTGCGCAGCAAGCGCGGGCAGCTGCAGGGGGCGGTGGATCTGGATCTCGTCGAGGCCGGCGCGCACCCCGCCCTGCATGCGACGCCCGAGCTCAAGCTCGATCTGGATGCCGCCATGCGGCGCCTGTCGACCGACCAGCGCGCGGCGCTGCTCTACTGCGTGCAACTGGGGCTCAGCCATGAGGAGGCTGCCGTGGTGATGGGCATGCCGCTGGGCAGCGTCAAGACCCATGTATCGCGCGGCAAGGCGAAGCTGCGCCAGCTGCTGCAGGACTGGGCGCAGGGCAAGCAAGGGAGGGACCAAGGATGAACGATCTGAGCGAACAGCACATCGACGAACTGCTGCGCAGCGGCTTTGAAGGCGCCGTTGCCGACGACGGCTTCTCGGCGCAAGTGATGTCCGCGCTGCCGCAGCGCCGCCGGCTGCGCGCTGCGTTGGTGCCCGGGGCGGCCCTGGTTGGCGGCCTGCTGGCGTGGCTGTCACTGCTGCCCACACCGCTGGTGCAGGGCGCAGCCAGCGAGTGGCTGGCCGGAGACGTTGGCGCCTCTCTCGTGGTCATGCACCTGGTGCTGCTGGGCTTGGGGCTGCTCAGCTGCGCCTGGGCGCTGGAGGAGGAAAGCGCATGACCCGGCGGTGAGGGTGACCCGGCGCGGGCAAGGCAACACGCCGCGCGCCACAATCGCGCCTCTGCCCGCATCGCCACTGCCATGAGCCTTCGTACCGTCTTCGGCGCCTGCCCCCACGACTGCCCCGACACCTGCGCCATGCAGGTCACCGTCGAGAACGAGCGTGTCATCAAGGTGCAGGGCCGCGCCGACCACCCCAACACGCATGGCGCGCTGTGCACCAAGGTCTCGCGCTACCCCGAGCGCACCTATCACGCCGAGCGTGTTCTGCACCCGCTCAAGCGCGTCAGCAGCAAGACCGAGGCGCCGGCCTTCGTGCAAGTGAGCTGGGCCGAGGCCATCGCCGACATCGCCGCGCGTTTGAAGGCGATCAAGGACCCGCAGGCCATTCAGCCCTACAGCTACGCCGGCACCATGGGCCTGATCCAGGGCGAGGCCATGGCGGGCCGCCTGTGGAACGCGCTGGGCGCCGCGCGGCTGGACCGCACCATCTGCGCCTCGGCCGGCGGCGCGGGTCTCGCCGCCACCTATGGCCACAAGCTGGGCATGCACACGCGCCACTTCGCGGGCGCCAAGCTCATCATCATCTGGGGCAGCAACTCCATCGCGTCCAACCTGCACTTCTGGACCTATGCGAACCAGGCCAAGCGTGAAGGCG
Organism: Roseateles sp.; assembly: GCF_052436255.1. Classification (GTDB taxonomy): domain Bacteria; phylum Pseudomonadota; class Gammaproteobacteria; order Burkholderiales; family Burkholderiaceae_C; genus Pelomonas. The sequence goes on along the minus strand of NZ_JBQVNP010000110.1, from coordinate 11,555 downwards.
CCAAGCTGGTCTGCATCGACCCGCGCAAGACCGAGACGGCGGACAAATGCCATCAGCACATCGCCGTGCTTCCTGGCACCGACGGCGCGCTGGCCCTGGGGCTGATGCATGAGCTGATTGCCAACGACTGGCTGGACCGCGACTACATCGAGCAGTACCTGGACGGCTGGGACGAACTTCGCGGCAAGGCCCTGGACTGGCCACCCGAGCGCGTCGCCGAGGTCTGCGGCATCACCGCCGACGAAGTGCGCAAGCTGGCGCGTGACTACGGCACGAGCAAGCCGGCGGCCATCCGCATGAACTACGGCCTGCAGCGCGTGCGCGGCGGCGGCAATGCCGTGCGGTTGATCGCGCTGCTGCCCTGCCTGACGGGTGCCTGGCGCCATCAGAGCGGCGGCGTGCTGCTGTCGGCCTCGGGCTGGAACGCGCCCTTCAAGAACCCCGATCTTGAGCGGCCCGACCTGCTCGCCGGGCGCCAGCCGCGCATGGTCAACATGAGCACCATTGGCGACGCGTTGCTGCAGGCCGACCCGCCCATCCAGGCGCTGGTCGTCTACAACAGCAACCCGGTCGCGGTGGCGCCTGAGTCGCCCAAGGTGGTGATGGGCTTCCAGCGCGAGGACCTGTTCACCGTCGTGCTTGAGCACTTCATGACCGACACGGCCGACCTGGCCGACTATGTGCTGCCGGCCACCACGCAGCTGGAGCACCTGGACGTGCACACCAGCTACGGCCACACCGACGTGCTCATGAACCAGCCGGCCATCGCACCGCTGGGCGAGGCCAAACCCAACACGCAGATCTTCCGCGAGCTGGCGGCTGCGCTGGGCCTGACCGACCCCTGCTTCAGCGACACCGACGAGCAGCTGGCCGGCCAGGCCTTCACCGCCGACATCGACATGGCCCGGCTGCGCGAGCAGGGCTGGCTGCCCCTGCCCATCCCCGAGGCGCCGTTTGCCGACGGCGGCTTTCGCACGCCGACCGGCCGCGCCCAGGCGGCGGGCGCTGACTTCGTGCCGAACTACGAGAGCGCTGCCAGCTCGCCCGAACTGGCGCGGCGATACCCGCTGGCCATGATTTCGCCGCCGGCGCGCAACTTTCTCAACAGCAGCTTCGTCAAGGTGAAGAGCCTGCGCGACATCGAGGGCGAGCCGCTGATCGAAATGCACATCGGCGACGCCGTCGAGCGCGGCCTGGTCGATGGCGCGATGGTCGCGGCCTTCAACGACCGCGGCCGCTACGTCGCCCGGCTCAAGGTCAGCACCCGCGCGCGGCCCGGCGTCGTCAACGGCCTGGGCGTGTGGTGGCGCAAGCTCGGCGCGCAGGGCAGCAACGTCAACGAGGTGACGCACCAGCGCCTGACCGACATGGGCAACGCGCCGGCCTTCTATGACTGCCTGGTGCAGGTCGAACCCGCTTGACCCTGCGCGCGCTGTTCGTCGCCGTTGCTGCACTCGCGCTGAGCGGCTGCAGCGCCGTCGGCCACTGGGGTCAGGCGGCGGGCGGCCACCTTGGCATCGTCCGCGCGGCCAAACCGGTGAGCGACTGGCTGGCTGACCCCGCCACACCGCCCGAGCTGGCCGAGCGGCTGAGGCTGTCGCAGCAGATGCGCGACTTCGCCAGCACGCGCCTGGCCCTGCCCGACAACAACAGCTACCGCCGCTATGCCGACCTCGGCCGCGCTGCCGTCGTCTGGAACATCGTCGCCGCGCCCGCATTCGGCTTCGAGCTCAAGACCTGGTGCTACCCCCTCATGGGCTGCGCCGGCTACCAGGGCTGGTTCAACCTCGACGAGGCCCGTAAGCGCGCCGAGCTGCTGAAGGCCGAGGGCTGGGAGGTGCAGGTGCAGCCCATCCCTGCCTATTCGACGCTGGGCTGGAGCCGCTGGCTCGGGGGCGACCCGCTGCTCAATACCTTCATCCGCTATCCCGAGGGCGAGCTGGCGGCGATGATCTTCCACGAGCTGTCGCACCAGCGTGTCTACGCCAGCGACGACACCGGCTTCAACGAGGCCTATGCCAGCGCCGTGGAGTTGCTGGGCGCGCGCGAATGGCTGGCAGCCCGGCCGGAAGCGCTGGCCGCCTTCGAGGCCGGCCGTGCTCGGCGGGCGCGTTTCCTGGCGCTGGCGCGCGAGGGGCGTGAGCGGCTCAAGGCGGTGTATGCCGGCCCGGCCGAATCACGCGCCGCCGCCAAGGCCGCCGTCATGGCCGAGCTGCGCGAGCGTGGGCCCAGGGAGGCGCCCGGCTACGAGGCCTGGTTCCAGCGCGCCAACAACGCCAGCTTTGCCATCCTGTCAGCCTATGACGAGCTGGTGCCAGCCTTCATGCGGTTGTTCGAACGCGAGGGGCGCGACTGGGTGAAGTTTCACGCGGCCGTCGAGCGGCTGGTGCCGCTGTCGCGGGAGGAGCGTCGGGCTACATTGCGGGGCCTTGAGGGAGGCTCCAATGACTCTGATCCTGCGACGCGTCAAGCCCGCTGACGCTGCGGCCATCGCCGAACAGTTTGGCGATCCGGATGTTTATGGCGGCACGCTGCAACTGCCGTTTGCCAGCGAGGAAATGTGGGCCCAGCGCATCGCCGGCATGAACCCGCCGGCACCCGGCTCCAACGAGCTGGTGCTGGCCGCCGTGCTGAACGACAAACCCGTGGGCCTGGCCGGTCTGCACCCGGTCGGCCCCTCGGTGCGCCGCCGCCATGCGATGGGCCTGGGCGTCACGGTCGCCAAGGCCGCGCAAGGCCAAGGCGTGGGCAACGCGTTGATGACGGCGCTGCTGGACTACGCCGACAACTGGGCGCAGGTGCTGCGCATCGAGCTGACGGTCTATCACGACAACACGCGCGCAATCCGGCTGTATGGGCGGCATGGCTTTGAGCATGAAGGGCGGCTCAAGGCATATGCGCTGCGCAATGGCGTCTACGAGGATGTGCTGACGATGGCGAGGCTGCATCCGAGGCAACCGCTGGTCAGTGCGGCTTGACCCGTCGGCCCGTCGGCCGGCGGCTTCATCGGATTTCAGCCGGGAATTTAGGCGCAGCGGGCTTGCCGGCCTGAGCGTCGATCCGCTTCAACATCTGGCGGTCCACACCGTCCCAACGTACCGGCTCGGCAGCGTGGAGGGTGGGTTCGATCGCCTTCTGGCGAGGCGTCGCGCCATCGACCCCAGCAGACAGGGCGGCGGTCGATGCGAGCAGCGTGACGGCCAACGGGGTGATTGACTTGAGCGGCAGCATGGCTTGTCCTGGCAATCCGGGGCGGTGGTGGGGTTCTGCGGTGCGCGGTTGACTGTCAAGGCAACGCCTGCCCCCGCGCCGCCACATACAGCCGGTACCACTCGTCTCGCGTCAGCTGGATCTTCACCGCATCGACACAGTCACGAATCCGCTCCGCGTTGCCACTGCCGATGATCGGCTGGATGCCCGCCGGATGTCGCAGCAGCCAGGCCAGCAACACGGCGTTGACAGTGGTGCGGTGGGTCTCGGCGATCTCGTGAACGGCCTTGGCCGCAGCCGACGCCACCGGGTCGTTGAAGCGACCCTGCGCCAGCGACCCCCAGGCCTGCAGCTGCACGCCGTGCTGCTGCGCATATTCCAGCGTGCCCGCCCAGCCGACACCGCCCGGCCTTGTCGCGGCCTGCGGGTCGTTGAAGGTGGTGCCCGCGTCGATGGCGTCCAGCTTGGCCAGGCTCAGCTCCAGCTGGTTCACCACCAGCGGTTCGGCGAGCGCCGTCTGCAGCCAGCGCATCTGCCCGGCGTGCATGTTGGACACGCCCAGGTGCCCGACCTTGCCGGCCGCCTTGAGCCGGCCGAAGGCGCGGGCGACCTCGGCGGGTTCCATCAGCGCGTCGGGGCGGTGCAGCAGCAGGATGTCGATGCGCTCGACGGCCAGGCGCTGCAGGATGCCGTCGACGCTTTTCTCGATGTAGTCGGCGCTGAGGTCGTAGCGGCCCGGTGCCGTGTCATCGCCGAAGCGGATGCCGCACTTGCTTTGCAGTCTGACTTTGGCGCGCAGGCCGGCGTCGCGCTTGAGCAGCTCGCCGAACACGGCCTCGGCCTTGCCGCGGCGGTAGATGTCGGCGTGGTCGAACAGCGTGATGCCGATGCCCAGTGCCGCCTCGACGGCCGCGTGGGCATGGGCGATGTCGGCCTCGGTGACCGGGCCGCCGGACCAGTCGCCGCCGAGGGCCATGCAGCCGTAGACGAGGGGGCCGACGTCGATCAGGTGGGTGTTGAGCGGGAGCGGTCGAGACATGGTCAGGCGGTGGAGGTGGGGCCGGCATCATGCGCCAGCGGGCCGCCGTTGCGCCAGCCGAACAGGCCGCCGAGGGCCGCAGCCAGGCCGGCGATGACGGCGGTGATGCTGGCCGCGCGCAGCAGCCGGCGACGTTGCTGATGGCTGCGCATCGCCTGGCGGGCGGGGTTGCTGGCCAGCTCGTGCATCAGCGTGATCTCAAGCTGGCGCTCCTCGATGGCGCGGCTGAGTTCGGCGCCGTGGTCCAGGCGCCGCACCAGTTCGCGCACGGCGACCAGCTCGCGCTTGCGGATGCGCAGGCCCGGGGCCCTCAGCGGGCTGCCCAGCGCACGTGCACGCAGGAACAAGGCCTTGGCGGCCAGGCGGTCGGGCTGGCAGCCCCAGCCGGCGTCGAGGCAACTGGCCAGGTTGAAGGTGGCATCGGCATGGCCCTGGGCGGCGGCGGCGGTGTAGAGGGCGACGGCGCGGGCCGCATCGGGGTCGCCACCCCAGCCGGCCACGAGCATGCGGGCGAGGTGGAACTTCGCCGTCACGCTGCCCGCGCTGGCGGCGCGTTCCAGGCGCTCGCGGGCCTGGATGGGCTCGCGCGGCAGGCCGAGGCCTTCGAGCTGGCACAGGGCCAGCATGGCCAGCCCTTCGGCATTGTCGGAATCGGCGGCGACGCGGAACCAGTAGACGGCCTGCTCGTGGTCGGGCTCGGCAGCATGGAAGTGATGCCGCCCTTCGGTGAGGGGGTCGAGGCTGTGGGGGTTGGGGTCGACAAGGCGCATGGGTTCTCCCTGGGCACGAGTTTGTCGCTCGCCTTTTAGGCGCCGAAGTATGCGTGTAAACAGGCAGGCAGAGGGTCTGCCAGATGCGACACGAGGCTTCTCGCGTAGAGTGCAGCGCACCAGCAGCCGCTGGCCTGCCAGCCCGTGCAGCGCAGCGCCCGCGCTGGCATCCACCGACCCAAGGAGAGCCGACGTGGCCGAGATCCGCATTCACCGAGACCACGCGCTGGGCCTGAAGAAGGCACGCGAGATCGCCTGGCAATGGGCCGAACAGGTCGAAGAGAAGTTCGACATGGCCTGCACGGTGCACGAGGGTGCCGACGGCGACACCGTGGAGTTCACGCGTTCGGGCGTGAAGGGTGAGTTGACGGTGGCGCAAGACCACTTCGAGCTGGTGGCCCAGCTGGGCTTTCTGCTCGGTGCCTTCAAGAAGACCATTGAGGGCGAGATCGAGAAGGAGCTCGACTCGCTGCTGGCCGCAGGCGCCAGCAAGAAGGCGCCGGCCAAGAAGAAACCGGCCTGAAGCCGGTTCCCTCCGGTCGACTGCGTCGATCTACTTCAGTGATTCGATCAGGTCGACGTACTGCTGCATGGCCTCGTCGGTCGACGTGCCCTTGAGTTCGTTCCAGGCGTCCCACTTGGCGCGCCCGACCATGTCGGTGAAGCCGGGGCGCTTGCCGTCGACGTCGCCGGCGCTGCCCTGCTTGTAGAGCGCGTAGAGCTTGAGCAGGGTGGCGTTGTCGGGCCGCTCTGACAAGTTCTTGGAGTCGGCGACGGCGGCTTCGAATTGGTCTTTCAGGCTCACGGGGTTCTCCAGGCTGATAGGGGCGTCGAATCTCATGACAATCGACGGGGGCCCCGCAGTTTAGGCCGCGAGAACAACACATCGAGGAGACCGAATGGGCCAGACCAGCGAACGCATGTCCAAGGTGGATACCGCCTGGCTGCGCATGGACACCGAGGCCAACCTGATGATGATCGTCGGCGTCTGGTCCATCCGCCCCGGCATCACGCTGACCGCCCTGCGCGAGCGCGTCGCGGAGCGGCTGCTGCAGTACCCGCGCTTCCGGCAGAAGGTCGTCGAGGACGCGTTGCTGGGCGCGCAGTGGGTGGTGGACCGCGACTTCGACATCGCGCGTCATGTCATTGCCGAGCTGCCGCTGCCGCTGCGCGGCCAGAGCCGCGACCAGGTGCTGCGCGAGCGCGTCGCCGAACTGTGCTCGGAGCCACTGGACCCGGCGCATCCGCTGTGGCAGTTCCAGCTCATCGAGGACATGGGCGACGGCACCAGTGCGCTGATCGCGCGCATCCACCACTGCATTGCCGACGGCATCGCGTTGATCGCCGTGATGCTGTCCATCACCGATGGCGGCCAGGCGCCGCCCCGGCGTGCGCCCCGCGTCGGGGAGGAGCCCGACTGGCTGCTCGACGCCTTTCTGCGCCCCATCAGCAACATGACCGTGAAGGCCATCGGCCTGACCGGCAAGGGCGTCTCCAAGGGCGTGGACACGATGATGGCGGCGGGCACGCCGATGGATGCCTCGATGGAGATGGCCCGCATGGGCTACCAGGCGGTGTCCGACGTGGCCGCGTTCGCGTTGATGCCCGACGACTCGCCGACGCGGCTCAAGGGCAAGCCCGGCGCGACCAAGACGGTGGCCTGGGACGACAGCCTGGCGCTGGACGAAGTCAAGGCCGTCGGTAAGGCGCTCGGCGCCTCCATCAATGACGTGCTGCTGGCCTGCGCGGCCGGCGCCATCGGCCGCTATCTGGCGGACAAGGGCGAGGACCCGGCGGGCAAGGAGATCCGCGCGATGGTGCCGGTCAACCTGCGTCCGCTGGAACAGGCCTGGCAGCTGGGCAACCGCTTCGGCCTGGTGCCGCTGGTGCTGCCCATCGGCATCGCCAACCCCGTCGAGCGGCTGTTCGCGGTGCGGGCGCGCATGAGCGAGTTGAAGGGCAGCTTCCAGCCGGTGATGGCCTTCGGCCTGCTGTCGGTGGCGGGCCTGCTGATCAAGCCGGTGCAGCACGCGATGCTCAACATCTTCGCCCGCAAGGCCACGGCCGTGATGACCAATGTGCCGGGGCCCGACAAGGCGCTGAAGTTCTGCGGCGCCACGGTCGAGAAGGTGATGTTCTGGGTGCCCCAGTCCGGCGACATCGGCATGGGGGTCAGCATCCTGACCTATGCCGGCCGCGTGCAATTCGGCCTCATCACGGACCGCGGCCTGTGCCCCGACCCCGAGGCCATCATCGCCAACTTCGCACCGGAGTTCGAGAAGCTGCTGGTGCTCGCGTTGATGATGCCCTGGGGGGGCGACGCGACCTGAACCGCCGCCCGTCTACTTCGGTTTGGCGGCGGTTGCGGTCGCGTTGGCAAGAGGCTTCTTGGACTTCGCCTTCCCGGCCGAGGGCGGGTGGGCCAGGGCGACCGTGGCCGGGTCGGCCTTCTCCAGGTAGAGCGCGTACTGCGCTTCGTCGCAGGGCTTGGCGTCGTTGTAGTAGCGGTTGTCGCCCTTGTAGCGCTCGCCGGTGAACGCGGGGCCGGGGTTGCCAGGTGGGTGGTGGGCGTTGTAGCTGGCGTAGCTCTGCGAGCAGCCGTCGCGCAAGAACGCCTGGGCATGATCCGCAGGCGTGTTGGCGGCGAGTGCGGGGAGGGTGGACACCAGAGCGGCGATTGCCGTTGCAAGAACTCTCATGGTTGACCTCCATGCGGCGGGGAGTGCTATCTAGCTTAGGCCTTGGTGGCGACAAATGCACGTGCGCGCGAGCCAGCCGCAAAAACAAAAGGCGCTCCGGAGAGCGCCTTGTGAAACATCTGGGAAAACCGTTCAGAGGCGGGAGGGCTCGGCCTTCTTCTTGGTCGTCGGGCGGCCGGCGGCGGTCGGGTAGGCGTTCATCACCTTGGCCGGGTCAGCCTTGTTGTCCAGGTAGGCGGCGTATTGCTGCGTGGTGCAGGGCAGCAGCTTGCCAGGCCTGGCCTCGCCCTTGTACTTGCCATTGGCGTAGACGAACTGGTACTCGTTGGACGCGACCGGCGTGGCGATGCTGCTGGTGTCGCTGTAGCTTTGTGCGCACTCGGCGCGCAGCTCGGCTTGCTCGGGCGTGCCCTTGTTACTGGCTTGGGCAGAGAAGGCGGTAACGACGGCGACGGCAGGGATCAGGAGCTTCATGGCGCGGTCTCGTTTGCGGGGTGGCTGATGGGAGCGAAGCTTACGCTGCGAGGGCCGGGCTTGCACCCCCGGAGGCGCGGGAGGCCGGGCCGTGACGAATTTCACGACCGAGCTGCGCCAGCGTGAACTAGTCCTCAAGTTCCTCTTTGGCCAGCTCGATGTCGAGCAGCTCCATCGCGTCCATCGCCTCGCAGGCAGCGGCGTCGGCGTACAGCTGCTCGGCTTCCTTCATGCGCTTGTCGCCCTCCAGCATGACCAGGCCGTTGGCGCGCTCGATCATCGCGATGGCGCTGGTCGGGTTGAGCTTGATGGCCTGCTCGAACATCTTGAGACCGGTGGCCGCATCGGCCCCTTGGGTGCGGCCCAGCAGCTTGCCGACCTTGTCAATGACCTCGGCATGGAAGGCACCCAGCGCGATGTGGGCGTCGGCATGCTTGGGCGACAGCGCGATGGTCGTCTCGAGCGCATTCTTGACCTTGCTGCCCAGGCCCTGCGCGAGCGCCTTCGCGACGCTGATGCCCTGGCCGTAGCGGCCGATGGCATAGGCCTGCCAGTAGTAGGCATTCGGATTCTTGGGCTCGTCGGCCTGCTGCGCCTCGGCGCGCTCGGCGATCTCCAGGAACATCTCCAGCTTCACCTTCTCCTTCTTCTCCAGGTAGTTGGCGTAGATGCCCTGGGCCTTGTTGGCGACGGTGATGCCGGCGCCGCCTGCGGCGAGGCCCGCGTCGTAGGCGGCCTGGAAATCACCGGCGTGGAAGTGGGCCCAGGCCTGCAAGACGGCAGCGTCCTTGGGCACGGGCTCGGCATCGCCGGCATGCAGCCGCGCCCAGTGCTTCTTCAGCGTGGCCGGCGTGTAGACGAAGGCGCTGTTGTCGTACGGGAAGGCGGTCCACTTGGCCATGGCTTGTCTCCTAGGGTGATTGGTATTGACCGGCGAGCTTGAAGAGGTGGTCCTTGGACGCCTGCTCAAGATAGGGTAGCAGCAGGCTCAACGCATGGAAGGCGCCGCGCATCAGCGCCATGCCGGCGCGATCGGGCTCCAGTGCATGGCGCGGGTCGCGCACGTATTCGTAGCTCAGCCAGTAGCTGACGACGACGACCATCGCGTTGGCCGTCGGCGCGGCTTCACGCAGGTCCATCTTGAGCGCGCCGCCCAGATGCAGGCCGGACAGCACGTTGCGCATCGCCTGCTCCTTGGCGGCGAGCAGGGTCTGGAAGTGGGTCTCCAGCCGGCGGTTCTTGAACAGCAGGTCGTTCAAGTCGCGGTAGAGAAAGCGGAACTTCCAGATCAGCTCGAAGAGCATGTGGAAGAACAGCCACGCGTCCTCCACGTTGCGCACGTTGTCGGCCGCCGCCAGCAGCTCGTTGAGCTCGGCCTCGTAGCGGCCGAAGAGCGCATTGATCAGCTCGTCCTTGGCCGGGTAGTGGTAGTAGAGATTGCCCGGGCTGATCTTCAGTTCGGCCGAGATCAGCGTCGTCGACACATTGGGCTCGCCGAAGCTGTTGAAGAGATCCAGCGTGACCTCCAGGATGCGCTCGGCGGTGCGGCGTGGGCGTTTGGGCGTGGGCATCGCGGGGGATTCTGGCAGTGATCAGCGCCGAAGTCGGGCCAACTTTTAGAATCGCAGGCTATGCCGAACCACAGTTCCCCGCCCGCCATCTCCTTCGAGAACGTCAAGAAAACATACCGGGGAGGGGAGGTCAAGGCGCTGGACGGTGTGTCATTTGACATCCAAGCGGGCGAGTTTTTCGGCCTGCTCGGCCCCAACGGCGCCGGCAAGACGACGCTGATCAGTGTGCTCGCAGGCCTGACCAGGGCCACCGAGGGCCGGGTGCGCGTGATGGGCCACGACGTCGTCGACGACTATGCCGCCGCCCGCCAGGCGCTGGGCGTGGTGCCGCAGGAGCTGGTCTTCGACCCCTTTTTCAGCGTGCGCGAATCGCTGCGCATCCAGAGCGGCTATTTCGGCGTGCAGCGCAATGACGACTGGATCGATGAGCTGCTGCACAACCTGGGCCTGGCCGACAAGGCCAACGCCAATATGCGCCAGCTCTCCGGTGGCATGAAGCGCCGCGTGCTGGTGGCCCAGGCCCTGGTGCACCGCCCGCCGGTCATCGTGCTGGACGAGCCGACCGCCGGGGTCGACGTGGAGCTGCGCCAGACGCTGTGGCAGTTCATCGCCCGCCTGAACAAGGAGGGCCACACGGTGCTGCTGACCACGCACTACCTGGAAGAAGCCGAGGCCCTGTGCCAGCGCATCGGCATGCTGAAGAACGGCCGCATCGTGGCGCTGGACCGCACCTCGCAGCTGCTGGCCGGCACGGCGTCGACGATGCTGCGCTTCAAGACCGATGCGGCGCTGCCGCCCGACATCGCGGCGCGGGCGCGGGTGACGGGGCGCATCGTGCAGGTCACGGCGCATGACGCCCACGAGGTCGAGACGACGCTGGCCGAGCTGCGCGCCACGGGCGTTGCGGTCGAAGACCTGGAGATCGGCCGCGCGGACCTTGAGGACGTGTTCCTCGAAATCATGCAGGGGGAGCACGCATGAGCGCCGCGCCGGGCCGTCCCAAGCAAGCTCGCTCCCGCTTGGCGGGACAGCGCGAAGCGCGAAGGGTGCACACATTCAGCGGCGCCTCGACCCTCTTCAAGAAGGAAGTGCTGCGCTTCTGGAAGGTCGCCTTCCAGACGGTCTGCGCGCCGGTGCTGACGGCGGTGATGTACCTGCTCGTCTTCGGCCACACGCTTGAAGACCATGTGAAGGTCTACGACAGCGTCGGCTACACGCAGTTCCTGATTCCCGGCCTGGTGATGATGAGCGTGCTGCAGAACGCGTTCGCCAACAGCTCGTCCAGCCTCATCCAGAGCAAGATCACCGGCAACCTGGTCTTCCTGCTGCTGACGCCGTTGTCGCCGCTGGCCTGGTTCGTCGCCTACGTCGGCGCGGCCGTCGTGCGCGGGCTGATGGTGGGCGCCGGCGTGCTGCTGGTGACCGTGTGGTTTGCGCCGCCGGGAATGGACAACTTCCTGTGGGTGCTCGTCTTCACCGTGCTGGGCGCCGGCCTGATGGGCACGCTGGGCCTGATCGCAGGCCTGTGGGCCGAGAAGTTCGACCAGCTCGCCGCCTTCCAGAACTTCATCATCATGCCGATGACGTTTTTGTCCGGCGTCTTCTACTCGGTGCACTCGCTGCCAAGCTTCTGGCTCGGCATCAGCCACCTGAACCCGTTCTTCTACATGATCGACGGCTTTCGCTGCGGCTTCTTCGGCGTCAGCGACGTGTCGCCGTGGCTGAGCCTGGGCGTTGTCGGGGTGAGCTTCGCGGTGACGTCTGTGCTGGCTTTGTCGCTGCTGAAGAGGGG
>NZ_JBQVNP010000109.1:0-17203 GCF_052436255.1 Roseateles sp. | reverse complement strand
GCGGCGTTGGCGCCGAAATGGCCGGGGTTGGGCGTGCCGTCGGGCCGGCCGATCCAGACGCCGAAGGTGTAGCGGTCGGTCACGCCCAGCGCCCAGGCGTCGCGGAAGCCGAAGGACGTGCCGGTTTTCCACGCCACGCGCTGCGCGCTTTCGCGAAAGGGGCTGCCCGGCCGGCCGCCGTTCTCCAGGATCTCGCGCACGATGTAGGCGGCGCCCTCGCTCATCAGCCGCGCCTCCTGCGGCGGCGCGTCGCGGGTCAGGCGCGGTCGCCCCGCGACGCCGCCGCGCGCCAGTGCCGTGTAGGCGCCGAGCAGTTCCTCCAGCGACGTGCTGCCGCCACCAAGGACGAGGCTGAGGTTGGGCGCCGCGTTGGCCGGCATGCGCAGCCGCAGGCCGGCATGGCGCAGCCGGCCGGCAAAGCGCTCCGGGCCCAGCCGCTCCAGCAGGTCCACGGCCGGCACGTTCAGCGAACGCTGCAGCGCCTCGGCCACGCCGACCGGGCCGGTGAAGTCGGCCTGGAAGTTGCCCGGCGCATAGCCGCCGAAGTTCTGCGGTGCGTCGATGAGCAGGCTCTCGGAATGGATCAGCCCTTCGTCCAGCGCCATGCCGTACAGGAAGGGCTTGAGCGTCGACCCCGGCGAGCGCTTGGCGCGCACCATGTCCACATGGGCGCCGCGGCGCGCGTCGCTGAAGTCGGCCGAGCCGACATAGCCGCGCACTTCGAGTGACCGGTTGTCCACCACCAGCGCGGCCAGCGAGACGGCGTCGGGCAGGCTGTTGAGCCGGTCGGTCAGCAGCTGTTCCAGGCGCGCCTGCAGGCCGGCGTCCAGCGTCGTCTGGATGACGGCCTGCGCACGACCGCTGCGTCTGGCGTCCTGGCGCAGGCGCTCGGCGGCCAGCGGCGCCAGCCAGCGCGCGCGCAGCGGCGGCGCGAAGACACGCTCCAGCCGGGCATCGGCGACGTCCGCAGCGCTCCACACACCCAGCGCCTGCATGCGCGCCAGCACCTTGTCGCGCGCCTGCTGGGCCGCCTGCACGGCGCGGTCGGGGCGCAGGCGGGTGGGCGACTGCGGCAGCGCGACCAGCAGCGCGGCCTCGGCCCTGGAGAGGTCGGCCGCGCCCTTGCCGAGGTAGGCGCGGCTGGCGGTCTCCACCCCCTGCAGCGGCCCGCCCATGGGCGCGAGGTTGAGGTAGAGCGCCAGGATCTCGCGCTTGCTCAGGTGCAGTTCGAGCTGCAGCGCCCGCGCGATCTGGCGCAGCTTGGCGCGGACGCTTCGGCCCGCGGCCCGCTCGTCGACCAGGCGCGCGACCTGCATGGTCAACGTCGACCCGCCCGACACGATGCGTCCGTGCCGCGCCCACTGCCAGGCCGCGCGCACCAGCGCCGCCGGATTGACGCCGGGGTGCCAGTGGTACCAGCGGTCCTCGTACTGCAGCAGGGCCTGCATATAAAGGGGCGACACGGCCTCGGGCGTTGTCGGGTGGCGCTGCGCACCGTCGGCGCCGGGCCAGCTGCGCAGCGGCGTGCCGTCGGCGGCCAGCACGGTCAGCGTCGGCGAGTCCGCCGTGGGCTCGGGCAGCGGGCAGGCCCGGTCCACGGCCAGTACGGCCGCGAGCAGGCCGGCGAAGGCGAGCTCAACGGGGCGGCGGGACTGGCGCAGCGGCATGCCTATGACGATAGCCGAGCGCTGCAGCCCCCTAGCTTGGCACCCGACCGCCTGCATCCAGGTCGGCTGCGCTGCGTACAGACAAGGCCGCAGCGCTGGTTGTCTCCAGCTGATTGCGGCATCGGCCCAACCAGTCACCAGGAGCTTTCATGAATCGTCCCGCCCGCGCGCCCACTGTCGCGCTCATCACTGCGGCCGTGCTCGCCAGCCTGGCCACCTTGCCGGCCCAGGCCTCCAGCCACCGCGAGGCGCCGTCCATCGCCGGCATGCCCCGCGTCGACGCGACCGACTTCTATCTGTTCAACAGCTACGAGGGTGTGGCGGCGAACGGCAGCGGCGGCAGATCCGGCTATGTGACGCTGATCGCCAACTACCTGCCGCTGCAGGATGCCTACGGCGGCCCCAACTATTTCAAGCTCGACGCGAACGCCATCTACGAGATCCACGTCGACAACAACGGCGACGCGAAGGAAGACCTGACCTTCCAGTTCAAGTTCAGCAACACGCTCAAGAGCATTGCCCTGCCGATCGGCAACCAGATGGTGCCCATCCCGCTGACGCAGGCCGGCGCGGTCAGTTCGCCCAATGCCGCCACGCTCAACGTCAACGAGAAGTTCAGCCTGACCCTCGTGCGCGGCGACCGCCGCAGCGGCACCGCCACGCCGGTGGCCAACCCGGCGGGCGGCACGCAGTTCGACAAGCCGGTGGACAACATCGGCACCAAGACGATCGCCGACTATCCGGCCTATGCGGCCCAGCACATCTACAGCGTCAGCCTGCCCGGCTGCGCGATGCCCGCCAAGGTCTTCGTCGGCCAGCGCCAGGAGGCCTTCGCGGTCAACCTGGGCGCCATCTTCGACCTCGTCAACGCCCCGGTGGCCGTGCTGGTCGACCGCGCCACCATCAACGCCGCGGCGGCCAACTCCATTCAGGACAAGAACGTCACGTCGCTGGCGCTGGAGGTGCACAAGAGCTGCCTGACACAAGGCAGCGAGACCGTCATCGGCGCCTGGACGACCGCCAGCGTGCGCCAGAGCCAGATCCTCAACGCCGCGCCGCCCAGCGGCTACGACACCGCCGCGCGCACCGGCGGCGGCTGGGTGCAGGTCTCGCGCCTGGGCCATCCACTCGTCAATGAGGTCGTCATCGGCCTGCCCGACAAGGACAAGTTCAACGCCTCGGTGCCGTCGGGCGATGCGCAGTTCGCCACCTACGTGACCAATCCCACACTGCCGGCGCTGCTGTCGGCGGTGCTGCCCATCGGCAACGCGGCGCCGACCAACCTGCCGCGCGGCGACCTGGTCACCACCTTCCTGACCGGCATCCCGGGCGTGAACCAGCCGGCCAACGTGGTGGGTTCGGAGATGCTGCGCCTGAACACGGCCATTGCGCCGCGACCCTTCGCGATGCAGAACCGGCTGGGCATCGTCGGCACGCTGCGTGACGGCGACAGCCCGCCCGACCTGGCCGGCTTTCCGAACGGCCGCCGGCCCAAGGACGACGTCGTCGACGTGTCGCTCGCCGCCGTCATGGGCGGCCTGTGCTGGCTGAACAACGGCGGCGCCCTGTTCGGACCGGCCTGCACGCGCGCGGTGGTGCCGCTGGGCGCCACGTCGCTGGAACTGCACGACGCCGTCGACCAGGCCGTCGTACCGCTGCTGCCGGGCTTCCCCTACCTCAACACGCCCAACCCTGGCGCGCGTTGATCACCCCATTTCAGGAGTACCGAGCTATGAAACGACACATCAGCGCCCTGGCCCTCGCGGCCGCGGCCTTGTTCAGCGGCGGAGCGGCCCATGCCGGCCTCGTCACCTTCAACGACCCCGGCGTCATCGCCATCGACGATGCCACCGGCGTGGCCACCTATGTGGAAGCCGGCTTCGTCATCACCGGGCCCGCCACCAGCTTCCTGACCATTGACAACGCGTTGGTCGGCGGCTTTGACACCACGCCCTTCACGCTCAGCGTGCTGGGCGGCGGCGCCTTCACGTTGGCGTCGCTCGACATCGCGGCCTATGACCTGGGCTTCGGCCCCGGCACGCTGGTCGTGGCCGGGCTGATGGGTGGCGTGGAGGTTGCGTCGCGCAGCTTCGACCTCGCCGGCGCGGCGGGCAGCGTGATGTTCGACAGCGCCTGGGCCAACCTGACCTCGGTCAGCTTCTCAGCCACGGGCGGCTTCGCGCTCGACAACATCAGCGCCGTGCCTGAGCCTGGCAGCTTCGCGCTGGCGGGGGCGGGGTTGCTGCTGTTGGCGGCAGCGCGGCGGCGACGCGCTGCCTGACTGAAAGAGGGCGGCTTCGACCGCCCTTCTTCTTTGGGCTGCCCGCGCGCGTCGCGCGGATTGAGCTTTCTGCTTCGGCATGATATTCTGGTCAACCTGACCAGAAAAGAGCAGCTGATGAGCCAAGCCAAACCTGAACGACCGAGCGGCACGAGGCATTGGGTGCTGCAGGACGCCAAGGCCCGCTTCAGTGAGCTGGTCCGCCGTGTCCACAGTGACGGGCCCCAGCACGTCACCGTGCATGGCCGGGATGAGGTGGTGGTCATCACTTTGGAAGACTTTCGCCGCCTGAACGGCGAACGCACCGGGCGCGACCTGATCGACGCCTTGCAGGCGTCGCCGTGGCGCGACATCGAACTCGACGTGACGCGGTCGCCGATGCCGGTGAGGGATGTGGAGCTGTGACGGGCTACCTGCTGGACACCAACGTCATCTCCGAGTTGCGCAAACCCCGCCCTGAGGCGCGTGTGCTGGCGTTCGTCGCCTCGCAAGCGCTGGAGAACCTGTACATCAGTACGGTGACGCTGGCGGAGATCCGCTTCGGCATCGAGCGCGTCCCCGATGCCGGCCGCCGTGCCGAGCTGGGCGCCTGGCTCACGCACAAGGTGAGGCCGATGTTTGAGCACCGTGTGCTGCCGGTGTCAGAAGACGTGATGCTGGTGTGGCGCCTGCTTGTGGACACGGGACGCAAGGCCGGGCACACCTTCTCCCAACCCGACTTGATCATCGCCGCTACTGCGGCACATCACGGGCTCACCGTCGTGACACGGGACGTCTCGGAGTTCGAGCACGCCAAGGTGGCGGTTTTGAATCCGTGGTGAAGGCCATCACTATCGACGAACCACGAGCTACCGGGGCGCAGACGCCGCACGTGCGGCACGCATCTGCAGCAGTTCCGCCGTCAGCCACTTGGCACTCTCCACCGGCACCTTGCCCGCGCAGCGCACAAGGTAGGGCTTGCCGCTCATGCTGCTGGCCGATGCGCCGCGCTCGATGAACTGCTCGGCCGTCTGCACGAGGCCCTTGCCTTCGAGGTAGTCCAGCTTCTTCAGCAGATGCGCCCGGGCTTCGGCGCCGGCATGCCAGCTGCCATTGCGGTTGAACTCGCAGCCCGAGGCCTGCAGGCGCGTCAGCAGCGCGCCGACCTCGGCGCGGGCGGCGGGCGGCAGCGGTGCGGCCGCAGCGACACAGCTCGCGCCCAGAGCCAGCGTCAGTGCCAGCCTGCGGGTCAACGGGAACGGAGCATTCATGCGCTGGCCACCTGGCGGCTGTAGGCGAGAAAGACCTCGTCGCGCGCCCAGCCCAAGGACTCGTAGAGCGACTGGGCGGCGCGGTTGCTGCGGGCTGTGGTCAGGTCCATGCGCGACTTGCCATCGGCCACGGCCCGCGCCTCGGCCGCCAGCAGCAGCAGCCGGCCGACACCGGCCTTGCGCGCGGCCGGCAGCACGAACAGGTCGTAGAGCGTGTAGATGGGCCGGGCCTGCACGGAGCAGAACGTCGGGTAAAGCTGGCAGAAGCCCAGCAGCCCGGCGGCGCCATCGTCGGCAACAAGGATGACCGACTCGCGCTGGACCACCCGTTGCGCGATGAAGCCATGCGCCAGCGGCAGGTCGGGCGCCTGCTCGTAGAACTGCCGGTAGAGGTCGAACAGCGCGGCGACCGCCGGGATATCGGCGGGCACCGCCTGGCGGATGGCGGTCATGCGAGGAACTCGCAAGACGCGCCGTGGTGGGCATCAGTGGCGCCGAGCGGCTGAAGGTAGGTCAACGGGGTGAGAAGCACGGTGCATGGGTCCAGGAATGGTGCTGCCGATTTTGGTCGCTTCGGCTCGGTAGGTTGGGTGAGCCACGCGAACCCCAACGCATGCTTGGCGGTCAGAACCGTTGGGGTTCACTGCGTTCACGCCAACCTAACGCGCTGCGCGAGGCCCTTGCGTTCGAGGTGGTCCAGCTTCTCCAGCAGATGCACCTTGGCTTCGGCGCCGGCATGCCAGCTGCCGTTGCGGTTGAACTCGCAGCCGGACGATTGCAGGCGGGTCAGCAGGGTGTCGACCTCGGCACGGGCGGTGGGGGGCAGCGGGGCCGCCGATGCTGAAGCAACGAGGCCCAGCAGCAGGATCAACGATGTCAGCCGCGTCAATCAATCCTAAAGGCGCAACCACCCGACGCTTGGCCTGGGCACCTGGCAATGGGGCGGCCGGCTGCGGCGGCAGCGACTCTCCCGCTCTCACGCCAACAACTCGCCGCGCGGCAGCTTCGCGGCGCCGGCATCGAAGGTAATGAATCTCGTCCGCCCCATCTGGGCCGCGCGGGCATTGAGCAGGCAATCGGCAAAGTCGGCGCTCGGGTGCTGGGTCCAGATGTAGAGCGCCTCCTCGACGGTGGGCTCATGCTCGAAGGTGACGCCATCACTTTCCAACAACTGAGCAAATGCCGCAGCAATCGCGGCCTTGGCGAGCTTGTAGCGGCTGCGCAGCACCCATTCGGTTTCAAGCAGAGCGCCGAGCACGATCAACAGCGGTTCACCGGCTGCCTCAGCCTTCTCGACAAGACGCTTGGCTGCGTTGAACTGGCCCACGTCGTCGCGCACCAGCAGGCGTACGAGGACGTTGGTGTCGATAGCGATGCTCAAAGGGGTGTCTCCGCGTCAGGCGCGAAAGGGCTTCATCTCGTCCACAGCGACCGTCGGTTGGCCGGGTCGCGTCAGGCTGCCGGCGAGGTCAAGCAGGCTGCGCGTCTTGGCGCGCATGACGACGGTGCCATCGCTGAGCGCGGTGAACACGAGCTTGTCACCTGCCTCCAGGCCCAGGCGCTCGCGGATTTCCTTGGGGATGGTGGTCTGGCCTTTGGCGGTGAGGGTGGCGTCGGCCATGGCGAATCCTTTCGAATCTCTGAATCGTAAGGAATCAGGGCTCCGCACGCAAGCTCGGTAGGTTGGGGTGAGCAACGCGAACCCCAACGCATGCTTGGCGGTCAGAACCGTTGGGGTTCACTGCGTTCACCCCAACCTACCGCGCTTGTCATCGGGAAGCGGGGGGCGCCACATAGATCGGCACCGGATTGCGCGACGCCGGCGGCGAGGCCGTCACTGGACCCAGGTTCAAAGTCTCATCCGCATCCATGAGCCGCCGGCCGGCGCGAGACGGGTAGGCCTTGCAGACCGCTTCGGGCAGGGTCGGGCCCCGGCAGGACCAGGCCTCGCCACCCTCGTCGGTCAGGCCCACCACGTGCACGGGCGTCAAGCGGGACAGCAGCAGCGTGGCCGACTCGTAGCCGGCGCCCAGTTCGCCGCCGGTGCGGCCGGCGTGGGAGGTGAAGAACAGCAGGCGGTGGTTCGGGTACTGCTGCTGCCGCGCGAGCACCGCCTGGGCCATCAGGGCCTGACGGCGCGCCTGGGACCACAGCGCGTACCTGTCCTCCGCGGGGTAGAGCGGCTCCAGCACATCACTCTCGGCGTTGTCCACCATGACCACGCCCACCCGTGCGCCGGCCTGGCGCAGGCGGCGGGCGCTATCCAGCATGTCGAGCATGGCCAGGCTGGTTCGGCCCGAGGGGTCGCGCATGGCCGCCTCGGCCAGGCGTTCCCTGTCTGCGGCGCTGCCCGCTGAGTCGAGAAAGGCATTGAGTGCCGGCTGGGCATCGCGCGAGGCTTCCCAGGCCAGGATGACGGGCTGGCCTGCCCGCGCGAAACCGCAGAGCAAGCCTGACAGCAGCGCCGGCGCCTGCTGGGTGCCATGG
This sequence comes from Roseateles sp., assembly GCF_052436255.1. Lineage (GTDB taxonomy): Bacteria > Pseudomonadota > Gammaproteobacteria > Burkholderiales > Burkholderiaceae_C > Pelomonas. Next base: position 9,518 of record NZ_JBQVNP010000109.1, on the reverse strand, counting down.
GTGCGCTCACCAATGACGACGATGCGTTGAGCGGGCAAGGCAGTGACGTCCAGGCGGGCGTCGGGCTTGCAGTCGATGGCCGCTCGCGCCGTGGTGGCCGCCATGAGCAGGCCGAGGGCGATGGCCCCGCACTTCAGGGGCGAAAAGCTCATCGCTTGTCCACCACCGTGATCTCCCCCTCCGCCTTCCCGATCCCCCTCACCTCCGGCCGATACATGTCCTCCGCAAACGTCGCCGGCACCACGTACCTGCCCGGCGTCACCGCGCGCACCAGATAGAACAGATCCAACGGCTGCCCCAGCTGAGCTGCCGCCACAAACCGGTCATCCCGATACTCCGTATGCACGATGCGCTCGTTCGCATTGGCCTGGGCGATGTTGACCCCGTCCACCGTGAACTCACCGGCCTTCGGTCCCTGGCTCAGGTTCAGGTTCTCGATCTCGAAGCCGGCAGGGATGCGGTCGACGACCAAGCCGTCCTTGATGGATTGCGCGGCCTTCACGCGCAGGCGGACGACGAACATCTCGCCCGTCGTGAACTGCTTCGCCATCACCGGCTTGCCGTCGGTCGTGAACATCGCGCGTTCGACCGAGATGCGGTCGCTTGTCGGCGGCAGCGGCTTGGTCGGGTAGCCCTGGGCCGTCACGTCGAGATAGAGCGGCGCCGCGCCGTCGTTCTTCAGCGCAATGCCCGACTTGAGCTGGGCCAGCGCAAAGCTCTGCTGGCCCACGCCGCTGCCGGTCCAGGCGTCTGCCTTTGCACCCACCGTCAACGCCGCCTTCCAGCCATCGTCCTTGCCCGCGCCATTGGTCGCGGCCTGTACAGCCAGGAACAACGACAGCCGCTCCTGCGTCGAGTAGTAGTTGCGGCGGCCGAAGTCCTCGGACAGGTCGAACAGCAGGTTCTCGCGCTTGTCGTGCGCGACCTGGTGGCGCAGCAGCAGCGCATAGGCCAGCGCCCGGTCGCGCACGCGTGAGCCGTAGTCGCCCAGCCATTGGCTCCAGTAGTTGCTGGGGTCGTCGGGCTGGTAGCCATAGGGCCGCTGCATCGCGTCGTCGAGGGCCGCTTTGGCGCGGTTCTCGTCGCCCATCAGCTTGAGCGCCAGGCTGAGCTGCACCAGCGGCAACGGTGACAGCGCCTGGCCGCGGTATTGGTCGTGCAGCGTGCGCAGCGTCGCCAGCGGCGCCTTCTGCTCGCGGGCCAGGATGTAGCCGGCGTGCGCGGCTTCGGCGAAGCGCTGGTGGGCCAGGCGCAGCGTCTCGGCGTCGCGCCAGTCGGCAATGCGGCCCTTCTCATCGCGCCGGGGCGACTTGGCTGGCGTGGTCTGTTGCGCGGGGCTGCGCTGGAACTGCTCCAGCAGGTTGTCCATGGAGCGCTTGAGCATGGCCTCGGGGACCACGAAGCCGGCATCGCGCGCGTCCTGAAGGAAGCCTGTCACATAGGCGCTCAACCAGCCCTCGTAAGCCCCGCTGGCGGCCCACAGCCCGTAGCCGCCGCGCGGTTGCTGCATGCTGGCGATGCGGGCGAAGGCGCCGTCCAGCCGCTTGGCGCGCTCCTCACGCGGCACGGGCGTCAGGCCCCAGCGTCTGGCGGCCTCGTCGTCGATGAAAAGCAGCGGGTAGGCGCTGGACGTCGTCTGCTCCAGGCAGCCGTAGGGATAGGTCAGCAGGCCGCGCACCTGATCCTTGATATCGATGGGCGGCGTGTTGGACAGGCTCAGGGCCACGCTGGCCGAGCCGGCCCAGAAGGCGTCGAGCAGCGCCCTGTCCAGCGCCTGCGTCGCACCCGGCTCCAGGCGGATGCGGCGGCTCTCGCGCACCAGCGGCGTCGCGGGCTGGACCTGCAGTGCGGCCTCGCGCCTCAGGCTCAGCGGCCCCGCGCTCACCTTCACTTCAATCGGCGCCAGTCCATACGCATCCAGCGCCTCGGCCTGGAAGCGCAGGACCTGGCGCTGCTTGTCGGCCAGCTTGATGGGCTCGGCGCTGCCGGTGATGCGCACGGGCCCTGTCGACGTGAGCGACACCTGGACGTCCTGCGGCGCACCGCTGAGGTTGGTCACGTCCAGCGCAATGGTCGCCTTGTCGCCGGGCGACACGAAGCGCGGCATGTTCAGCTCGGCCACCAGCGGCGCTGCGACGACCACCTCAGCCTGCGCAGAGCCGTAGCTGTCGGCGCTGCTCACCACGGCCATCACCCGCAGCGTTCCGTTGAAATCCGGCAGCTTAAGCTGGATCGTCGCCTCGCCCTTGGCGTCCAGCTGCACGGGGCCGCTGAACAGGTCCACCAGCAACACCTTGCGCGGCATGCTCTGCGTGTCGCGCTTGCCGGCGTCGCCGCCAAAGCGCTGCTTGGCGGGGTTGCCTTCCATCTTCTCGATCAGGCGGCCATACAGGTCCAGCATGTCGGCACCGTAGCGGTGCTTGCCGAAGAAGAAGTCCTGCGGGTCGGGCGTCTTGTAGTTGGTGATGTTGAGGATGCCGACGTCCACCGCACTCACGGTGACGATGGCCGCCTTGCCGGCCAATGCCGGCACCTTGACGCTGACAGGCAGCGGCACGGACGGCTGCGTCTTGGCCGGCACCGCAAGCGCCACCTTGGGCTTGCGGTCCTCGCGCGTCAGCGGCAGGTGCACCAGGCCCAGCGCGCGAGCGGGCGTCACGCGGTCGCCCTCGCTGCCAGGGCGGAAGGCGGCCACCGTGATGTAGAGGTCATGCCGCGCCCAGCCCGCATCGACCGGGATCTCGATGTCCGTGCCGCCGGTCTTCACGCCGATGCGCTTGGTCCACAGCACGCGGTCGCCCTCGACGGTGACGATGGCCTCGCCGTCATGCGGCGGCTTGATGGCCAGCTTGGCCACATCGCCCGGCTTGAAGGGCGCGCCCTTGAGCTGCAGCTGCACGCGGTCGGGCCGGTTGCCGATGTCGTCGGCGTCCTGCGCGCCATAGCCGGCGTAGAAGCCGTAGCGCAACGCCAGCCCGGTGTCGGGGTCGCTCACCTCCAGGCGGTAGCGGCCCCAGCGCACGGGCAGCGCGACCTTGGTGCGCTGGATCAGCGCCAGCGTGCGCGCCTCCACCAGTTCTTCCGTCACGTTGAACCCCGAATGCCAGCCGCGCCCATCGTCATAACGCCAATACCACTGGCGTTCCTCGTAGATCAACTTGAGCTGCACCTGTTGGGCCGGCTTGAAGCCGCCGGCCGCATCCACGCGCACCAGCTCGAACTCCGCCAGGCCGTTCTCGGGTGACACGTTGCGGTCGAACAGCGGCCGTGCACCGATGAGCACCGGCGCCGGCCACCAGGTGCGCTCCAGCGTGCGCACGACCGGCCGGCCGCCCGACTCCAGCAGGCTGAAGGCCGCGCGCAGGCGCATCGGCGACTTGCGCTCGCCGAAGGCTGTCGCCACGTCCACGCTGGCCTTGCCGTCGGCGTCGAGTTCCTGCTCTTCCAGGTCCTGCCGGTTGCGCGCCTTGTCGTCGGCCAGGTCGCCGAAGACGAAGCCGGGCAGCTTGGCCGGCAGCGGCATCACCAGGCGCTCGGTGTAGGCGCTGCCCTGCAGGCGGTTGCCCGCGGCGGGGGCGCCGTACAGGTAGTCGCCCTGCACATCCACCGTCACGCCCCCGCTGCCGCTCAGCGTCGCCTCGGGCGCGGTCAGCGTGAGCTTCATGCGCTCGGGCAGGAACTCCTCGACCTTGAAGGCCCATTGCGCATCCGGCGTCTTGGCGCCAGGGTCGATGCGGGCCTGCACGGTCCAGCCGCCAGTGGGCGCGTCGGCAGGCAGCGTGATGCTCTGTGGGTAGTAGCCCCCACCGCTCTTGCCCGGTTGGACGAGTTGCTCGACGAGCTTGCTGCCATCGGGCTTCTTCACCGTCAACGTGACGGGCAGCGGCTTCGGGAAAGGCTTGCCATCGGCATCGCGCGCCAGCACCGACAGCTGGAAGCTCTCGCCCGGCCGGTACAGGTCGCGGCCCGCGTAGACGAACAGCTTGTTGCTGCGCGCCGGGTGGCCGGTGGCCTCCAACTCGCTGCGGTCCAGCGCCGCGTCGCGCAGCGACAGCACCGACATCTCCTTGTCGCCCCGCCGCGCCAGCACCGCGCGTGCCTGGTCCGTCTTGCCGGTGAACACCGCATGGCCGTCGCCATCCGTCTGCACCTGCGCAATGGCCTTGCCGTTCTCGTCGACGAGGCTCATCTCCACGCCCGACAGCGCGCCGCCGCTCTTCAGCGAGGTGGCGAATACGTCGATCTGGGCCGCATGCCGGCGCAGGTGCAGACCGATGTCGGTGACGTAGTAGTGCGTCACCTGGTAGTCCCAGCCGAAGCGGCCCGGCTGGTTCATGACGACCACGTAGATCCCCGGTTCCTGCAGCTCCTTGATGCCCTCCACGGGCAGAAAACTGACGTTGCGCCGGTTGGGCCGCGCGTCGGTCGTGAAGCGGCCGAGGTAGACGCTGTCGCTCATCGCGCGCAGCTCATCCAGCGCCCAGCCACCGACGGTGCCCTTGAGCCGCCGCTGGTTGTCACCGTAGCCGTCGTAGTAGGCGCCCTCGCCGTCTTCTTCACCGGTGTCGACGTTGCCGCGCTCGCGCCGGCCGCCCACCTGCTCCAGGAAGGCCGGCAGCGAGGCCGGCTTGATGCGCAGGAACTGCACATCCACTTCCGGCGTATTGATGGTCACCACCGGCAACCCGCCGTTCTGGCCGGCCGGCAGCACCAGGCCGCGGCTGGCGAAGTAGTAGCTGTCGGGCATGGCCTCGCTCACTGCGTCGCAGGCCTGCGCGGTCGCCAGCTTGGCGCCACCGCGCGCGGCCAGCTCGGCGTTGAAGCTGAACTTGAAGCTACGACCCGGCGTGACGAAGGGCAGGTAGAGCACGCGCGGGTTGTCGCCCAGCACCCAGCGGGCGGGCAGGGGCTTGAAGCTGGCTGCTGGCGGCAGCGTCTTCTTGTCGCCTTCCACCATGGGCGCGGCGCCTTCCTGCGCGGTGACGAGGGCGCCGAAGTCCTGCCTGGGCGCCAGCGGCTGCGTGAAGCTCAGCGCGATGGCCGGCGAGCCGTCGAACAGGCGCGCCTTGCAGTCCAACAGCGCGAAGGCCGCCTGCTCGCCGCCGATCTCGGCGCTGCTCGGCAGGCTGGGCTCCGACTGCTTCTGCCAGGCCCACCAACCCGCGCCCGCCAGGACGCCCACGCCGACCAGGGCCATGACGGCCTTCTTCCACGCGACCATGATGGTCCTCCCTGCAATGTGGCCGGGAGTTTAGGGACAGCCCAGCGCGGCGCTGGGCACGGCGTTTCATCATCAACACGTAGCCGGACGTCCTAGGGGGAGCCGGCCCGCATCGATTGACCCTCTTGCCGCAGCGGCGTAGAACGCCCTGAGCCCGGCGTTCGCCGGGCCGTCAAGGAGTGGCTCCATGAACTTCCGTCATCTCCTGGTGGGCCTCACCGCCCTCGGCTGCGCCTTCGCGGCCACCGCGGCATCGACGATCGCCAGGACGTCGGCCAGCGCCCTGGGCAAGTCGACCGATCCGCCGTTTGTCGACGTCGACAGCGGCGCGTTCAGCTCCTCGTCAGCCGCCGCCGGCAACGGCGCCGGCGCCACGGCCGACGCCTCGGTGCAGCTGGGCGTCATCAAGCTCTATGCCTCCAGCTTCGGCTCGGCGGGCAACAGCATCGGCGACTCGCATGCCGATGCCGCCTACTCGGAAGACATCACCATCAGCTCCGCCGGCTTCAACGGCATGCAGGCCAAGGTCACGATGGGCGTGACGCTGCAAGGCCTGATCGACCCGACCGGCGGCGGCTACGGCTCGGTGGACTTCTTCTTCGGCGTGGGCAGCAACATCAATTCCTTCCTGGGAACCTGGACAGCGAAATCCAACCCGAACTTTCCCGGCGGCTTCCCGGTGGCCAACGTCAGCGCCGTCGCCGGCGGGCCGCTGTACTACTCGGGCATCCACGAGATCACGACCACCGTCACGCTGGGTTCGGCCTTCACGCTCATCGAGCGCCTCACGCTGCACACCCGCAAGGTCGACTGCGGCGGCACGGACCTGCAGTGCAGCTTCAGCGCCGCCGGCTCGGCGACCGCGGATTTCGGTCACTCCTCGTACTGGAACGGCGTCTCCGCCATCTCGGTGCTCGACCCCAACAGCGGCCTGTACGTGCCGGCAGACCTGACGCTGTTCACGATCGTGTCGCCCACGGGGCTGAACTGGGCCGAGTCCTTCGCCCCGGTGCCGGAGCCGTCTGCGCTGTGGCTGATGTCCCTGGGCGGGCTGCTTGCCGCCTGGCGATGCCATTCTTCGGGCCGCTCAAGCCCGCCGTAGGCACGATCCGGGGTGGCGCCTAGGGCCGCCGCTCACCGCGCGCGCTGATCGAGCCCATGCCCGACACCGAGCGCTGCACGTTGGGGCTGCCGTAGTAGTCCACCGAGCCGACGCCGGAGATGTTGGCGGTGAGTTCGTCCGTCACCCACAGCAGCACATTGCCGATGCCGCTGACGCTGACGCGGGCGCGCTGCGCCTGCAAATGTTCAGCCGCCACCTTGCCCTTGCCGGAGATGCGCAGCGTCATGTCTTTCACCCGGCCACCGATCTGGCCGTCGCCCGCGCCCGAGATGGCGAAGTTGAGCTGTCGCGCCTGCAGCTGGTCCAGCCGCGCGCTGCCGGCGCCGCTGATGTCCAGCCGGAACACGCCGAGCTGCAGCGGCCCCGGCGCATGCACATTGCTGGCGCCCGAGATGGTCAGCTGGCTGAGGTCGCGCATCTCCACCTGCACGAACAGCTTGTTGCTGTTGTGCCAGAACTTCCAGCCACCGGCCGGGCGGATGACGAGCTGGCTGCCGCGCAGCACCACCTCCACGCTCTTCTGCACCTCCTCGTCGCCGGCGATGAAGCACTGGTCGCGCTCGCCCTGCACCAGGACGTCACGCGCCGCGCCGCCAAGCTCCAGCCTGTCGAAGGGGCCGGGCGCATAGATGCGGCCAGGCTCGGCGGGCAGGGCCGGGGGCGCTGGCAGCGCGGGCAGGGCCGGCGCCGGCGGCAAGGCGGGCATCGGCACCGTGTGCGGCGCCGGGTGCGGCAGAGGCTGGGCCGGCGAGTGCGGCTGGGGCTGGGGCTGGGGCTGGGCCTGGGCCAGGCCCGCTGCCACCAGCAGCCAGGTCAGGACATGGGCGCTGATGCGCTTCACAGCGACTGCTCCCTGAGCATCTTCGACACCTCGCGGTTGGCCGTGATGCGCGTGCCGTCGCGCAATTGCACGACGAGCTGCGAGTTCTCGTCCGGCGTCAGGCTGTCGACGAAATCCAGGTTGACGATGCAGCCGCGCTGCACGCGCAGGAAGCGGGTCGGATCCAGCCGCGTCTCGAAATCGGCAATCGGCAGGCGCACCAGGAAGCTGCGGCCCTTGGCGGTGATGGCGGTGTACTTGTTGTCCGAGCGCAGGCACTCGATGTCGCTGACCTGCAGCGGAAAGATCTTGCCCTGGTCGCGCACCAGCAGCCGCGTCAGCGGCGCGTCGTGCGCACTGCCCAAAGCCTGTGCCACTTCTGCCGTGCTGGGTGCCGCATCGCGCAGCGCATGCTGCACGGCCTCGTCGAAGCGCTCGCGCGAGAAGGGCTTGAGCAGGTAGTCCACCGCGTGCAGCTCGAAGGCGGTTAGCGCATGCTGGTCGTACGCCGTCGTGAAGATGATGCGCGGCTGGTGCGCATCGCCCTGCAACGCCTGCACCACCTGCAAACCCGTCAGGCCGGGCATCTGGATGTCGGTCAGCACCAGCCCGGGCTTGAGCGCGCGGATCTTGGCCAGCGCGTCGTCGCCGTCTTCGCAAACGGCGACCAGCTGCAGGCCCGGCGTGGCCTTGACCCAGTCGGCCAGCGCCTCGGCGGCCAGGGGTTCGTCTTCGGCGATGAGAACGGTGGTCGTGTTCATGTCTGTGGAATGAAGAGGTCGACACGGAAGCCCGCGCCGGGGGCGGTGTGAATGCGCAGGCGCGCCTGGCCGTTGTAGTCCAGCGCAAAGCGCTTCTTCAGCGCTGCCAGGCCAACGCCGCGGCGCTGGCCTGGCTTGGGCTCCAGCGCCTCGGGCTCGCAACCCGGGCCGTCGTCGGCCACGGCCAGGTCCAGGCCCTGGTTGAGCGCATTGCGGCGCGCGCTGATGGTCACGCGGCCGCCGCCCTTGCGGTTGGCCACGGCATGCAGGATGGAGTTCTCCACCAGCGGCTGCAATGTCAGCGGCGGCAGCTCGTCGGCCAGCACGCGTTCCTCCAGCTCCCAGTCCACGCGCAGGCGGGCGCCCAGGCGCAGAGCTTCGAGCGCGAGGTAGTCGCGCAGGAAGTCGATCTCGTCGGACAGCATCACCCGGTCCTCGGCGCCCCTTTTGGTGTCGAGTACATAGCGCAACATGGACGCGAACTTCAGCAGCGCGGCCTCCGCGGCGGCGGGGTCCTTGCGGGTCAGCGCGATCAGCGAGTTCAGCGTGTTGAACAGGAAATGCGGGTTCAGCTTGCCGCTGATGGCCGACAGCTCGGCCTTGGCCAGCGCGCTCTCCGCCTGCGCCGTGGCCACCGCCGCCGAGCGCGCCGCGCGCGCCTGCAGCACGGCCGTGAAGGCCGTGGCGATGGTGGCGTACACCACCACGCCCCACACCGAGCGCCACAGCAACCCGGCCAGCAGCACGGCGCTGGCGTGGTCGGCGCCGAACAGCACGGCATTGACGGCGAACTCACCCGCCTGCCATAGCGCCGCGAACGACAGCGCCGCAATCCAATGCGCCAGCGCGGCGGCGGCCGGGCCGGCATCGCTGCCGTGCAACAGGCGCGCCACCGGCCACACCGCGATGCCGAGCAGCATCGGCGCCCACAGCATGGTGGTGGCCTGGTAGACCGCCAGCCAGAACGGGTCCAGCCCGCGGTCAAACTCGCTGCCCGCCAGCACGAACAGGCACCAGGCCAGCGCGCAACCACCAGCATAGGCCAACCACATCCGCGCATTCCGGTGGCGGTTGCCTTGGGGCTGGCTGGGCAGGTTCATGACTTCATCTTAGGGACGCCCGCCGGGCGCCCGGCGGGCGGGGAGACGAAGTGCGGGCCCCGGGGTGCGGGATGCGGTCTCCGGGGTGTTGCTGACGAAGCGCGACAGGCCCCTCGGCATAATTCGCCCCTTCCCCATCGAATTCAGGCGAGCGTCATGGCCAGCGTCAACAAAGTCATCCTCATCGGCAACGTCGGCAAAGACCCCGAGGTCCGCTACAACCCCAGCGGCGGCGCCTGGGTCACCCTCAGCCTGGCGACGACCCGCAACTGGAAGAACCGCGAGACCGGCGAGCGCCAGGAAGAGACCGAATGGCACCGCGTCGTCTTCAACGACCGCCTGGCCGAGATCGTCGGCGAATACGTCAAGAAGGGCCGTCCGCTCTATGTGGAAGGGCGTCTGAAGACCCGCAAGTGGCAGGACAAGGAAGGCAAGGACGTCTACACGACCGAGATCATTGCCCAGGAGATGCAGCTGCTCGGCGGCCGTGACG